>NZ_JACHDN010000001.1:3206533-3527186 GCF_014201095.1 Cellulomonas hominis | reverse complement strand
AGCCCGGCGGCGGACAGGCGCGCTCCGACCCTGCCGGTGCTGTGTCCGTCGAGGATCTGCACCAGGCCGCCGTCCTCCAGCGCGCGCAGCGCCGGGCGGACCTCGGGCTCGAAGGTCCACCGCTGCTCCCCGAGCCGGTGCCGGGCGGCGAGCACCTCCATGACCAGCTCCTGGGTGGGGGTCAGCGCCTTGACCCTCAGCCGGACCAGGACCTGCAGCGGGTTGGGCTGCTGGCCGAGGATCCACGGGATCGGCACGGAGAGCTCGTCGGACAGGCCGACGATGTCGGAGCCGTCCAGCTCCGGGTCGTCACCGGCCAGCCTGGCGTCCAGCTCGTCCTCGGACCAGCCGAACGTGGTGGTGATGGCGCCTCGGGCGCCCGGGGTCGCCTCGAGCATGGCGCGCAGCCGCCCACCGGTGGTGGACAGGTCGACGGTGGTGCTCACGGCGGTACCTCTCGTGTCGGGGGCTCTGACCGGTGGATGTGCGGCACGGGCCGCGACCGCCTCACTGCCCGATGAACAAGGCCCCGGCCATCAGCCCGGCCGCGGCTCCCATGAGCCCGCCGATCACCGCGCCGGAGCGGACCGCGGCCGGTGTTGTGGACACGTCGGCGCCCCGACACACCCCGAGCGCCGCGACCGCGAACAGCGGGCTGGCGATCGCGCCGTCAAGGCCTCCCGGACCCAGCAGCAGCCCGAGGATGGCGCCGACGAACGCCGACCCCCAGGTGGTCGCCCGCAGGGCCCGGTCGCCACGGCGGATCTCCTCCTGCTCGAGCTTGCGGCGGTTGGGGCGCGCCGGCGGCAGCCGGTACCCGGGGCCGTCAGGCATGTGGCTGGTGCTCATGGGGTTCCTCCTGGCTGGCTGGGCGTCACCTGGAGGATGTGCGGCAGGGCCCGCTAGGCGCCGACCAGGGGGACGGCCGCGTCGACAACGGCGAGACGGCGTGCCAGCCAGGCGGAGGTGCCGGTGTGCACGGCGTTGCCCAGCGCCGTCCATCGGGCCGTCAGCGGCATGTCAGAGGTCCAGCCGTCCGGGAAGCCCTGCAGCCGTTCCCACTCGGTGACGCTCAGGGTCCGCAGCCGCCCGGCCTGGGCGATGAGGTGGGTCTGGCGCAGCGGGCCGCCGCCGTCGTACCCGGTCAGGGTGTTCCCGTCGCCATCGGCGACCCAGGTCTCGTACCCGCCCTTGACCAGGGAGGTGCGGGCACGTGCGGACTTGCGCCAGATCAGGGCGCCATCAGGTCCGACAGGACTGAGAGCAGGGCGGGGTCCGCGCGCGTTCCGGCCGAGGACACCCGGGCGTGCAGCTTCGCCGCCTCGCTGCTCGTCACCCAGAACGGCCCATGCGGGTCGGGGGTCGCCTCCACGATGGGCGACCACGAGGACTCGACGCCGTCGCTGGGGCGTGCCGAGGTGTCGCCCGTCCACCACCCGGTATGCCCACCCATACCCGAGCTCCTCCAGGACACCGAAGACGGTGGCTGCGTCCCACCCGGTCCGGTCGACGCCGTCCTTGCCTCTGCCGGGACTGCGGAGAAGCCCGTCGGGGTTCTCGATGACGACCCATCGTGGGCGCTCGTGCTCGGGGTGCTCGTCGAGGATGCGGGCGAACTCCCAGAACATGCCCGAGCGGGCGCCGGCGAGGCCGAGGCGATGTGGAGCGGCGCCGGACAGGTCCTGGCAGGGGATGCCTGCGAAGGCGATGTCAGGGCGGCCCAGGTCTGCGGCAGCGACGTCACGGATGTCTCCCATCAGCGGGGTGTTCGGGAAGTGCCGTGACAGCACGCGCTGGCAGTTCTTGTTGAACTCCACCATGACCGTTGGTTCCCAGTCGGTCTCCGCGTGGATACCGACCTCGAAGCCGCCGATCCCGGTGAACAGGGAGGCGTAGCGCAGCGGGCTGCGGGAGGTTGCGGGGGCTGTCACGTCGGCCGGATGTGCGGCGTTCGTGCAGCTCAGATGGTGTTTCGCCCCGCTGGGCTAGCTGCAGCTCGCTAGGTCGGGTGCGAGCTCGCTCGGGCGGGCTAGCTGCTGTTCACATCGACCGCATGAACGCGTCGAGTTCGCTGACACCCTGCGCGGTGACCTCTGCAGCGAGGCGTGCGCGCAGTGCCTTGAGCTCCGCTGCCCGTGCGACCGAGTCGCGGTAGCTGCTCACGGTCCCGGGTGCGAGCGTTCCCCAAGCGCGCTCGTGGAGGTCGGGCAGGAGGTGCGGCGCACGCCGACGGGCGAGCTCGAGATCCGCGAGCAGCGGTGTCCAGGAGGTTCGGATGGTCGCGCGACCGTAGGTCGAGTCGATGGTGAGCACGGCCGCTGCGGCTGCGAGGAATGCCCAGAGCGCGGCGCCGACGGCAGGGCCTAGGACGAACCCGGCCGCCGCCCCCGCGGTGACGGAGAGCACCTGGCCTGCGGCGATCTCCTGCGCACGGCGCCTGCGGACGCCCTCGTGGTCGTGCGGCGCGAACAGCAGGTACGTCTCCTCCCCCTCGTCGTCACGGTCCGTGGTCCAGACGAGCCATCTCGGTGCGGGTCTCATGAGCCCAGCTCCAGGTCGGCCGCAGCACGCCGCGCGGCGCGCTGCAGGTCCGCGACCCGCTCGTCGAGCTCTGGAACGCACGGCCGACGAGCGCCGGTGAGCTCGCGCGGGCCGATCTCTCCCACGAGCGCGCGCGCAGCGGCGGTCACCTCTGGAGCGAGACCTCGCGAGAGCGCTGACATCGCGGCCACGACGCATTGGATGGGAGCGACCTGTGGGTGAGCGCGGGTCGCGGCCGAGGTCAGAGCGCGCCGGGAGATCGATGTGGCGCGCGCGGCCCGCGACGGGACGCAGGCGAGGGCCGTCGGTGTCGGCGTGCCCTGCTCCTGCACCAGGGACAGGGGTGCGAGGGGACCTTCTCGGTGCACCCACTCCCGCATGCTGTCCGACGGGCGCCCCGACGGGATCACCCGCTGCCAGAACGCCTGTCGCATCACCCACTGCTCGTCGGTTGTGCCCACTGGCGGGTCGGTGTCGTTCCAGTAGCTGAACTCCGTGAACTCCGGGATGGTCGCGACCGCGTCGGCGAGGCGTCGGTGGCCGCGGAGCACGAGCGCCCCGACGTCCCGCGTCTGCGGATCGACCGCCCAGCAGACGGACAGGTGGTGAGGGTCAGACCAGTGGAGCCGGGGGTCTTCTGCGGCCCGTTCGCTCATCACGGAGGCATGGCTCAGCGCGAGCACGGCGACGGGCGCGGGCAGTCGGAAGACGAGAGCGGTGTCGATGGCGGAGACCGCGACGCCGACCACTTCCTCGGCGTCGAGCCGGTCCCGCACGACGTCCAGCGCGGGTCGGTGTGCGTCAAGCACTGCCGGGAGGTCCGTCCCGGCAGCGAGCCGGAACGCTGGGGCGATACGGGTACTCACCCTTGCTGGATGTGCGGCGCGCGGCCGCCCTTCAGCCGGTGAGGTCGAGTTCCACGCCGTCCTGGTCGGCGAGGGCGAGGATGTGGTCGGCAGCCACCCGGGCCCAGAACGGCGCGGCAGGGCCGGTCGCGCCGCGGGCGAGCGCGGGCGCCAGTCGCCAACGCAGGTGGCTGCGGTGGTGCTCGGCGAGCGCGTCGACGAGCATGCGCTGGATGCCGGCGCGGGCGAGGTTCGGGTGGACCGTGATCGAGGTGATCGTGACGGTGCCGTCGCGGGCTTCGGCGTAGTCCAGGTGGGCGCCGCCGTGCCGGGGGTTGGCAGCGCGGATCGACCACTGCAGCGTGGAGCCATCGGCTCCCGTCAGTGATCGCTCGAACGTGTGCTCGGCGGTGGGGAGCGGGTGCCGGTGCACCTGACCTCCAGGTTCGTCCGATTCGAACATCCGTTCCAAGTATGCATCAGAACGGTGCCGAACCGCCGATGACCTGCAGCGAGCTACCTCCAGCCGGCGAAGCCTGCTGGCATGGCGGGCAGCTCGGCAACACGCACACCTCCCGCCTCGCGGAGGGTCGCGAGACGGAGCGTCGCCTGGGCGAGGCCGAGACGGGAGGTTTCGCGCCAGCCGTGCCAGAACCGCTGGACGACCTGCCACGGCAGCGCATTCGGGTCGGTGAGTCCATCGGGCTCCACCTGGCGCAGCACCTCCAGGACGTAGCGGTTCTCGATCGTGCCGACCGGGGCCAGGCCGTAGGCGACGACTCCCCCGGCTGCCAGCTCCTGCTCCAGGGTGACGCGCTGCAGGTTGGTCAGTCGTGCCAGCAGTGTCTTGGTGGGGGTGTGCTCGCTCATCTCCTGGCTATGTGCGGCGGCGTGTGCGCCGCGGCGCCGGCCACGCCGAGCGCTGCCTTTCCAGGATCGGTCAGAGCCGGGTCCGCCCCGACGTTCTCTGCGTGCGGCACCGGCCGCTCAGGCGGCCTCGGCGTGCCGGTACTGCTCGAGCAGGAGGCTGGCGACCTGGGCGGCGCGCTTCTCGATGTCGGGGTACAGCGGTGCACTGTCGCCCAACGCCCACCCGTGCTCTGGGGTCCATCCGTGGTCGGTGGCTGGGAACACCCCGACGTCGTCACGGTCGTAGGCCTCCTCACCGTCGGCGACCGCGTCGCAGTGCTCGGCCCAGTCCACGATCCACAGCTGCTCGTCCTGCAGGCCGTGGACGTCCAGGATCTGGCCACCGGGGGTCCGCACACCGGCGTGGACCCAGCCGGCGACGCCGTGGGGGCCGTCGGAGACCACGACGACCTCCCACCCACTCGCATCGTGCAGCGCCTGAGCGAGCCTGTGGCACTGCTCTGCGGTGAAGGTCAGCTCGTCGCAGTCCCCGATCGGGGGCACCGCGGCGGTCGCTGCCTCGCTGTGCTCCGCGAGCAACTGGCCCGCGAGCTGCATGGACCGCGGGGTGGGACGCGGCGGGTCCACGGCGGGTACCTCAAGCACTGACCGGTCAGCCCCGCCGGAGCGACCTGCCCACGTGGCCTGGTTGTCCACCCCGCCCAAGTGCAGGACGCGGCCGTTCGGTGTCCGAACGGCGAACTGGCCGGCGCTGCTGGTGACGACGGGCCAGCCGGTCACTTCGTGAAGCGCCATCGCGATGCCTCGCCCCCGGTCCTGGACCACCGCTGACCAGTCGGCGCGCGTCGGGCTGTCGTCCAGCGTGATCGACGCCTCGCCGCGCGCTCGGGTCGAGAACTGACCGCCGGAGCGCACCCCGGCCGGGGTGCGCGGATGTGCGGAGGCGTCGAAGCGCTGACCCGTCATGCCGCGTAGATGTGCGGGCGGGCTCTGCCGGCCGTTGCGCGGGCCGAGGCTCAGGCCGCGGCCCGTGTGGTGCGGGACCGCTTGGAGCGTGCCTCCACCCGCTCGGCGACGATCGCGGCGATGATCCCGCCGACGCTCGCGAGTTCGTCCGTCTCCTGAGTCGCGACGGAGGTGTCGTAGCCGCCGCCGAGAACCGGGTCGAGCACGGCTGCCTTGCGACGCTGGACCCGCTGGAGGTGCTCGTCCAGGGTGCCGGAGGCCAGCAGGGTGGTCAGCGTGATCGCTCGCGTCTGCCCGATGCGCTTGGTCCGGTCGCGCGCCTGGGTGAGCGTCGTGGGCTCCCAGTCGGACTCGACGAAGAGGTTGTCGCACGCTCGCGTCAGCGTGATGCCGACGCCGGCTGCCTGCATCGACAGCACCAGCGCCTTGTAGCGCCCGGCCTGGAAGTCCGCGGTGATCTTGCCCCGGTTGCCAGCCGATGTGGCGCCGTCGATCACGGCGACGTCGGCGCCCGCCTCCTCGATCGCGGTGCGCATGGCCGTGGCGACCTCGTTGTGGTGGCACCACACGAGCAGCGGCCGGTCGTGCCTCGCGGCGTCCTGCGCGGCGATCCAGTCGGTGATGTACTCGATGGCGGCCGGCACCTTGGCCACCCCGGCGGCCTTGCGCAGCGGGGAGATGAAGCCGATGTTGCTCGCCGCGAAGGCCCTGACCTCCTCGTCGGTGGGAGTGTGCGCGAGCCCGGCCTTGCGCTCGTACGGGGTCTGCAGCAGGGAGTCGAGCCACTCGTCGACGATGCCGTGCTGCTTGACGATGGCTGCCCGGTAGAGGGCGCTGCCCGTGGCGTCGAGGTCGATGTACTTCGCCCGTGGAGGCAGTACCTCTGGCATGGTCGGGCCGTCCGGGTCCCGGTTGTAGACCTCGGAGGCGTTGCGCCGGACCCACACGCCCGCGCTGAGGGCGACGTTCAGCTGCTCGAGAGCCCGCTTGCGGGGGCTGAACCGGCCGTACTGGTCGACGGTGCAGTAGTCCGTCAGGTACTGGTGCAGCCCGCCGAAGATGGTGTCGAGGTGCCCGCTGATCGCGAGCTGGGAGGCGAGCTGGTACGGGTTGGAGGTCATCGGGGTGCCGGAGATCGGCACGCGCAGGCCGGTGACAGCCTGTGCGACGCTCCGAACGGCCCGTGCCCGGGACGTGGCCCAGTTCTTGTGCCGGTGCGACTCGTCGACTGTGATGCCGTCGGGCGCCCAGTCGCGCAGCTTTGCGCGCAGCTCGGGCCTGGATGCGAGCAGCGAGTCCGGGACCACCACCACGCCCTGATCGGGGAACTCCCGGACCTTGCGGCCGGCAGAGACCATGACGGTCGTGCCGGCCTCGGGGCGGGCGTCAGGGTCCTTGTCCGGGTAGGCGAGCCCGTAGGCCGCGATCTCGCGGACCCAGTTGGTCAGGGCGACGGGCGGGGTGATGACGAGCAGCCGCCGGGTGCCGGCCACCGCGTGCGCGGCGATGGACTGGATCGTCTTGCCGAGCCCGGGTTCGTCGCAGAGGAACGCGTGCCCGCCGACGATGGCATAGGTCCCGGACAGCTGG
Source organism: Cellulomonas hominis (assembly GCF_014201095.1). Lineage (NCBI taxonomy): Bacteria > Bacillati > Actinomycetota > Actinomycetes > Micrococcales > Cellulomonadaceae > Cellulomonas > Cellulomonas hominis. The sequence continues at coordinate 3,520,374 of NZ_JACHDN010000001.1, read as the reverse complement.
TAGCCGTACAGGGTGCGCCGGGCCCAGGCAGGAAGCGGCGGCAGACCGTCCGGGGTCTTCTTGGGTGCGCGCGGCATGAGGCCGAGCAGCATCGGCCAGTCGGGCCGAGAGTTGCCGAGCGTTCCGCGGTGCACGCCGTCCACGAGGGAGCGCCCCTGCTCGAGCACCGTGCGGGGCACGCTGGTCCCCGCCGCGGCGACGTGGCGCATGTCGGGGGTGTGGATGAGCCACCGGAGTTGGTCGCGATCCCACTCCGCCCCGAGCGGGACGTGCTCGCCGGCGTCGGAGAAGCGAGGGTACAGGTGCGTGGTCCAGGGGTCGTCGGGGTCTGTCTCGATCCACGGGGTCGCCAGGTCGGCCAGGGCCCTGACGCCGGCGCGGGCGCCGTGGGACAGGTCGAGCTGGAACCCGAGCTCGGACAGCACCCGGTCTGCGTCGGGCCCCGGGTTGTGCACGATCCACGACCCGGTCGGCTTGTCGAAGTGGCGACCGGGCAGCTTGAGCAGCCAGTCGGTCAGTGTCTTGGGTCGTCCCCGGTGCACCTTGGTCTTCCCGGGCCGCGAGACCTTGGGCGCGGGGTAGGTCGGGAACTTCACGGCGACGGGCACGGGCGCGTACCGCGGGAAGGTGAGCACCAGAACGGGCCGGCGGCGGGTGCCGGACAGGGTCGCGGTCGGGGTGCTCACCCCGAGTACATGTGCGGCGGCGGCTCGCCCGGCCGGGCGCCGACCTTCAGCGGGTGCGGATGCGTGTCCCCCAGAGCGCGACGGCGAGTGCGGATGCGACGTTGAGGGAGTCCACTCCTCCGCCCATGGGGATCTTGACGGTGACGTCGGCATGCTCGAGCGTCTCGGGCTTCAGCCCGTGCCCTTCGGTGCCTACGACGAGGGCCAGGCGGTCGGGGAGGTCCTGCTCGAAGTCGTCGAGACTCACGGCGCTCGCCGACAAGGCGAGGGCCGCGACCGTGTACCCGGCGGCCTTGAGCTCGTCCATGCCGCCCTGGGGCCAGGAGTCAATGCGCGTCCAGGGCACCTGGAACACGGTCCCCATGGAGACCCTGACCGACCGCCTGTAGAGCGGGTCGGCGCACCTGGGGGTCACGAGGAAGGCGTCCGCGTTCAGCGCTGCACAGGCGCGGATCCCGGCACCTAGGTTGGTATGGTCGACGAGGTCCTCGAAGACGACGACCCGGCTCGGAGGTTGCTGACTTATCGGGAGATAAGCGCCGACGTTCGTGTGGTCGACCACGTCCTCCAGCACGGCCACCCGGCGGGCGCCGGCCAGCACCTCGGCGACCGGCGGCAGCGGCGGGCGGTGCATGGCGGCCAGCGCGCCGCGGTGCACGTGGAAGCCGGTGATCGCCTCCAGCACCGCCGGCTCCGCGACGTACACCCGCACGGGCGGGTCGCCGGGGTCGCGGGAGGTCAGCATCGCCTCCAGGTCCGGCAGCCAGCGCGGGGACACGAGCACGGACCGGGGCCGGTGGCCCGCGGCGAGCGCCCGGCCGAGCACCGTCGAGCTCTCCGCGATGTACAGGCCCTTGGCCGGCTCGTGCCGCGAGCGCAGCGCGACGTCGGTCAGGGCGACGTAGTCGGCGAGCCGCTCGTCGGCCGGGTCGGTCAGGTGGACGAGGTCGAGGGCGGGCACGTCAGGCGAGGAACTCGAGCGCGGCGGCCACCAGCAGGCGGCGGCCCGCGGCGATGGTCGGCTCGTCCAGCGGGGCGAACTGCGCGGTGTGGTTCCCGGGCACGGCGGGCGAGAACCCGGCCGCGTAGCCCTCGGGGAACAGCGCGGGGTCCATGCCGCCCCAGAACCAGAACGCGTACGGCACGGGGTCGCCGTCGTACCGGCCCTTCGGCAGCCCGTACTCGGAGAAGTCCTCCGAGCCCATGAGCGGCTCGGCCAGGCGGACGGCGCCCTCGGGCATGACCGCGCGCTGCGCCGCCATGACCCGGTCGACCACGGCGGCGGTGTTCACCGTCGCCGGCGGGTTCTCCCGCATCCCGATCGTCGGCGGCTGCGGGCAGCCCGCGGCGGCGGACTCGGCCTCGACGACCCGGCGGACGGCGGCCACCGCGCGCTCCATCGACGCGTCGGACCGGGCGCGCAGGTTCACCGTGAACGTCGCGGTGTCCGGGATGATGTTCGACTTCGTGCCGGCGTGGAACGTGCCGACCGTGACCACGACCGGGTCCTCCGGGGAGGTCTCCCGGGACACGATGGCCTGCAGCCGGGTGACGGCGTAGGCCGCGGTCAGGACCGGGTCCACCGTCACGTGCGGACGGGAGCCGTGGCCACCTCGCCCGTGGATCGTCACGTCGAGGGTGCAGGCGGCCGCCATGAGCAGCTCCCGGGAGTGGTTCGCGACCCCGGCCGGCAGCGGCCCGACGTGCTGGCCGAGCGCGACGTCGGGCTTCGGGAACCGCGTGAACAGACCGTCCTCGAGCATCGCCCGCGCACCCGCCGCGGTCTCCTCGGCGGGCTGGCCGACCACGAGCAGGGTGCCGCGCCAGGCGTCCCGGGCGCCGGCCAGCGCGTCGACGGCCGCCGCGAGCGCCGTCACGTGCATGTCGTGCCCGCAGGCGTGCATCGTGAAGACGGTCTCCCCCGCCGGGTTCACGTCGGTGTGCCGGCTCGCGTACGGCAGGCCGGTCTCCTCGTGCACCGGCAGCCCGTCCATGTCGGCGCGCAGCATGACGACCGGGCCGTCCCCGTTGCGCAGGAGCCCGACCACGCCCGTGCCGCCGACGCCCTCGGTGACCTCGAGCCCGGACGCGCGCAGCTCCGCCGCGAGCGCGGCGGCCGTGCGGTGCTCCCGGCCGGACAGCTCGGGGTGCGCGTGCAGGTCGCGGTACAGGTCCCGCCAGTGGGCGTCGCGCGGGTCGGCGGCGTCGAGCACGCGCAGCGCGCGGGTCGCGTCGGGTGCGGCGGCGGGTGCGGCGGCGGGTGCGTCGTGGGCCATGCGGCGGGTCCCTCCCAGGTCGGCGGTCGGCCCTGGCACGGTACCCCGCGGGTAGTACCCCCTGCCGCCGCGGCGCCCGCGCCCCTACCATCGGCCCCATGCGGTACGGGGTCCTGGGTCCCGTGGAGCTCGTGACCGCGGAGGGGGCGGAACCCGTTCGCGGCAGCCGTCAGCGCGCCCTGCTGGCCGTGCTGCTGGCGCACCGGGGCGCGCTCGTCCCGCGGGAGCGGCTCATCGCGGCGCTGTGGCCGGAGGGCCCGCCGCCGAGCGCCGAGCACACCCTGCACTCGCACGCGTCCCGGGTGCGGGCCCTGGTCGGGCCGGACCTGCGGGCCGTGCCCGGCGGGTACCGCCTCGACCCGCAGGACCTGGACGCCGACCGGTTCGACCGCGCGGTGCGCGAGGCGGCGCGGGCAGCGCAGGAGGCCGCGACCGTGCTCACCGACGCCCTCGCGCTGTGGCGCGGGCCGGCGTTCGGCTCGGAGGCCGACCTGCCGGAGGTGCAGGCGGAGGCCGAGCGCCTGGACGCCGCGCGCCGCACCGCGCACGAGGCGCTCGCCCGGGCGCTGCTCGCGGCGGAGCCCGGCCGGGCGGCGGAGGCCGCGGAGCGCGCCCTGGACGGCGACCCGTACCGGGAGGGCGCGTGGGCGCTGCTCGTGCGGGCGCGCACCGCGGAGGGCAGGCCGGGCGAGGCGGTGCTGGCGTACCTGCGGGCCGCGGCGGCGCTCGACGAGATCGGGCTGCTCCCGTCGCAGGACCTGCAGTCCGCGCACGCCGCGGCGCTCGCGGCGGGCCGGCCCCGGCGCCCGGCGGCGGCGGGGGCACCGGCCCGGGAGCGCGTGCGGCGCGGGCCCCCGGCGGCAGCCGGCGCGGACGGGCAGGTGGTGCTGGACGGCCCGCCGTTCCCGCGGGTGCGCACCTCGTTCGTCGGCCGGGAGGACGCGGTCGCCGCCGTGCTCGGGCTGCTGCCGTCGACGGCGCTGGTCGCCCTCGTCGGTCCCGGCGGAGTCGGCAAGACCCGGCTCGCGCTGGAGGCGGCGGCCCGGGACGGGAGGCCCGCGCGGTTCGTCGAGCTCGGCGCCGTCCGGGACCCCGCGGCGGTGCCGACCGCCGTCGCCGGTGCCCTGTCCTCCGACCCCGAGGACGCCCCGGCGCAGGCGCTCGCGCGGGCGGCCCGCAAGGACCTGCTGCTCGTGCTGGACAACTGCGAGCACCTGTCCGCGGCGGTGGCCGAGTGCGTCGACCTGCTGCTCGCCGCGCCGGGCCCGCTGCGGGTGGTCGCCACCAGCCGCACTCCCCTGCACGTCGCCGGCGAGCACGTGGTCCCCGTGGAGCCGCTCGCCGCCGGCGCCGGGGCGCGGCTGTTCCGGGACCGCGCCCGCGCGGCGTCCGGCCACGAGCCGCCCGCCGGCGCCGCGGACGCGGTGGCCCGGGTGGTCGACCGGCTCGACGGACTGCCGCTCGCCGTGGAGATGGCCGCCGCGCGCACCGCGACGCTCAGCGTCGCCGACCTCGCCGACGTGCTCGAGGCCCGGCTGGACGCGCTGGTCTGGCCGCGCCGCGACGCCCCGCCCCGGCACCGCTCGCTCGCCGCGCTCGTCGCCTGGTCCCGGGAGCTCCTCGGCGACTCCGCGCGACGCGCCCTCGACGGCTGGCCGGTGTTCGCGACCGCCTGCCCGCCGGAGCTCGCGGCCCGGGTGCTCGACGTGCCCCCGACGACCGCCGAGGACCTCGCCGCCGCGTCCCTCCTGGTCCGGGACGACCTGGACGGGCGGACCCGGTACCGGATGCTGCAGACGGTGCGCGCCGTCGTCGGCCCCCCGGCGGAGCCCGTCCGCGCGCGGCACGCCGCCGTGCTGCTCGACGTCGCCCGCGACGCCGACCGGGCCCTGCGCGGGGCAGCCGAGCCCGACGCCCGGGTCCGCCTGTCCGCCCTCCTGCCGGACCTGCGCCTCGCGCACGCCTGGTCCGCCACGCACGACCCGGACCTCGCCGTCCGGCTGACGCGCACCCTGCACCTGCACGCCGTCGACGGGCTGCGCACCGACGTCCTCGCCTGGCCCGTGCCCGGCCGCGAGGACGCCCCCGCCGTGCTGGCCGCGCTCGCCGCCCGCGCGCTGCTGCAGGGCCACCGCGCCGCCGCGGGCCGCCGCGCGGAGGCCGCGCTCGGGGCGGCGAGCGACCCCGCCGACCGGCTGCACGCCCTGGAGGTGCTCGCCGACCTCGCGCTCTTCGAGGGCCGCACCGACGAGGCCGTCGCGCACGGCGCCCGGATCGCCGCGGAGGCGCAGCACGCCGGGGACCCGCACTACCGCGTCATCGGCCTGACCTACCCCGCGCTCGTCGCCGCGTACCGGGACCGCCCGACCACCGCCCGCACCGCCCTGGCCACGCTCTCGCACGCGGTGCAGTCCGCCCCCAGCGACCGCGGCTGGCTGGCGTTCACCACCGGTGAGGTGCTGGCCCGCACCGACCCGGACGGCGCGCTCGCGGCGCTCGGCGAGGCCCGGGACCTCGCCGACCGCGTCGGGAACCGCTACCTGTCCGGCGTGGCCCGCGCCGCGACCGTCGCCGCCGTCGCCCGCCGCCCGGACCCGGCCGGCGCCCTGGAGGAGCTGCTCGACCTCGCCCGGACGTGGGCGCCGACCGGCGACCGCACCCACCTGCTCACGGCGCTCCGCAACGCCGTCCCCCTCCTGGTCCGGCTGGACCGGCCCGCCGAGGCCGCCCGGCTGCTCGGCACGGTCACCGCCCGGCAGCTCCCCGCGCCCTACGGCGTCGAGGCGGACGCGCTCGCGGACGCCCGCGCCGCGCTCGCGGACCGCCTCGGCGCGGCCCGGCTCGCCGCGTGCACCGTCGAGGGCCGGTCCACCGACCTCGCGTCGGCCGTCGCGCGGCTCGCGGCCGCGTCACACGAGCAGGCGGTAGAACCGGAAGAGGTCGTGCTCGACCGGAAGCACCTGCACCCCTGAGAACCCGGCCGCGCGGGCGTACCGGTCCAGGGTCGCGGGCCGCATCACCGTGCCGGTGCCCACGCTGGGCTCGTGCGACAGGCCGTCCGGCAGGCACACCGTCAGCGAGAAGCCGTAGAACCACCGGTCCATCGGCCCGGCCGGGGCGGTGAACTCCTCCGCGACCCGCTCGTCGGCGACCACGACCCAGCCGTCCGGCGCCACCAGCGACCGAGCTGCCGCGAGCACCGCGACCGGGTCCGCCATGTCGTGCACGCACTCGAACGCCGTGACCACGTCGAACCCCGTGTCCCGCACCGCGGCGGCGTCCGACGCGACGAACCGCACCCGGTCCTCCACCCCGAGCACCGCCGCGTGCCGCCGGGCCGCAGCGACCGACGGGGCGTCCAGGTCGATCCCGACGACCTCGAGGTCCCCGTACGCCAGCGCCAGCCCGACCGACGACCAGCCCTCCCCGCAGCCGATGTCCGCGAGCCGCGCCCCGGACCGCAGCCGCGCGTCGAGCCCGGGCAGCGCGCCCGCGACCAGGTCCGCCAGCCCGTGCAGGAAGAACGGCCGGTTCAGCGCGGCCTGCGCCTCCCGGGCGTCCGCGCCCAGCCGGTCCCAGGACACGCCGCCGCCGGACCGGTACGCCGCGTGCAGGTCGTCGACGACCCGCTGGCTCGCGGCGTGCATCCGGCCGAGCGGGGCCAGGTAGTCGGCGGAGTCGGCGTCGGACAGCACCTCCGCCGCGCCCGCGGTGAGCCGGAACGCCCCGTCCTCGGCGGCGACGTAGCCGCAGGACGCCTGGTGCTCCAGCCACTCCCGGACGTACCGCGGGTGGGTGCCGGTGCGGCCGGCGAGCTCGTCGGGGGTGCAGGGTCCGTGCTGCGCGAGCGCCCGGTACCAGCCGAGCCGCTCCCCGGCGTGCACGGCGGCGAGCTCCTGCGCCCCCAGGCTGGCGGCGAGGACGCGCGCGGCGACCTCCGCGGTGCTCGCGCCGACGGGCTCGAACAGGTCGGTCGGGCTGGTGCTGGACATGCGCTCCCCCTCGGGAGGTCGGGCCGCCCGGCCTCGTGCCGGCGGCGGACCTCCAGTGGGCACCCGGGGCCTCGCAGGAGCCTCGCAGGAGGGTCGCGGGGCCCGCCGGGGCGGGGCGTCAGGCCGGGACCGGCACCGCCGGCCGCTCCCGCTGCCACGCCCGCGCCCCGGCGAGCGCCGCGACACCCCCGGCGACGGCGACCACCGGCACCACGACGAACGCGGTGTGCGACCCGACCACGTCCGCGAGCGCCCCGAGCACGAACGGCGCGATGCCGATCGCCAGCCCGCCCGCGACGGTCGCCCGGGCCTGGGCCGCGTCGGTCCGCCCGCCGGAGGCCCCGAGCAGCAGGGAGATGCCGAGCGGGTAGTGCGCCCCGTACCCGAGCCCGGCGAGGAACAGCCCCGCGAGCGCGACCGGCGCGGACGTCGCCGTCCAGAGCACCGCCCAGCCCGCGACCGCCACGCCGAACGCGGCGGCCAGCAGCCGCGCCGGGGACACCCGCAGCGACAGCGGGCCGACGACGAACCGGATGAGCGTCATCCCCGCGACCAGCCCGGCGGTCGTCGCGGTCGCGATCCCCGCGCCGGCACCGGTGCGCTCCCGGACCAGGTCGGTCGCCCAGTACGTCGTGGCGTTCTCGACCGCGATGGCGGCCACGATGGTCACGAGGAACCACCGGGAGGCGCGCACCGCGGGCACCGCCGCGGGGACGTGCGTCCCGGGGTCGGCGGCACGCAGGCCGCGGCCGAGCGCCCCGTCCCCCGGCAGCCGGCGGACCAGCACCGCGGTGCCCACGGCGAGCACCGCGGTGACCGCGACGGCCGGCCGCCAGCCCCAGCCCGCCGCGACGCACGCGCCGACCGCGAGCGGCCCGACCAGGCCGATGCCCGACCCGACGCCGTTCGCCTCGGTCACGGCCGCGGACGCCGCGGGCCCGTGGTGGTCGGCCAGCGCGGCCTGGGCGGCGCTGATCATGACGTTGCCGCCGAGCGCGATGACCACCACCCCGCCGAGCGTGACGCCCAGGGCCGTCCCGGTGGTCAGCAGCGCGGTGCCGACGGCCAGCACGGCCCCGGCGCCCACGACCGCCGCCCGGCGTCCCAGCCGCCGCACGACCCGGGGCGTCACGGCCGCCGCCAGGATCGCCCCGACGGCCATCGCCGTGCCGTGCAGCCCGGCCTGGGCGTTGGACACGCCGAGCTCGCGCGCCAGCAGGGGCACGCTCGGGTTGAACGAGTACAGCAGCCACCCCCACATGACGAAACCGCCGTACAGCGTGAGGGTGAACCGGTCCCGGTGGAGCCGCGGCGGGTCCGCCACGGTGCGCGTCGTCACGAGCGGAACCCTACTGTCCCGCCGCGCGCGTCCCGCGGGCCCTCCGCCCCGCCCGGCCGGCTGCCCGCCCCGCCCGCGCGCGACGAGACGGCAGCACCCGGGGATCGCGGTCGTGCCGGGGTCCCGGGTGCTGCCGTCCCGTGGAGCGCCTCAGTCGTCGACGGCGACCGCGGCGGCGAACTGGCTCGCGTACAGGCGCGCGTAGGCGCCGCCCGCGGCCAGCAGCTCGTCGTGCGAGCCCTGCTCGACGATCGAGCCGTGCTCCATCACGAGGATCACGTCCGCGTCCCGGATGGTCGACAGCCGGTGCGCGATGACGAACGACGTCCGCCCGGACCGCAGCGCGTTCATCGCCTGCTGCACCAGCACCTCGGTGCGGGTGTCGACCGAGGACGTCGCCTCGTCCAGCACGAGGATCGCGGGGTCGGCCAGGAACGCGCGGGCGATGGTCAGCAGCTGCTTCTCCCCCGCCGACACGTTCGCGGCCTCGTCGTCGATCACGGTGTCGTACCCGTCGGGCAGCGACCGCACGAACTGGTCGACGTGCGTCGCCACCGCCGCCTCGACCAGCCGCTCCTCGGGCACGTCCGGGGCGCCGTAGGCGATGTTCTCGCGGATGGTGCCGCCGAACAGCCAGGTGTCCTGGAGCACCATGCCGACCTGCGAGCGCAGCGCGTCCCGCGTCGTGGCCCGGGTGTCGACGCCGTCCAGGGTGATCCGGCCGCCGTCGATCTCGTAGAACCGCATGAGCAGGTTCACCAGCGTGGTCTTGCCCGCACCGGTCGGCCCGACGATCGCGACCGTCTGCCCGGGCTCGGCCACGAGCGACAGGTCCTCGATCAGCGGGGTGTCCTCGACGTACCGGAACGACACGCCCTCGAACACCACGCGGCCCTGCACCCGCTCCGGCAGCCGCGCGGGCTCGGCCGGGTCGGGCTCCTGCTCCGGGGCGTCCAGCAGCTCGAACACGCGCTCCGCGGAGGCGACGCCGGACTGCAGGAGGTTCATCATCGAGGCGATCTGGGTGATCGGCTGCGTGAACTGCCGCGAGTACTGGATGAACGCCTGCACGTCGCCCAGCGTCATCGCGCCGGACGCCACCCGCAGGCCGCCGACCACCGCCACGATCACGTAGTTGAGGTTCGCGATGAACCCCATCGCCGGCTGGATGATCCCGGAGATGAACTGCGCCTTGAACGACGCCTGGTAGAGCTCGGCGTTCTGGTCGTGGAACTCCCCGACCGCCTGGCGCTGCCGCCCGAAGACCTTCACCAGGGCGTGGCCGGTGTACATCTCCTCGATGTGGGCGTTCAGCGAGCCCGTCCACTTCCACTGCGCCACGAACTGCGGCTGCGAGCGCTTGGCGATCGCCGCGGTCACGACCACCGACAGCGGGATGGTCACGAGCGCGACCACCGCGAGCAGCGGCGAGATCCAGAACATCATCCCGAGGACGCCGACCACGGTCAGCACCGAGGTGATGAGCTGGGACAGCGTCTGCTGGAGGGTCTGGGCGACGTTGTCGATGTCGTTCGTGACCCGGCTGAGCACCTCGCCGCGGGGCTGCGCGTCGAAGTACTTCAGCGGCAGCCGGCCGAGCTTGGCCTCGACCTCCTCGCGCAGCCGGAACACCGTGCGCTGCACGACGCCCGTCGTGATGAGGCCCTGCACCCAGGAGAACAGCGCGGACGCGACGTAGATCGCGACCACCGCGAGCAGCAGGTTCCGCAGCGTCGTGAAGTCGACGCCCTCGCCGGGGACGACGTCCATCCCGGACAGCATGTCCGCGAGCTGGTCCTGCCCCTGCTGGCGCAGCCCCTCGACCGCCTGGGCCTTCGTGACCCCCTCCGGGAGCTGGGCCCCGACGACGCCGTTGAAGATGACGTTCGTCGCGTTGCCGAGCACCTTCGGGCCGCTCACGGCCAGCGCGACCGAGGCGATGCCGAGCAGCACCACCGCGACGAGCTTCCACCGCTCGGGGCGCAGCACGCCGAGCAGCCGGCGCCCGGACTCCTTGAAGTTCAGCGACTTCTCGCCGGGCATGCCCATGCCGCCGCCCATCGGCCCCATGCCGCCGCCGCGCGGGGGCCGGCGCCGTGCCGGGGCCGGGGCGTTCTCCGTCTCGGCGCTCATGCCGCCTCCTCCGCGCTGATCTGGGAGAACACGATCTCCCGGTACGTCTCGCAGGTGTCCATCAGCTCGGCGTGGGTGCCGGTGCCGACGACGGCCCCCTCGTCGAGCACGACGATCCGGTCCGCGTCGCGGATCGTCGCGACCCGCTGGGCGACCACGACGACCGCCGAGTGCCGGGTCTCCGGCACCAGGGCCGCCCGGAGCGCCGCGTCGGTCGCGAAGTCCAGGGCCGAGAACGAGTCGTCGAACAGGTAGATCGCCGGCTTGCGGACCAGGGCCCGCGCGATGGCGAGGCGCTGCCGCTGCCCGCCGGACACGTTCGTGCCGCCCTGCGCGACCGGGGCGTCCAGCCCGCCGGGCATCTCCGCGACGAACGACCGCGCCTGCGCCACCTCGAGCGCGTGCCACAGGTCCTCGTCGGTCGCGTCGGGGTTGCCGTAGCGCAGGTTCGAGGCGACGGTGCCGCTGAACAGGTACGGCCGCTGCGGCACCAGCCCGATGAGCGACCAGAGGTCGTCCGGGGCCAGGTCGCGGACGTCCACGCCGTCGATGCGCACCGTCCCGGCCGTCGCGTCGAACAGGCGCGGCACCAGGTTCACCAGCGTGGTCTTGCCGGAGCCGGTGGACCCGATGACGGCGGTGGTCCGCCCGGGCTCGGCGACGAGGTCGATCCCGTGCAGCACCGGCCGCTCGGCGCCCGGGTACCGGAACTCGACGTCCCGCAGCTCGAGGCGGCCCCGCGGCTGCTCGAGCCGCACCGGGGCGGACGACGCCACGACCGACGACTCGGTGTCCAGCACGTCCGTGATGCGCTCGGACGACACCACGGCCCGCGGCACCATCACGAACATCATCGAGGCCATCATCACGGCCATGAGGATGTACATGATGTAGGACAGGAACGCCGTCAGGGCGCCGATCTGCATGTCCCCCGCGTCGATCCGCCCGGCGCCGAACCACAGCACGCCGACGCTGGTCAGGTTCATGATCAGCATGACCGCGGGGAACATCAGCGACATCAGCCGGCCGACCCGCAGCGAGGTGTCGAACAGCGCGTCGTTCGCCTCCGCGAACCGCTCGGCCTCCCGGCGCTCGCGGACGAACGCCCGGATGACCCGCAGGCCGGTGATCTGCTCGCGCATGACGCGGTTGATCGCGTCGATCCGCGTCTGCATCACCCGGAAGTACGGGACCATCTTCGACACGATCAGCCCGACGACGACCCCGAGCACCGGGACCACGACGAGCAGCAGGCCGGACAGCGCCACGTCCTGCTGCAGGGCCAGGACGACGCCGCCGACCAGCATGATCGGGGCCATCACCATGATGGTGAACGTCAGCAGCACGACCATCTGGACCTGCTGGACGTCGTTGGTCGTGCGGGTGATCAGCGACGGTGCGCCGAACTGCCCGACCTCGCGGGCCGAGAAGTCCTGCACGCGGGTGAACAGCCCCTCGCGCAGGTCGCGGCCGAACGACATGGCGACCTGGGCGCCGAAGTACACGGCGAGCACCGAGCAGGCGACCTGCAGCAGGCTGACGCCGAGCATGACCCCGCCGATCCGCAGGATGTAGCCGGTGTCGCCCACGGCGACGCCCTTGTCGATGATGTCGGCGTTCAGGGTGGGCAGGTAGAGGGTGGCGATGGTCTGCGCGAGCTGGAGCAGCATCACGTAGACCACCTGGCTGCGATACGGCCGCAGGTACTCGCGGAGCAGGCGGAGCAGCATGGGACTCCCGGGGCGGGTGTGTGCGAGGTGGGGGGCTCGGGCCGGTCCGGGGAGGACGGGCCCGGTGCGGCGTCCGCGGCGGGGCGGGCGTCGGATCGGGTGGCGCGCGGACCTCAGGTCCGGGTGGCGCCGTGCAGCAGCACGTCGACGAGATCGGCGATCGCGTCGTCGGGATCCTCGGGCAGCACGGGGAAGCCGTGGCCCATCACGGCGGCGAGCAGCACGCGGGCGAGCCGCTCGGGCTCGACCCGCAGCTCGGCACCGTACGCCGCGAGCCGGCGGGCCACGACGGCCCGCTCCTCGGCCATCGCGCGGGTCAGCGCGTCCCGGCCGGGCATCGCCGGGTGGCCCCGGCCGTGCGGCACGGGCTGGCGGACGGGCTCCGCGCCCGGGTCGAGGTCGCGCGGCGCGTGGCCGGGGACCGGGCGGCCGGTGAGGTCGGCTCCCCGGGCCTCGCGGACCTGCTCGGCCCGGCGGCCCTCCTCGGAGGCGAGCAGCGTGTGCAGGCCGACCATGACGCGGCGGACCCGGCGGCCGTGGTCGAGGACGACGCGGGCGACCTGGGTCATCTCCTCGCCGAGCGTCACGTCGCGCGGCAGCGCCTCGATCTCCTGGACGCCGACCCGCGGGTCGAGCGCCCGCTCGGCGGCGGTCCGCAGCAGCTCGACCTTGTCGTCGAAGGCGCGGAACAGGGTGCCCTCCGCGACGCCGGCCGCCAAGGCGATCTGCCGCGTCGAGACCTGCGCGCCGTGCTGGACGAGCAGCGGGATGGTGGCGGTCGCGATGGCGGCACGGCGCTCCTCGCGGCTCATCGGCCGCGCCCGCCCGCTCCGCGTCTCCTTCACGCCGCCGATCATAAGTGAGTGAGCACTCACTCGTCCAGTCCGCCCCTCCCGTGCCGGGCCGGGCGGCGCCGAGCACGGCGACGCCCGCCGTGCGGGCTGGTGCACGGCGGGCGTCGTCGGGGCGGGGTGGCGGCAGGGCGCCGCGTCCCGCGGGGTCAGGTCAGGGCTGGACCGGCGGGACCGTTCCGGCGTCCGGCTCCTCCCCGCCCGCCGGCGCGGCGGGCGGCGGCGGGGTCGTCGGGTGCGTCGCCCCGTGCCGCGGGCGCTGCCCGGCCTCGGCGACCGGGTCGAACGGCCGGCCGCTGAACGTCCCCGCGCTGGTCGCGTCGGCGGTGGCCGCCTCGGACTCGCGCCGCGCCTCGGCCAGGGCCTCCTTGGGGTCGGTCAGCGCGATCGGCGGCAGGTCGTCCGCGGACAGCGGCGACTCCCCCGGGGGCCGGGTGGGCGCCGGCGCGGCGCCACCCTCGGCCGCGGGACCCCCGAACGCCCCGGCGAACCCCTGCGCGAACTGCCCGAGCGCGCCGGTCAGCTCGGACGGCACGATCCAGACCTTGTTCGCCGGCGTGGCCGCGAGCTTCGGCAGCGCCTGCAGGTACTGGTAGGCCAGGAGCTTCGGGTCGGCGTCGCCGCGGTGCACGGCGTCGAACACCTGCAGGATCGCCCGGGACTCGCCCTCGGCGGTGAGGATCGCGGACTGCGCCGCACCCTCGGCCCGCAGGATCGCGGCCTGCTTCTCGCCCTCGGCCGTGAGGATCTGGGACTGCTTGACGCCCTCCGCGGTGAGGATCGCGGCGCGGCGGTCGCGCTCGGCCCGCATCTGCTGCTCCATCGCGCCCTGCACGGAGGCGGGCGGGTCGATGCTCTTCAGCTCGACGCGGTTCACGCGGATGCCCCACTTGCCGGTGGCCTCGTCGAGGACCCCGCGGAGCTGGCCGTTGATCTGGTCGCGCGAGGTCAGCGTCTGCTCGAGGTCCATCGAGCCGATCACGTTGCGGAGCGTGGTGACCGTGAGCTGCTCGATGCCGGTGATGTAGTTCGCGATCTCGTAGACCGCGGACTTCGGCTCGGTCACCTGGAAGTAGATGACGGTGTCGATGCTCACGACCAGGTTGTCGGACGTGATCACGGGCTGCGGCGGGAAGGAGACCACCTGCTCGCGCAGGTCGACGCCCGCGCGCACCCGGTCCACGAAGGGCACGATCAGGTGCAGGCCGGCGTCCATCGTCCGGTGGTACCGGCCCAGCCGCTCCACGAGGAGCGCGACGGTCTGGGGCACGATCCGCACGGCCCGGACCAGGGTCACCACGACGAAGATCGCCAGGATGGCGACGAACACCCATCCGACGATCGTGCCGACGTTCGCGTCGTCCACTGCGTTCCTCCTCGCCTCGGCCCGCGCGTGGGCCGACGTCGGGCGGTGACCGGCCGGCCGCCGCCTCCCTCTCGTGCCGCGCCGGGCGAGCCGGGGCGGCGGTCCTCCGTCAGATCCCGGCGGGCGCCCCCGGCGTCTCGGGCGCACCCGGCGCGGCGGGCCGCTCCACCGACTCGACGACGGCGGTCGCCCCGTCGATCCGCGTCACGCGGACCTCGGCCCCGGCCGGAAACGTCGCGCCCTCCACGGCGGCGCGGGCGGACCACACCTCGCCGGAGAGCTTCACGCGGCCGCCCTGGTCGTCGGTCGGCGCGACCACCACGGCGGGGCGGCCGACCAGCGCGGCGGAGTTCGTCTCGACCAGCTCGGTGCGCTCGCGCAGCCGGCGCAGCAGGAACGGCCGCAGCGCGAACAGCAGGAGCAGCGACGTGACGGCCGCGATGACGATCTGCCAGGCCAGCGAGAGCCCGAGCGCCGCCGCCAGCGCGCCCGCGAGCGCGCCGCCCGCCAGCATGAGGAAGATCAGGTCGAGGGTGAACATCTCGGCCACGCCCAGCAGCATCGCGCCGCCGAGCCACCAGAGCCAGTCCATCGTCGGCCCCCTTCCCTGGGGTCGTGCCCGCCGGGCGGGCACCGTCGTCGTGGGCGGCGGGACGCGGCCGCTCACGGACGATCCTAGACGATTCCTTGACTCTTCACAGAGAGAAGGGCCGACCCTGGGGACGACGCCGGGTCAGCGGGTGCCGCGCGCCGTCCAGCGGTCGCCCGACTTCTCCACCTGCAGCGACGTGCCGAACGCGGCCGACAGGTTCGGGGAGGTGAGCACCTCGTCGACCGGCCCGGCGGCGTGCACCCGCCCGTCCGCCAGCAGCAGGAGGTGCGTGAAGCCCGGGGGGATCTCCTCGACGTGGTGCGTCACGAGGACCAGCACCGGGGAGCGCCGGTCGGCGGCCAGCTCGGACAGCGCCGCGACGAGCTCCTCGCGCCCGCCGAGGTCCAGCCCGGCGGCGGGCTCGTCCAGCAGCAGCAGCTCGGGGTCGCTCATGAGGGCGCGGGCGATCTGCACGCGCTTGCGCTCGCCCTCGGAGAGGGTGCCATAGCGCCGGTCGGCGAACCGCCCCACCCCGAAGGCCGCCATGAGGTCCGCCGCACGGGACTCGTCGACCGACTCGTAGGACTCCCGCCACCGGCCGGTCATGCCGTAGGCCGCGGTCAGCACGACGTCGCGCACGACCTCCCCCGGCGGGATGCGCTCCGCGAGCGCGGCGCTGGCCAGCCCGATCCGCGGGCGGAGCTCGAAGACGTCCACCCGCCCGAGCCGCGAGCCCAGCAGGTCCGCCGTGCCCGACGTGGGGTGCATCCGGCCCGACGCGACCTGGAGCACCGTGGTCTTCCCCGCGCCGTTGCGGCCGAGCACCACCCAGCGCTCCCCCTCGCGCACCGTCCAGGACAGTCCGTCGAGGATGGTGGTGGTGCCGCGCCGGATGGTCACGTCCTGCAGGTCGAGCACGTCGGTCATGGACACCAGACCCTAGCCGCCCGGGACGGCGGGCACGGGGACGTACGTTGGTGGCGTGGACCATGCTCTCGACCTGCCGCGCTCCGTGCTGCTCGCCCTGTGGCTCGCCGAGCCGGGACCGGGCTCCGGGCCGGTGCAGCGCACCCTCGACGCGGAGCAGGGCGACGACGAGCCGCACCGCGTCGAGGTCGTCGGGACGACCCCGCCGGGCCTCGGCGAGGAGGGCGCGACGCTCGCCGACCTCGTCGCCGCGTGGGCGAGCGGGCCGCGGACCGTGGCCGCCGTCCTGCCCGCGCCCGGCGATCCTGCGGGCGCGCCGGCCGCGGTGGCCGGCCCGGCGCAGGAGTCCGGCGAGGCCGTGCTGATCACCACGCCGGACGGGGACTTCGCGGCCGTGCCGCGGGTCGAGGTGTTCGGCAGCGTCTACGAGGCCGGGCACCTGGTGACGTGGCGGGTGCACGCGGTTCCGCCGTGGCAGAACGCCCTGGTCGGCCACGTCGGCACCCTCGCGGAGGCCGAGCGGGAGCTGACCACCGCGCTGGCCCGGGCGACCGAGGCGCTGACCACCCTGGACGTCGCGCGCTGGCGCCCGGACGCCGCCCACCGGATCGCGGCCCTGCGCAGCACCCCCGACGCCCGCGGCGTGCTCCCGCCGGGCCTGGAGCCGCGGCGCGTGCGCGTCATCGGGTCCGCGCTCCGGCTGCGGGCGATCGTCGACCTCGCGGCCGCGGACGACGGCGCGGCGGTGAACCTGTGGCAGGCCGACCAGCGCACGACCGCGCTGCGGGACGTCGACCGGGCGGCGCGCCGGGCGCTGGCCGTGGCGACGCACCCCGGGCCGCCGCGGGCCTGAGCGGGCTGAGCCGGCCTCAGCCCAGGACCGAGCGGTACACCTCGAGCGTCCGGTCGGCGATCGCGTCCCAGGAGAAGTGCTCCTCCACCCGCCGCCGCGCCGCGACCCCCCACGCGCGCGCCCGCGCCGGGTCGGAGACCGCCTCCGCGAGCGCCGCGCCGAGGTCGGCGACGAACCGGTCCGGGTCGACGGGCGTGCCCGTGCCGTCCTGCACCTGCTCGATCGGGACCAGCCAGCCGGTCGTCCCGGCGTCCACGACCTCCGGGATGCCCCCGGTGGCCGTGCCCACGACGGGCAGGCCGACGGCCATGGCCTCGAGGTTGACGATGCCGAGCGGCTCGTAGACCGACGGGCACGCGAACACGGTGCCGGTCGCGAGCACCGACACCAGCTCGTCCCGCGGCAGCATCCGCTCGATCCACACGACGCCGCCGCGCCGTTCCCGCAGCGCCTCGACCAGGGCGGTGACCTCGGCCATGATCTGCGGCGTGTCGGGGGCACCGGCGCACAGCACGAGCTGCACCTCCGGCGGCAGCGCCTCGGCGGCCCGCAGCAGGTAGGGCAGGCCCTTCTGCCGGGTGATCCGCCCGACGAACACGACCGACGGCCGGTCCGGGTCGATGCCGTTCTCGACGGCGACCCGCCGGGCCGCGGCCCACTCCTCGTCGTTCTCCGGCCGGCGCCAGCCCGCCAGGTCGATGCCGTTGTGCACGACGCGCACGCGCTCGGGGTCGATCGCCGGGTAGCAGCGCAGGATGTCCGCGCGCATGCCGGCGCTCACGGCGATCACAGCGGCGGCCGACTCGAACGCGGTCTTCTCCGCCCACGACGAGAGCGCGTACCCGCCGCCGAGCTGCTCCGCCTTCCACGGCCGCAGCGGCTCCAGGCTGTGCGCGGACACGACGTGCGGGACGCCGTGCAGCAGCGAGGCCAGGTGGCCGGCGAGGTTGGCGTACCAGGTGTGCGAGTGCACCAGGTCGGTCGGCGGCCCGTCCCCGCGGCCCACGCCGTCCACGATCGCCAGGTCCACCCCGAACGTCGCCAGCGCGGGGTTGGCGTCGGCCAGCGCGACGGGCACGTCGTACCCGGCGACGCCGGCCTCCTGGCGCGGGCCGTCGAAGCAGTGCACCCGGACGTCGACGGCCCGCCGCAGCACCGCGGCGAGCTCGGCGACGTGGACTCCGGCCCCGCCGTAGACGTGCGGCGGGTACTCGCGGGTCAGCAGGTCGACTCTCACCTCGGACACGCTAGCGCGGAACCTCGGTTCGCCTCGCCTCGGGGGCCCGGTTGCCTCTAGGGTCGGGGCATGGCAGCGCCGCGCATCCTGGCAATCGTCCTCGCAGGTGGAGAGGGCAAGCGGCTGATGCCGCTGACCGCCGCCCGCGCCAAGCCGGCCGTCCCGTTCGGGGGCATCTACCGCCTGGTGGACTTCGCGCTGTCGAACCTGGTCAACTCCCGGTACCTGCACATCATCGTGCTGACCCAGTACAAGTCCCACAGCCTCGACCGGCACGTGTCGAAGACGTGGCGCATGTCGACCCTGCTGGGCAACTACGTCTCCCCCGTCCCCGCGCAGCAGCGGGTGGGCAAGCACTGGTACCTGGGCAGCGCCGACGCGATCTACCAGTGCCTGAACATCCTCGACGACGAGCGGCCGGACATCGTGGTCGTGGTCGGCGCCGACCACGTGTACCGCATGGACTTCTCGCAGATGGTCGACCAGCACATCGCGACCGGCGCGGAGATCACGGTGGCCGGCATCCGGCAGCCGATCTCGATGGCCGACCAGTTCGGCGTCATCGAGACCGATCCGTCCGACCCGACCAAGATCGCCGCGTTCCGCGAGAAGCCGTCCGACCCGGTCGGGCTGCCGGACTCGCCGAACGAGATCCTGGCGTCGATGGGCAACTACGTCGTCAACACCGACGCCCTGCGCCGCGCGGTCACCGAGGACGCCGAGAACCCGACCAGCCGGCACGACATGGGCGGGGACCTGGTCCCGGCGTTCGTCGAGCGCGGCACCGCGTCGGTCTACGACTTCATCCACAACGACGTGCCCGGCTCGACCGACCGGGACCGCGACTACTGGCGCGACGTCGGGACCCTGGACTCGTACTACGACGCGAACCAGGACCTCATCTCGATCGAGCCGGTGTTCAACCTCTACAACGACGCCTGGCCGCTGTACACGGGCTACACGGGGCTGCCCCCGGCCAAGTTCGTGCACGCGGGCGCGGGCCGGCTCGGCCACGCGGCCGACTCGATCGTCTCCCCCGGCGTCATCGTCTCGGGCGCGACGGTCTCGGGGTCGGTGCTCTCGCCCGGGGTGTACCTGCACTCCTGGGCGCAGGTCACCGACTCGGTGCTCATGGACGGCGTCGTGGTGAACCGGTACGCGCAGGTGCACCGGGCGATCCTCGACAAGAACGTCGTCGTGCACGAGCGTGCCCGGGTCGGCATCGACCGCGAGCACGACCTCGAGCGCGGGTTCACCGTCACCGAGTCGGGCATCACCGTGGTGCCGAAGGGCTCGGTCGTCGACCTCTGACCGCCGGCGCGCGCCGGTCGCGCGGGCCGGCGTGGACGCCCGCAGCGGCCCGCGCGACCGGCCGCTAGCCTGCCCGGGTGAGCCTGCCGCGACCCACCCGCCTCGTCGTCATGGACGTCGACTCCACGCTGATCACGCAGGAGGTCGTCGAGCTGCTCGCGGCGCACGCCGGGTCGCGCGCCGAGGTCGCGGACATCACCGAGCGGGCGATGCGCGGGGAGCTCGACTTCGCGGCGTCGCTGCGCGCCCGGGTCGCGACGCTGGCCGGGCTGCCGGTGTCGGTGTTCGCGGCGGTCCTCGACGAGGTCGTCGTGACGCCGGGCGCCGTCGAGCTGCTGGCCGAGCTGGACCGCCGGCGGTGGCCCGTCGGGCTGGTGTCCGGCGGGTTCGTCGAGGTCGTGGCGCCGCTGGCCGCCCGGCTCGGCATCACCCGGTTCCGGGCGAACGCGCTCGAGGTGGAGCACGGGGCGCTCACCGGGCGGGTCGCGGGCGAGGTCGTGGACCGCGCCGTGAAGGCCCGCACGCTGCGGGAGTACGCGGCCGAGGTCGGCGTGCCGATGGAGCGCACCGTCGCGATCGGCGACGGGGCGAACGACCTCGACATGCTCGGGGCCGCCGGGTTCGGGATCGCGTTCAACGCCAAGCCGGTGGTGTGCGCGCAGGCGGACGCCGAGGTGCGCGACCGGCTCGACGCGGTGCTGGACCTGCCGCCGTTCCGCTGACCGGCGCGGGGTCGCCCGGCGCCCCGGCCGGGCTGCCGCCCGCGCTCAGGCCGGCGTGACCACCCGCAGCAGCCGCGCGGCGTCCGGGACCACCTCGGCCCACGGGCCGTCGACCTCGAGCACGCTGTACGCGGCGGTCGGCACGCCGACCCGCACCCGCGCGACGGCGGCGTCGTCCGAGTCCGGCCCCGCGAGCGCCGCGGCGGTCTGCGAGACGGTGGGCTCGTGCCCGACGACCAGCACCGTGCCCGCGGCCTCGTCCAGCCCGCGGATCAGCCCGATCAGCGAGCGGACGCCCGCGGAGTAGAGCTCGTCGCTCAGCTCGGCGACGTCGGCGGGCACGTCGAGCGCGCCGCGCACGAGGTCCCAGGTCTGCCGGGTGCGCAGCGCGGACGACACGAGCACGCGGTCCGGGACGAGGCCCGCCGCGCGCAGGCCGGTCCCCACCTCGGTGGCCTGGCGCCGCCCGGTGAGGGCGAGCGGGCGGAGGTGGTCCTCGAGGGAGGCGGGGTGCTCCGCCTTCGCGTGGCGGAGCAGGACGAGCTGGTGCGCGTGGGTCACGCGCACCAGCGTCGCACGACTACTGCCCCATCGCGTGCACGCCGCCGTCGACGTGCACCATCTCGCCGGTGGTCTTCGGGAACCAGTCGGACAGCAGCGCGGCGACGGCGCGCGCGGTGGGCTCCGGGTCGGTGACGTCCCAGCCCAGGGGCGCGCGGCCGTCCCAGCCGCCCTCCATCGACTCGAAGCCCGGGATGGACTTCGCGGCGGTCGTGCGGATCGGGCCGGCGGACACCACGTTCACCCGGATGCCGGACGGGCCGAGGTCCCGGGCCAGGTAGCGGGAGGTCGCCTCGAACGCGGCCTTCGCCACGCCCATCCAGTCGTAGACCGGCCAGGCGAACCGCGCGTCGAACGTCAGGCCGACGATCGAGCCGCCCTCGGTGAGCAGCGGCTGGGCCGCGGTCGCGAGCGACTTCAGCGAGAACGCGGACACCTCGAGCGCCGTGGCGACGTCCGCCCACTCGGCGGCCAGGAAGTTGCCGCCCATGACGGACTGCGGGGCGAAGCCGATCGAGTGCACGACGCCGTCGAGGTGGTCGACGTGCTCGCGGACCCGCTCGGGCAGCGCCGCCAGATCCTCGGCGTCGGTCACGTCGAGCTGGACCACGGGCGCGGGCTTCGGCAGCCGGCGTGCGATGGCCTGCGTCAGCCGGAACTGGCGGCCGAACGAGCTGAGCACGACCTCGGCGCCCTCCTCCTGCGCGAGCCGCGCCACGTGGAACGCGATCGAGCCGTCGGTGAGGACGCCGGTGACGAGGAGCTTCTTGCCGTCGAGGAGGCCCATGGTGTTTCCGATCGTTCGAGGGTGCGGGGAGGAGGTCAGTGGCCCATGCCGAGGCCGCCGTCGACCGGCAGCACGGCGCCCGAGATGTACCCGGCGGCGGGCGAGGCGAGGAACTCGACGGCGGCGGCGATCTCGTCGACCGCACCGAACCGGCCCGCGGGGATGGAGGACAGGTACGCGGCCTGGCGGTCCTCGGTCAGCTCGGCGGTCATCGCGGTCTCGATGAAACCCGGTGCGACGACGTTCGCGGTGATGCCGCGCCCGCCGAGCTCGCGGGTCACGGAGCGCGCCATGCCGACGAGGCCGGCCTTGGTGGCGGTGTAGTTCACCTGGCCCGCATTCCCGTACAGGCCCACCACCGAGCCGATCATGACGATCCGCCCGCGGCGCAGCCGGATCATCCCCTTCGACGCGCGTCGCACGCAGCGGAACACGCCCGTGAGGTTGACGTCGAGCACCTGCTCGAAGTCCTCGTCGGACATCCGCATGAGCAGGCCGTCGCGCGTGACGCCGGCGTTGGCGACCAGCACCTCGACGGGGCCGTGCTGGGCCTCGACCTCGGCGAAGCCCGCGTCCACGGAGGCGGTGTCGGTGACGTCGCCGGTCACGGCCAGCACGCCGTCGGGGGCGCCGCCGCTGCGGACCAGGGTCGCGACCTTGTCGCCGTTCGCGAGGAACCGCTCGGCGATCGCGCGGCCGATGCCGCGGTTGGCGCCGGTCACGAGCACGCTGCGCGGCTCCGGGCGGGGGGCGGTGGAGTTCTCGGACACGGAAGCCGACGCTATCCGACCGCCCGCGGGCCGCGGGGCAGCGGCGCGGCACAGGATGCCGGGCCGGTGTTGTCCGGTCCCCACAAAGGCGCCGGTCGCGGTCAGGGCGTCAGCAGGGCCCGCCGCATCCGGTAGTTCGTCAGCTCGACGCCCCTGCGGACCGGGTGCTGCTCGGCCTCGACGACGAACCCCCGGGCCGCGAAGAACGGGAGCGCCGTGATGCTCGCGTGCGTGGTGAGCTCGGTCGCGCCCAGCGCAGCGGCCGTCCGCACCGCCCAGCCGAGCAGCGCCGACGCGACGCCCTGCCGGGTCGCGTCCGGGTCGACGAACAGCATGTCGATGTACCCGGCGGGGTCCACGTCCGTGAACCCGACGACGGCCCCGCCCCGCACGGCGACGACGGTCCGGGACGCGGCGCGCCGTGCGGCCCACGCCGCCGGGTCGACGTCCGGCGGCGCCCACGCCGCGATCTGCTCCGGCGTGTAGTCCCGTGCCGCCGTGACCCGGATCGCGCGCAGGAACACGTCGAGGGTCGCGGCCGCGTCGTCCGCGGTGTAGTCGCGCAGGTCCACGCCAGCGACGGTAGCGCGGCCGGGCGGGGGCGGCGGTGCCGCCGCCGGGTGCCTACGATCAGGTGTGAGCAGGCGGACCCCCGACGACGCGCAGCGCATCACCAGCGCGCCCGAGTCGCTCGCCGCCGACCAGGCGCGGCGCGAGCGCCGCTACCTGCTCCAGATGGGCATCCGCGTCGTCTGCTTCCTGCTGGCCGTGCTGCTCTGGCGGCACGTGCCGCTCTGGCTGAGCCTCGTGTTCATCGTCGGGGCCGTCGTGCTGCCCTACGTCGCCGTGCTGTTCGCCAACGCCGGCCGCGAGCGCCGCGACGAGGCCCCGCCCGGGATGGTGCCGCGGATGCTGGACGCCGCGCCGCCGGTGCGGCCCGTCGCTCCCCCGCCCGGGCCCAGCGACGCCCCCGGCCCCCACCCCACCGACGGAGGACCCCGATGACCGCCCCGACGCCCGACGCGGTCGGCGACGAGCTCGACTGCAGCGCCCGCGGCTGCCACGCCGACGCCTCCTGGGGCGTGCTGTGGAACAACCCGCGGCTGCACACCCCGGACCGGCGCAAGGTCTGGCTGGCGTGCGACGAGCACCGGGAGCACCTCGAGGAGTACCTGCGCGTCCGGGCGTTCTGGAAGGACACCGTGCCGGTCGCCGACCTGCCGCGGCTCGACCTCGGCACGCGGCCGGGGATCCCGGGGCTCGGATGACGCTGCCGACCCTGCGCGGGAACCCGGCGGCGCGGCGCGCGGTCGGACTCGTGCTGCTCGCCGTCGTGCTGTCGACGGCGTGCGTGTTCCTCGGCCGGTGGCAGTGGCACCGGCACGTCGCCCGGGACGCCGCTATCCGGCTCGTGGAGCAGAACTACTCCGCCGGCCCGGTGCCGCTCGCCGACCTGCTGCCCGCGCCGGGCGCCGCGCTCGGCCCCGGCGACGTCTGGCGGCAGGCCACCGCGACCGGGACCTACGACGCGGACGCCGCGGTGCTGCTCCGGAACCGGCCGGTCGACTCGCAGCCCGGGTTCCACGTGCTCGTGCCGCTCGAGCTGGCCGACGGGTCCGTGCTCGTCGTGGACCGCGGCTGGGTGGCCTGGGACGACGACGCCAGCGGCGAGGTGTCCGTGCCGGCGCCGCCCGCCGGCGAGGTCACCGTGACGGTGCACCTGCGGCCGGACGAGCCCGCCAGCACCCGGTCCGCGCCCGCCGGGCAGGTGCAGGCGATCCACGTCGCGCAGGTGCTCGACGCCGGCGGGGTGGAGGCCGAGTCCTACGGGGCGTACGGGGGCGTCGTCGACGAGCGGCCCGCCGCCGCGACCGCGCTGGGGGCGCTGCCCGCGCCGAGCACCGACCCGGGGTCGCACCTGTCGTACGCGTTCCAGTGGTGGACGTTCGCGGTCGGCGGGCTCGTGGCGTTCGCGTGGCTCGCACGCCGGGAGCTGCTGGAGGGCGCTGCCGAGCCGGACGGCGACGGGCCGGACGACCCGGACCGCCCCGCGCGCCCGGCCCCGCCGGCGCCCCCGCGCCGCCGGCGGCCGTCGGACGAGGAGACCGAGGACGCCCTCATCGACTCCCAGCTCGGCTGACCCCGCCCGTCGGCTCGCCGAGTGGAGGGTTTCGCCGGACACGCCCGGCGTGTCGTGGCAGAGACCTCCACTCGGTGCGGGGTTCGGCTGACCCCCGCCGGGGTCGAGGGCCGCCGGGCGGCGGGCCCTCAGGCCAGGGTCACCAGGTCCAGGTAGGACGGGTTCCACAGGTCCTCGTCGCCGTCCGGGAGCAGCACGACGCGCTCCGGGTTCAGCGCCTCGACCGCGCCCTCGTCGTGGCTGACCAGGACGACCGCGCCGGTGTACGCGCGCAGCGCCGCCAGGATCTCCTCGCGGCTGGCCGGGTCCAGGTTGTTGGTCGGCTCGTCCAGCAGCAGCACGTTCGCGCTGGACACGACCAGGGCCGCGAGCGCCAGGCGGGTCTTCTCGCCGCCGGACAGGACCTTCGCGGGCTTGTCGGCGTCGTCCCCGGAGAACAGGAACGAGCCGAGCACGGAGCGCACCTGGGTGTCGGTGAGGTCCGGCGCGGACGAGCGGAGGTTCTCCACGACGGTCCGGTCGAGGTCCAGGGTCTCGTGCTCCTGGGCGTAGTACCCGAGCTTGAGCCCGTGCCCCGGGGTGACCTCGCCGGTGTCGGACTCCGACAGCCCGGCGAGGATCCGCAGCAGCGTGGTCTTCCCGGCGCCGTTCAGGCCGAGGACGACGACGCGCGAGCCCCGGTCGATCGCCAGGTCCACGCCCGCGAACACCTCCTGCGAGCCGTACGACTTCGACAGGTCCGACGCGGTCAGCGGCGTCCGGCCGCACGGCGCGGGCTCCGGGAACCGCAGCTTCGCGACCTTGTCGGAGACCCGGACCTCGTCGAGCCCGGACAGCATCCGCTCGGCGCGGCGGGCCATGTTCTGCGCGGCGACCGCCTTGGTGGCCTTCGCGCGCATCTTGTCCGCCTGGGCCAGCAGGGCGCCGGCCTTCTTCTCGGCGTTCGCGCGCTCGCGCCGGCGCCGCTTCTCGTCGGTCTCGCGCTGCAGGACGTAGGCGTCCCAGCCGAGGTTGTACTGGTCGAGCTCGCCGCGGTTCGCGTCCAGGTGGAACACCTTGTTCACGGTGGCGCGCAGCAGCTCGACGTCGTGCGAGATGACGATGAAGCCGCCCGGGTACACCTTGAGGTAGTCCCGCAGCCAGGCGATCGAGTCGGCGTCCAGGTGGTTGGTCGGCTCGTCCAGGAGCAGCGTCTCGGAGCCGGAGAACAGGATGCGCGCGAGCTCGACCCGGCGGCGCTGGCCGCCGGACAGCGTCCCGATCTCCTGCGCGAGCACCCGGTCGTCCAGGCCGAGGTTCGCGGTGATCCGGTGCGCCTCGGACTCCGCGGCGTACCCGCCGGCCGCGAGGAACCGGGCCTCGAGGCGGGCGTACCGCGCCATCGCGGCCTCCCGGGTCTCGTCGTCGGCCGAGGCCATCTGGCCCTCGGTCTCCCGCATCGCCCCGACGATCTGGTCCAGGCCGCGGGCCGACAGCACCCGGTGCAGGGCGAGCGTGCCGAGGTCGCCGGAGCGCGGGTCCTGCGGCAGGTAGCCGACGTCCCCGCTGCGGGACACCTGGCCGCCCGTGGGCTGGGCCTCGCCGGCCAGGGTCTTGGTCAGCGTGGTCTTGCCGGCGCCGTTGCGCCCGACCAGGCCGATCCGGTCCCCCGGCGCCACGCGGAACGTCGCCGACGACAGCAGCATGCGCGCGCCGACGCGCAGCTCGACGCCCTGGGCTGTGATCACTGGCTTCCTCGTCCCTCCACCGTGCCGCGGACGTGGTTCGACCCGGCTGCGATGCCGCGCGCCCCCGTCGCCGTCCCGGCACAAACGCCGGACATTCTACGAGCCCCGGGGGCCGGGGGCCGAACGGATTCCGCCGCGCGAGGTCGGCGGTTCGGCGCGAGGTCGGCGGTTGCGCGCGAG
The DNA here is from genome assembly GCF_014201095.1 of Cellulomonas hominis. NCBI lineage: Bacteria > Bacillati > Actinomycetota > Actinomycetes > Micrococcales > Cellulomonadaceae > Cellulomonas > Cellulomonas hominis. The sequence continues at coordinate 3,494,194 of NZ_JACHDN010000001.1, read as the reverse complement.
GTCGTCGGTTGCGCGCCCCGGGTGAGGGGCGGAACCGTCGACCTCGGCGGGCGGTGTGCCGGTTCCGACAGCGCCCGGGGGCGATCGTTGGGCGGGTCCGCCGGGGCCGGGCCGCGGCGCGCCGGGCTAGCGTGACCCGCGTACCGTCCGCCGCACCCCCTCGAGGAACGATGACCGAGCCGCACGACGCCGCCGCCCCCGCCGCGCAGGCCGCACCCGGCGTGCCCGGCGCCCCGGCCGCACCCGCCGCGGCCGCTGCCCCGACCCCCGTCGTCCGGGCGTCCGTCGCCACGGACCTCGCGCTCGTCGCCACGTTCGCGGCGTTCGTCGCCGTGTGCGCGGTGCTCCCGGCGATCCCGACGGGCGGCGCCGTGCCGATCACCCTGCAGACGTTCGGCGTCGTGCTGACCGGACTGGTGCTCGGCCCGCGCCGCGGCGCGCTCGCGCTGCTGCTGTACGTGGCCGTCGGGCTGGCGGGGCTGCCGGTGTTCTCGGGCGCGGTCGGTGGCCTGGGCGTGCTCGCCGGGCCGTCCGCCGGGTACCTGCTGGCCTTCCCCGCCGCCGCGGCCGTCGCCGGCGGGCTGGGGCTGCTCGCGCGCCGTGCGGCGCCGCGGTGGCGGGTGCCCGCACTGTTCGGCGCCGCGGTCGCCGCGACCCTGCTGACGGTCCACCCGCTCGGCATCGCGGTCCTCGGCTGGCGCCTGGGCCTCGCGCCGTCGGAGGCGGTCGCCGCCGGGGCCGTGTTCCTGCCCGGCGACCTGATGAAGAACGCGCTGGCCGCCGTGGTCGCCGCAGCGGCCATCCGGGCGTTCCCGGACCTGCTGCGCGGCCGGTGATCGAGCTCGACGGCGCGGTCGTCACCGCGTACGGGCCGGACCGGGGCGTCGTCACCCTGCTCGGCCCGGTCACCTGCACGCTCACGGAGCGCCGGGTGGCCGTCGTCGGCGCGAACGGCTCGGGCAAGTCGACGCTGGCCCGGCTGCTGAACGGCCTGACGCTGCCGTCCGCCGGGTCGGTGCGGGTGCACGGCCTGGACACTGCCCGGGACGGCGCCGCGGTGCGCCGGCGGGTCGGGTTCCTGTTCACGGACCCCGACGCGCAGGTGGTCATGCCGACCCCGGCCGAGGACGTCGCGCTGTCCCTGCGCCGCACCGGCGTCCCCGCCCGGGAGCGGGACGCCCGGGCGCGCGAGGCCCTGGCGCGCGTCGGGCTCGCGGACCGCGCCGACGTCCCGGTGCGCGCGCTGTCCGGCGGGCAGCGGCAGCTCCTGGCCCTGGCCGCCGTGCTCGCCACCGAGCCGGACGTCCTCGTGTGCGACGAGCCGACGACGCTGCTCGACCTGCGCTGGCGCCGCGCCGTGGACGCGCTGCTCGCCGGGCTCCCGCAGCAGGTGGTGCAGGTGACGCACGACCTGGACGCCGCCGCGCGCGCCGACCGGGTGCTGGTGGTCGACGGCGGCCGGGTCGTGCACGACGGCGCGCCCGGCCCCGCGCTCGACGCGTACCGGGCGCTGATGGCGGAGCCGCTGCCGGCCGGGACCCGCGAGGTCGCCGCTCCGGCAGGAGGTCGCGGGTCGGACCTGACGAGCCCGTCGGCAGAGGACGACCTCGCGTGACGCTGCTCGGCGTGCACCGGACCGCCCGCACCCCGCTCGACCGGGCGCCCGTCGCCACGAAGCTCGTCGGCCTGGCCCTGCTGGGCGTCGCGGTGGTCGCGAGCCGGGGCGTCGCCGCGTCGCTCGCCCTGCTCGCCGTGCCGGTCACGGCAGCCGGGATCGCGGCGCTGCCGCTCCGGCCGACCGTGCGCGGGCTGCTCCCGGTGCTCGTCACCGCCCTGCTGGCCGGGGCGTACCAGGCGTGGGCCCGCGGCTGGGGGCCGGCGGTCGAGGTGGTCGCCGACCTGCTGACCCTGGTGCTCGCCGCCGCCGTGGTCACGGCCACCACCCCTGCGGACCGGCTGCTCGACGCCCTGGCCCGCGCGGCCCGCCCGCTGCGGCGGGTCGGGCTCCCGCCGGACCTCGTGGCCCTCGCCGTGGCGCTGGTGCTGCGGACCGTCCCCGAGATCGCCCGCACGGTGCACGAGGTCCGCGACGCGGCCCGCGCACGCGGCGTGGAGCGCGACCCGCGCGTGTGGCTGACCCCGGCGGTCCTGCGCGTGGTCGGCCGCGCGCGCGACCTGGGCGAGGCCCTGGCCGCGCGCGGCATCGTGGACTGACCCGGCCCCGGCCCCGCTCCCCCGCGGAGGTCCAGAGACCTGCGCGGCTCGTGCGGGATGTCCCCAGGGCCGTAGCCCCTCGCCGACCCCCGCGCACCGCGCGGGCCCGCGCACCGAACCCCCAGCCGATCCCGCCGGGTGACCGACCGCGCTCGGCGCGCGCCCTCAGCGCCCCGGGGTTAGCGTCCCCGCATGACGTTCCAGGGCGGCGGTCAGTTCGAGGGCGGGCGGGTGCAGTCCCGCCGCGGCGGCGGTGGCCGCGGCATCGCGGTCGGCGGCGGGCTCGGCGGTCTCGTGCTGGTGATCGCGGTGGTCCTGCTGGGCGGCAACCCTGCGCAGCTGTTCTCGGGCGCCACCGGCGGGGGCGGCGGCAGCGAGACCGTCAGCGAGGTCGGCGCGTGCAGCGCCGAGCAGGCCAACGCCGAGCGCGCGTGCCGGCTGTCCGCGACGGTGCAGGCGCTGGACGCCTACTGGGCGCGGGCCGGCCTGCCCGTCGCCGCCGCCGACGTCCAGCCCGGCGTCGTCGAGTTCGCCGCCGCCACCGACACCGGCTGCGGCGCCGCGTCCGCGAGCACCGGGCCCTTCTACTGCCCGCCGGACCGCACGATCTACCTCGACCTGTCGTTCTACGACGTGCTCGCCCAGCAGTACGGCTCCTCGGCCGGCCCGCTCGCCGAGATGTACGTCGTGGCGCACGAGTACGGCCACCACATCCAGAACCTCACGGGCGTGTTCGACCGCGCGGACCGGTCCGGCACGGGCGACGACTCGGACTCCGTGCGCGTCGAGCTGCAGGCCGACTGCTACGCCGGGATGTGGGCGGGCGACGCCGCGACGACCGTCGACCCGGACACCGGCGTGACGTTCCTGGAGCCGATCACCCGCGAGCAGCTCGCCGACGCCCTGTCCGCCGCCGCGGCGGTGGGCGACGACCACATCCAGGCGCAGTCCGGCGGCGGCGTGAACCCGGACACCTGGACGCACGGCTCGAGCGAGCAGCGCCAGCGCTGGTTCACGACGGGCTACGAGCAGGGCACCCTGGCCGCCTGCGACACGTTCGCGGTCGCGGAGCCGTAGGCCTGGGGCGGCTGCCGCACGACGGTCGATGCCACGCGGTTTCAGGGCCCCCGCGGCGGTCCGGGAGCGCCGGCCGCGGCCACGAGCCCGTGCGGATCGTCGCCGAACGCGAGGGCGATCTGATGCTGCGTCGGGGGCGCCGGAAGGTCCCAGAGGGATGCGTACGCGTCGGCGACCAGCGGCCAGACCACCCGGATGCCGTCAGCCGCGGACCGCACGTCGTCGGCGACGGGTGATGCGACCACGAACTCGTGCGCGAGAGGGCGGGCCGCTTCGTCCCGCCGACCGGCGGGGTCGGGGAAGCGCAGGGCCACTCCGCGCGTGGTGCGGCGGAACACGGTCGGCTCCCCCTGGAGCCCCGCGAACGCCTCACGATGCGCTCGGAACGGGGCCGGCGAGCCACCGGTCAGCAGGAAGCGGAAGCCCCAGGTCCGTCCACCGGCGACCCAGATCAGCGTCACTGCCCGCCCCGGCGCAGAACCTTGCGCTCCTCGCCCTCGGCGAGGTCACGACCGAACCTCGCGAGCGTGGCCGCGCCGTAGTCCTTCCGCGCGAGCGCGGCCCGGTAGGCGTGCTCGAGCTGGTCCTTGGCCACCGGTTCCAGCTGCTCGAGCGCCGGGATCAGCCACAACGACACCAGCGGTCCGACCTTGGGGATCTTCGTGGCGACGATCTGCAACGCCGTCATGAGCTTGGGCAGGTAGTCGTCGATGTTCTCGACGAGGCTCGCGAGGACCTTGGCCGAGATGTCGTACTTCCTGGCCCACTGCGCCACGCGCTCGAGGGGCAGGACCGTCGCGACCGGCAGGATGAGGTCGAGGCCCACGCGCTCGTGCACCCGGATCGCGCCCGGCTCGAACTTCGCGGACGAGAGGAGGATGAAGTCCTCTCCGATCGACAGAGCCTCGTCGGTGGTCACGAACTCCTTGAGCGCGTCGCCGAGCGCGGCCATGTCGCCCTGCGCCTTCTTGACCATGAGGTTCCGGAATCGCTGGACATCCATGTCCGGGTGCAGATCCGCCTTCGAGAGCGCGAAGACCCAGATGCGCGGGAACCGCTCCTGCTTCTCGCCGTCCAGGAGGATCTGGTCCTTGCGGTTGAGGAGCTCGTTCCTGAGGTCGGCGAGCAGGAGCTTGAGGTACTTCTCCTCCTGGCCGGCGTAGTCCAGGAGCTTCTGGCCGTCGACCAGGACGAACGCGACGTCCGATCGCATCAGGTTCCTGAAGGTCCGGACCCGGACCTCGAGCTCCTCCGGGTCCTGCGTGCTCGGGTCCTCGGTGAACCACTCACCGGGGTAGTCGTGCCAGACCAGGCGGAGACCGTCGAACTCCTTCGGCCTGGCCTCGCCGGTGAGGTCCAGGACGAAGGTGAACGACTGGGCGTCGCCGGCCGCGGTGCTCAGCGGCGGTGTGTCGTCCTCGAGCATCTGGAGGTAGTTGGCGAGGAGCGCGTTGCCCTGCTTGGTGCTCTCCGAGCGAACCGCGTAGAGCGACGTGTCGTACGACGGGTCCTGCGTCATGCCGTAGAACGACGAGATCAGGACCGTCTTGCCGGATCCGCGCTCGCCGAACACGGCGATGTGCTGGTCCTTCAGCTTCAGGGACATGCCGAGACTGTGACGCAGCCGTCACTCCGACCGCAAGCGGACTCGATCGCCGCGGGGCACCGCCACAGCGCGGCGACACCGCCCGGCGACACGGCGCGGCGACCGGCCCTCGCTCCCACCGTCAGATGTTGAACCCCAGCGCCCGCATCATCGCGCGGCCGTCCTCCGTGATCCGCTCGGGGCCCCACGGCGGCATCCACACCCAGTTGATCCGGAACGAGTCCACGAGCCCCTCCAGCGAGGTCCCCGCCTGGTCCTCGATGACGTCGGTCAGCGGGCAGGCGGCCGACGTGAGCGTCATGTCGATGGTCACGTGCCGGTTCGGCTCGACCGAGATGCCGTAGACCAGGCCGAGGTCCACGACGTTGATCCCGAGCTCGGGGTCGATGACGTCCCGCAGCGCCTCCTCGATGTCGGCGGCGTTCGCCGGCGCCTGCTCGGCCGTGGTGTCGCTCATCGTGCCTCTCCGTCCGTCGCCGCGCTGGCCTGCGCCACCGCGTCCTTCATCGCCGCCCAGCCGAGCAGCGCGCACTTGATCCGGGCCGGGTACCGGGCGACGCCGACGAACGCGACCGCGTCCTCCAGCGACTCGTCCAGGTCGTCCCCGGCGAACTTCTCGGGCAGCACCCCGCGCGAGTCCATGAGCTCGCGGAAGTCGTCGGACAGCGCGAGCGCCGCCTCGACGGGCCGGCCCGACACGGCCTGCGACATCACGGACGCCGAGGCCTGGGAGATCGAGCAGCCCTGGCCGGTCCAGGTGAGCTCGCCGATCACGGGCCCGGAGTCGCCGGCGTCGAGCCGCACGCGCAACGTCACCTCGTCCCCGCAGGTGGGGTTCACGTGGTGCACCTCGACGTCGTAGGCGTCCTGCGCCCCGCGGTGGGCGGGGTGCTTGGCGTGGTCGAGGATGAGCTGCTGGTAGAGCTGCTCCATGGCGGTCATCGGCTGTCCTCCGGGTCGTCCAGTCCGAAGAACGCCCGGACCCCCGCCAGTGCTTCCCGGAACACGGCGATCTCCGCGTCGGTGGTGTACACGGCGGCCGAGGCGCGCGCGGTGGCGGCGACGCCGAACCGGCGGTGCAGCGGCTGGGCGCAGTGGTGCCCGACGCGCACGGCCACGCCGGCGTCGTCGAGGACCTGGCCGACGTCGTGCGCGTGCACGCCGTCCACGACGAACGACACGGTCGCGAGCCGGTCGACGTTCTCGGTCGGGCCGATCACCCGGACGCCGGGCACCGACGCGACGGCGTCGAGCAGCAGGCCGGCGAGGTGCCGCTCGTGCGCGGCGACCGCGTCCATGCCGAGCTCGGCCAGGTACGTCGCGGCGGCGCCCATGCCGACGGCCTGGGACACCATCTGGGTCCCGGCCTCGAACCGGCGCGGCGGCGGGGCGTAGGTGGTGGCCTCCATCGTGACGACCTCGACCATCGACCCGCCGGTGGTGACGGGCGGCATCGCCTCGAGCAGCTCCCGGCGGCCGTACAGCGCGCCGACGCCGGTGGGCCCGAGCATCTTGTGCCCGGAGAACGCGGCGAAGTCGACGCCGAGCGCGGCCAGGTCCACCGGCAGGTGCGGCACGCTCTGGCACGCGTCGAGCACGGTGAGCGCCCCGACCTCGCGGGCCCGGGCCACGAACGGCGCGACCGGCGTGATCGCCCCGGTGACGTTGGAGGCGTGCGTGAACGCCAGCACCTTCGTCCGCTCGGTGACGACCGTGTCGAGCTCGTCGACCCGGATGCGCCCGTCGTCGGCCACCCCCAGCCAGCGCAGCGTGGCCCCGGTGCGGGCGGCGAGCTCCTGCCACGGCACGAGGTTCGCGTGGTGCTCGGCCTCGGTCACGACGATCTCGTCGCCCGGGGCGAGCGCGAAGCGGCGCGCGGCCGCTCCCCCGCGCCCGGCGGTCGCGTTCGACAGCGCGTAGGCGACCAGGTTGAGGCCGGCGGTGGCGTTCGACGTCCACACGAGCTCGTCGTCGGCCACGCCCACGAACGACGCGACCTGGGTCCGCGCCGTCTCGAAGGCCTCGGTGGCCTCCTCCGCGAGCTGGTGCGCGCCGCGGTGCACGGCGGCGTTGCGCTGCGCGTAGAAGTCCTGCTCGGCGTCGAGGACGACCTCGGGCTTCTGCGAGGTCGCGCCGGAGTCGAGGTAGACCAGCGGTCGCCCGCCGCGCACCGTGCGGTGCAGCAGCGGGAAGTCGGCCCGCACCGCGGCGAGCTCGGCGGCGCCCAGCGTGGGGCCGTCCTGCGCCGCGCGGTCCAGCGTCTCGGTCATCTCTCGTCCCTCGTGCTCGGGTGGTGGCGGGTCTCCCGCCGGGGTGCGGGACCCGGGGCGGCGTGCGCGCCCCGGGTCCCGGCGAGGTCCTCAGGCGGTCGCGCCCGTCAGGAACCGGTCGTAGCCCTCGTTCTCCAGCCGCTCGGCGAGCTCCGGCCCGCCCTCCTCGGCCACGCGCCCGTCGACGAACACGTGCACGAAGTCCGGCGTGATGTAACGCAGGATGCGGGTGTAGTGCGTGATGAGCAGGACGCCGACCTCGGTCGACTCCTTCACCCGGTTCACGCCCTCGGACACGATGCGCAGCGCGTCGACGTCCAGGCCCGAGTCGGTCTCGTCGAGGATCGCGAAGCGCGGCTTGAGCAGCTCCATCTGGAGGATCTCGTGGCGCTTCTTCTCGCCGCCGGAGAAGCCCTCGTTGACCGAGCGCTCGGCGAACGCCGCGTCCATGCGCAGCCGCTCCATGGCGCCGTTCACGTCCTTGATCCACGTGCGGAGCGCGGGCGCCTCGCCGTCGATCGCGGTCTTCGCGGTGCGCAGGAAGTTCGACACCGACACGCCCGGGACCTCGACCGGGTACTGCATGGCGAGGAACAGGCCGGCGCGGGCGCGCTCGTCGACGGACATCGCGAGGACGTCCTCGCCGTCGAGCGTGACGGTGCCGGAGGTGATCTCGTACTTCGGGTGCCCGGCCAGCGAGTACGCCAGCGTGGACTTGCCGGAGCCGTTCGGGCCCATGATGGCGTGCGTCTCGCCGCTGCGGACGGTCAGGTCGACGCCGCGCAGGATGGGCTTGGGGCCCTCCTTCGTCTCGACGCTGACGTGCAGGTCGCGGATCTCCAGGGTGGACATGCGGAACTCCTCGGGAAGTCTCAGTCGACGTCGACGAGCACGCGCTCGCCGTCGACGGTCAGGGGGTAGACGGGGACGGGGCGGACGGCCGGGGGGCCCAGCGGCTCGCCGGTGCGCAGGTCGAACCGCGACCCGTGCAGCCAGCACTCCACGGTGCAGCCCTCGACCTCGCCGTCGGACAGCGAGACCGCGCCGTGCGAGCAGATGTCGCTGATGGCGTGCAGCTCACCGTCGGCGTCGCGGACCACCGCGACCTCGACGACGCCGGACGGGCCGTCGAGCTCGACGCGGAGCGCGCCCTCGACGGGCACGTCCGACGTCAGGCAGGCGAGCTGGGCCGTCATGCGGACTCGCCCGCGACGGCCGCGTCGGCGAACTCGGTCATCGACTGCGCCAGCTCGGCCTCGATCGCCGCGATCAGGCGCTCCTCGACCTCCGGCACGCCGATCTGGTGGATCAGCTCGGCGAAGAAGCCGCGCACCACCAGGCGGCGGGCGTCGGTCTCCGGGATGCCGCGCGAGCGCAGGTAGAACAGCTGCTCGTCGTCGAACCGGCCGGTCGCCGACGCGTGGCCCGCGCCCTCGATGAGGCCGGTCTCGATCTCCAGGTTCGGCACGGAGTCCGCGCGCGCCCCGTCGGTGAGGACGAGGTTGCGGTTGAGCTCGTAGGTGTCGGTGCCCTCGGCCTCCGCCCGGATCAGCACGTCGCCGACCCACACGGTGTGCGCGCCCTCGCCCTGCAGCGCGCCCTTGTAGGTGACGCGCGACGTGCAGCTCGGGACGGCGTGGTCGACGAACAGCCGCTGCTCCTGGTGCTGGCCGGCGTCGGCGTAGTACACGCCGAGCATCTCGACCGAGCCGCCCTCGCCGGTGAACTCGGCGTCCGGGGTGATCCGCACGACGTCGCCGCCCAGGGTGACGACGATGTGCTTGACGGTCGCGTCCCGGCCCAGCCGCACGCGGTGCGCGGCGTTGTGCACGGAGCCCTCGGCCCAGTCCTGCACCGACACGACGGTCAGGTGCGCGCCGTCCTCCGCCACGACCTCGACGGTCTCGGTGAGCAGCGCCGAGCCGACGTGGTCGATGACGACCGTCGCCTCGGACAGCGGCTTGGCGTGCACGAGCAGGTGGCTGCCGGTGGGCTCCAGCTGTCCCTCGACGCCCTCGACCCGCACGGACGTCACGGTCGACGCGACGGCCTCCGTCGGGATCGTCACGACGGTGGCGCGCGGGAACGAGGCCCACGCGACGGCCGCGGCGCGGTCGCCCGGCTCGCCGGCCAGGCCCAGGCGGGCGTCGTCGCGGTCCACGATCTCGACCTCGACCTCGGGCGCGTTCACGACCGTGGTGAGGACGCCGTGGCCGGACAGCGCGCCGGACTCCGGGGCGAACAGCGGCGCGAGGCGGTCGACGGGCGAGAACCGCCACTCCTCCTCGCGGCCGGTCGGCACGGCGAAGTCCGCGACCTCGAAGGAGGTCGGCCGGGCGGCGCGGGACGACTCCGGCACGGCGCCCGCCGCGCCGACGCCGTGGCTGTGCGCCTCGTCGGCGGTCGCCCGGGAGTGGTCGGTCGACAGACCGTTCTCAGTGGTGGTCGACATCAGCCGACGGCCCCTTCCATCTGCAGCTCGATCAGGCGGTTCAGCTCGAGGGCGTACTCCATCGGCAGCTCGCGCGCGATGGGCTCCACGAACCCGCGCACGATCATCGCCATGGCCTCCGTCTCCGGCATGCCGCGGGACATCAGGTAGAACAGCTGGTCCTCGCTGACGCGGGACACCGTGGCCTCGTGGCCCATCGACACGTCGTCCTCGCGGACGTCGACGTACGGGTAGGTGTCCGACCGGGAGATCTGGTCGACCAGCAGGGCGTCGCACAGCACGTTCGACGCCGAGTGCGACGCGCCCTCCAGGACCTGCACGAGGCCGCGGTAGGACGTGCGGCCGCCGCCGCGGGCCACCGACTTCGACACGATCGAGGACGACGTGTGCGGCGCGGCGTGCACCATCTTCGAGCCGGCGTCCTGGTGCTGGCCCTCGCCCGCGAAGGCGATGGACAGCGTCTCGCCGCGGGCGTGCTCGCCCAGCAGGTAGATCGCCGGGTACTTCATGGTGACCTTGGAGCCGATGTTGCCGTCGACCCACTCCATCGTCGCGCCCTCGGCCGCGGTCGCCCGCTTGGTCACGAGGTTGTAGACGTTGTTCGACCAGTTCTGGATCGTCGTGTACCGCACGCGGGCGTTCTTCTTCACGATGATCTCGACGACCGCGGAGTGCAGCGAGTCCGACTGGTAGATCGGCGCGGTGCAGCCCTCGACGTAGTGCACGTACGAGCCCTCGTCCGCGATGATCAGCGTCCGCTCGAACTGGCCCATGTTCTCGGTGTTGATCCGGAAGTAGGCCTGCAGCGGGATCTCGACGTGCACGCCCGGCGGCACGTAGACGAACGAGCCGCCCGACCACACGGCGGTGTTCAGCGACGCGAACTTGTTGTCCCCCGGCGGGATGACCGAGCCGAAGTACTGCTCGAACAGCTCCGGGTGCTCGCGCAGGCCGGTGTCGGTGTCGACGAAGATGACGCCCTGCTTCTCCAGGTCCTCGCGGATCTGGTGGTACACGACCTCGGACTCGTACTGGGCCGCGACGCCCGCGACCAGGCGCTGCTTCTCCGCCTCCGGGATGCCGAGCCGGTCGTACGTGTTCTTGATGTCCTCGGGCAGCTCCTCCCAGGAGGTCGCCTGCTTCTCCGTGGACCGCACGAAGTACTTGATGTTGTCGAAGTCGATGCCCGACAGGTCCGCGCCCCACCAGGGCATCGGCTTCTTGTCGAACAGGCGCAGCGCCTTCAGGCGCGTCTTCAGCATCCACTCGGGCTCGTTCTTGAGCGCCGAGATGTTCCGCACGACCTCCTCCGACAGGCCGCGCTGCGCCGTGGCGCCCGCGGTGTCGGAGTCGTGCCAGCCGTAGCCGTAGTTCCCGATCGAGGCGATGGCCTCGTCCTGGGTCATCGGCTCGGCGGTGCGGCCGGGATCCGTGGTCGTCATCTCATCGTCCTTCCGTGAACCGCACGGGGGCGGGGGCATCGGGTCGAGCGGGCGCGTCGGTCGGGGGTGGTGACGCGCCCTCGGGGTCGTCCGCCGCGCGGGGGCGCCGGACCGGGATGATCGGGATGTTCGTCGTGCAGACGTGGCCGCCGCCCGCGAGCGTCGCGAGGCGCTGCACGTGCACCCCGAGCATCCGGGAGAACGCGTGCGCCTCGGCCTCGCAGAGCTCCGGGAACTCGCTGGCGACGTCCTGCACGGGGCAGTGGCCCTGGCAGAGCTGGATGGCGTACCCGCCCGGGACGGGGCGCGCGGTGGCGGCGTACCCGTCGTCGGCGAGGCCCTCGGCGAGGATCCGCGCGCGGCGCACCGGGTCGTCCCCCGCCTCGGCGAGCGCGACGGCGTGCCGGCGCTCCAGCTCGCCGACCCGCCGCTCCGCGAAGTGCCGCACGGCGTCCGCGCCGCCGATCTCGGCGACGAAGCGCAGCGCCTGCGACGCGAGCTCGGAGTACTGCTGGCTGAGCGCGGCCTGGCCCTCGGCGGTCACGACGTACCGCTTGGCGGGGCGGCCGCGGCGGACCGGCCCGACGTGGGCGCCGGCGTCGTGGACGCCGATCTGCCCTTCCGCCTCGAGCACCGCGAGGTGCCGGCGCACGGCGGCGGCGGTCAGGACGAGGTCCGCGGCGAGCTCGGCGGCGGAGACCGGGCCGTCGGCCGCGATCAGGTCGAGCACGCGGCGCCGGGTGCCGGCCTCCGACTCGCTCTCCACGGGGCGCAGACCGCCGGGAGGACAGTCGGGGTCCTGCACGCCCGTCGCGGGCCCGGCGCTGGTGCTCGGCGTCGTCGGGCTCATGCACACACCTCCGGTTCGCTGCTGCGCGGCTGACGGGGCGCGGCCGCGGCCGCGGGCGCCCCCGGGTGCCCTCGCGAGGGCTCCCGATATCGGCAACATCCTTGTTGCCGAATTAAGTCCCCGCAAGCAAGGTTCGCCTCACACCGGCCGCCGCCACCTACACTCGCCGGGTGCCCGGCCAGTCCTCCACCCCGCCCGCCGTCGAGGTCCGCGGGCTCGTCAAGCGGTACGGCGGCCGCGCCGTCGTCGACGGGCTCGACCTGCACGCCTCCCCCGGACGGGTGACGGCGGTGCTCGGCCCGAACGGCGCCGGGAAGACCACGACGGTCGAGTGCTGCGAGGGCCTGCGGACGCCCGACGGCGGGTCCGTGCGGGTGCTCGGGCTCGACCCGCTCGCCGACGCCCGGGCGCTGCGGCCCCGGGTCGGCGTGATGCTCCAGGACGCCGGGCTGCCGACGGGCGTGCCCGCGCTCGGGGTGCTGCGGCACGTCGCCGCGATGTACGCCCGGCCGTGGGACCTCGACGACCTCGCCGGCCGGCTCGGGCTCGAGCCGTTCGCCCGCACCACCGTGCGCCGGCTGTCCGGCGGGCAGCGGCAGCGGCTCGCGCTCGCGACGGCCGTCGTCGGCCGGCCGGACGTGGTGTTCCTCGACGAGCCGTCCGCCGGGATGGACCCGCAGGCGCGGCGCGCCGTGTGGTCGCTGGTGCAGGAGCTGCGCGCCGAGGGCGTCGCGGTCCTGCTCACCACGCACCTCATGGACGAGGCGGAGGCGCTGGCCGACGAGGTCGCCGTCGTGGATCACGGCCGGGTCATCGCCCGCGGCACCGTGCCCGAGCTGCTGGCCGGCGCCGACGGGTCGACGCTCGCGTTCCGCGCGCCGCCCGGCCTGCCGGTCGCGGACCTCGGGCTCGCGCTCACCGCGCCCGGCGCCGCCGCCCCCACCGCGGTGCACGAGACCGGGCCCGGGTCGTACGTCGTGGACTCCCCCGCCGACCCCGCGCTGGTCGCGGCGCTCGCCACCTGGTGCGCCGGGCGGGACGTGCTGCTGGCGCGGGTCGACGTGGGGCGCCGCACCCTCGAGGACGTGTTCCTCGACCTGACCGGACGGAACCTGCGATGACCGCGACCTCCTCGGCGGCCCCGGCCGATCGCGCCGCGCCCGCCGCCCGGCGCGTGCTGGCCCAGGCCCGGTTCGAGACCCTGGCCGTCCTGCGCAACGGCGAGCAGCTGCTCGTCACCCTCGTCATCCCCGTCGTGGCGCTGGTGGCGCTCGGCGTGGGCTCGTTCGTCGAGGTGGACACCGGCGGCGCCGCGCGGATCGACGTCGTGACGCCGGGGGTCCTCGGGCTCGCGGTCATGGCCGGCTCGCTGACCTCGCAGGCGATCGCCACCGCGTTCGACCGGCGGAACGGCGTGCTGCGGCTGCTCGCGACGACGCCGCTGGGCCGGGGCGGGCTGCTGGCCGGCAAGGTGCTGGCGGTGCTCGCCGTCGCGGCGCTGCAGGTGGTCGCCGTCGGGGTCGCGGCGCTCGTGCTCGGCTGGCGGCCCGACCCCGCGGGGCTCGCGCCCGCCGCGCTCGCGCTGCTGCTCGGGGTCGCGGCGTTCACCGCGCTGGCCCTGCTGCTCGCGGGGACGCTGCGGGCCGAGGCGGTGCTGGCGGTCGCGAACCTGCTGCTCGTGGTGCTCGCGGTGGTCGGCGGCGTGGTGCTGCCGGTCGCGGAGCTGCCCGCTGCGTGGGCGTCGATCGCCCGGTGGCTCCCGCCGGGGGCGCTGGGCGAGGCCCTGCGCGCCGCGCTGCTGGACGGCGCGTTCCCCGCGGCGCACCTCGCGGTCCTCGCGGCGTGGGCGCTGGCGCTGGCCGCCGCGGTCCGCCGCTGGTTCCGCTGGCACTGACCCCCGCCCCGCCCCACCCGCCAGGCGGCCCGCCCCACCCGCCAGCCGGCCCGCCGGCCCGCCGGCCCGCACCCGGGCGGCGAGAGTGCAGCAGATGCTGCATCCAGCGGCGTCGGCCCCGCATCGTCTGCAACCTCGGCGGCGCGCGCCGGCCTCGGGACCGGACCCGGGCCCGCGTGAGCAAGGACTCGTGCCGAGGGCGCCCGCGGGTCGCCGGGCGGACCGTACCCTGGACGGCGTGAGCCGCCCCGACGTCGCCGCCGACCCCCAGCCCGAGCCCGCCGCCCGGGCGTCCCGGTTCGCGGACCTCCGCGAGCGGTTCACGCAGCCGGTCCTGGTGGCGAACCTCGTCGGGCAGATCGGCATCGTCGTCACCGGCGGCGCCGTGCGCCTCACCGGGTCCGGCCTCGGCTGCTCGACCTGGCCGCAGTGCGAGCCCGGGCAGTTCGCGCCGGTGTTCCACGAGGCGGCGACGTACCACCGCTTCGTCGAGTTCGGGAACCGGACCCTCACGGGCGTCCTCGGCGTCCTGGCCGTGCTCGTCATCCTCGTGGTCTGGACCGACCGCCGCCGCTCACCCGCGTACCGCTGGCTGGGGTTCGCCCCGCTGGTCGGCGTCGCGGCGCAGGCGGTCATCGGCGGCGTCATCGTGCTGCTGCACCTGCACCCGGCCTGGGTGAGCCTGCACTTCCTGGTGTCGATGCTCCTGGTGGTGACCTCGACGCTGCTCGTGCACCGCAGCCAGGAGGGCGACGGCGCCCCGGTGCCGGTCGTCGGCCCGGCCGTGCGCCGGCTGGCCCCGGTGCTCGCGGTGCTCATGGCCGTGGTGCTGGTGCTGGGCACGATCACCACCGGCGCCGGCCCGCACTCCGGGGACGAGGAGGTCGGCTACCGGATCGCGGTGGACCCCTACCTCATGGCCCGGGTGCACGCCGCGTCGGCGTGGCTGTTCGTCGGGGTGCTGGCCGCGCTGCTCTGGCTGAACCGCCGGGGTCCCGCGGTGCTGCGCCGGCGGGGCTGGGTCATGGTCGCGCTCGTCGCGCTGCAGGGCGTGATCGGCTACGTGCAGGTCGCGACCGACCTGCCGGTCCTCCTGGTGCTGCTGCACATGCTCGGTGCCGCGCTGCTCGCCGGCGGGACGACGCGGTACCTGCTGACGTTCCGCACGCGGGCCTGACCGGCGCGCACCCGGCCGGTCACGGCGCCGGGATCAGCGGCGCCCCCGCCTCGCGCAGCGCCCGGGCGCTCGGGTCGTCCTCCGGCACGTCCGTGACGATCCCGGTCACGTCGGCGAGCGGCAGCACCCGGAACGGCGACGCCGCCCCGATCTTCTCGGCACTGGCGAGGACGTACGTGTCGCCCGCCCGGCTCGCGAGCGTGCGCTTGGTCGCCGCCTCCTCCGCGTTCCCGGTGGTGAGCCCGGCCTCGGGGTGCACGCCGGTGACGCCGAGCAGGAACACGTCGGCCCACACCCCGGCGGCGGCCTCGGCGGTGATCGCCCCCGACGCGACGACCGAGTGCTTGTCCAGCCGCCCGCCCAGCACGAGGACGTCGACCGTGGGGTGCTCGGCGAGCGCCGCCGCGACGGTCGGGCTGTGCGTGACGATCGTCGCCCGCAGGTCGGGGGGCAGCGCCCGGGCCACCGCGAGCGCCGTCGTGCCGCCGTCGAGGATCGCCGTGCAGCCGGGCGTGACGAGCCCGGCCGCCCGGCGTGCGACCCGGTCCTTGCTCTCGACCGCGACCGTCTGCCGTCCGGCGTAGTCCGCGAGCGCCGGGGAGACCGGGAGCGCCCCGCCGTACACGCGCTGCGCCAGGCCCGCCGCCGCGAGGTCGCGCAGGTCGCGCCGCACGGTGTCCTCGGACAGGCCCAGGCGCTCGGCGACGTCGCGGGCCACCACCCGGCCCTCGGTGCGGAGCACCCGCAGGAGCTCGTCGCGTCGCTGTGCCGGCAGCATGTCGCCTCCGTGTTCTCGCCCGGTGTTCCGCGTTCATGCCTAGTCTTGCACGGTTCTGCGGGTTATGGTGCCGCCATGACTGCTCAGATGATCCTCATCGCCGGCCCCTACCAGTCCGGCACCGACGGCGACCCCGCCGCGATGGCCGCCAACCTGCGCCGCCTGGAGGAGGCCGCGTGGCCCGTTTTCCGGCTCGGGCACGTCCCGATGATCGGCGAGTGGGTCGCGCTGCCGGTCCTGTCCAGCATGGGCGCCGACGGTCCGACGGACCCCCGGGCGGGCGACGTCCTCTACCCGACGGCCGAGCGGCTGCTGGAGCACTGCGACGCGGTGCTGCGCCTGCCGGGCGAGTCGCGCGGCGCGGACAACGACGTCGCCATCGCCCGCCGTCGCGGCCTGCCGGTGTACACGTCCGTGGACGAGATCCCGCCGGCCGCCTGACGCCGCCCCGGGTGCGGGCTCACCACCCCCACGACGAGTCCGCGTGCGGCTCCGGGCAGGCCGTCGCGCCCTCGGGGAGCATCTCGAAGTGCCACACCTCGTTGAGGTACGTCCGGCACAGCCCGTGCTCGAGCCCGTGCTCCCCCAGCCACAGCGCCCCGTCGGTCGGCCCGACGTCGACGGCGAGCCCCTGCACGTGGGCGGAGTGCTCCGGCGGCAGCACCCAGCGGTACGCCTCCGGGGTGCCGTAGCGCTCCACGGCCTGGTCGACGAGGCGCTGCTGCTCCTCGACGGTGCGCCACCCGGACGTCAGGGTGAGGTCCACCCCCTCCGCGGCGGCGGCCGCCTGCGCGGCCGCGAACCGGCGCTCGAGCTCGGCGTCCAGCCCGGTGGCGGGGTCCGACCCCGTGACGGGGGCGTCCCCGGCCGCGTGGGCGTCCCCGGCCGCGGGGGCGTCCCCGGCGGCGGTGCCGACCGGCCGGACCGCGGCGGTGCCCGGCGGCGCACCGGGGACGTCGCCCGCACCGGCGGCACCGCGGTCGAGGCCGAGCGCCGCCCAGGCGCACGCCCCGAGCACGAGCAGCAGCACGAGCAGCACGCCCCGCACCCGCGCCACGCGGCTCCGCTCGGGGGCACGGTCGTCGGTGCGGCCGGCGGCGCGGTCGGCAGCGCGCCCCTGGGCGCGGCCGGGGGTGTGCTCGGCCCGGCCGTGCCGGGAGGTCGTGGTCGTCATGGCTCCACCGTCGCGGCCGCACCGGCCCGCGGGCATCGGACGCCGGGGCGATCGTGCGCCGGCCCCCGCACCGCCGTCCGGAGGTGGCGCATCCGCTCGCGGTCGGACGGGCCGGGCGTGGCCCCCACCGAAGGGTGGGCCCGGGTCGCGCGCCGGTCCGCCCCGCCGCCGACGCCCGACGGACGCCCGCCACCCTAGGCTCGCCGTATGCCCGAGACGCCCCTGCGCCGCGCCGCGACCCGCGACGGGCTGGTGGCCCTGGGCGTGCTCGCCGCGTGGACCGTCGCGGTGACGCTGCTGGCGCGCACGGACGTCTGGCACCCGCGCTGGCAGGACGCGCACCTGTGGGCCGGCGTGGGGCTCGCGGTGCCGCTGGCACTGCGGCGGGTGGCCCCCGCCGCGGGGCTGTGGCTCACGGTGGTCGGGTACCCGCTCGGCTACGCCCTGCTCACGTACGGCAGCCCCGTGCAGGCCGACCTGCACGTGCTGCCGCTGCTGGTGGCCGCCTACGCCGCGACCCGGGCCGGTGCCGTGCACCCGGTGCTCACCGGGGCGGCCGGCGCCGCGAGCACCTTCGCGCTGGTCGTCGGGGCCGACGGGGTGCGGTCGCTGACCGGGCCGGCACCGACCGTGGGCGACCCGTCCGACACCGTGCTGCTCCTCGCGCTGGTGCTGGCGGCGACCGCGCTCGGGACCGTCGCCGGACGCCTCGCCGCCACCACCCGGTCTCTGGAGCTCCGGAACGCCGAGCTGCGTGCCCTGCAGGCGGTCCGCGAGCGCGCCGCGGTGCGCGCCGAGCGCACCCGGATCGCCCGGGAGCTGCACGACGTGGTCGCCCACCACGTCAGCGCGATCGTCGTCCGGGCCCAGGCGGCGGACCGGGTCGGCGGCGACCGCCCCGAGGAGTACCGCGAGGCCGTCCGGTGGATCGCCCCGGCCGGCAAGGAGGCGCTCACCGCGATGCGCTCCGTCGTCCGCGTGCTCCGCGCCCCGGACGAGGGCGGCGCCCCCCTCGCGCCGCTGCCCGGGCTCGACGACCTGGCCGGGGTGCTGGACCGCGTGCGCGGGTCGGGGCTCGCCGTCGACGCGGACCTGCCCGACCCGCTGCCGCCCTGCCCGCCCGAGGCCGGCCTGGCGCTGGTGCGGGTCGTGCAGGAGGCGCTGACCAACGTGCTCGTGCACTCGGCCGCGGCCCGGGCCGGCGTGACGCTCGCCGCCCGGCCCGGGCGGCTGACGCTCCGGGTGCACGACGCCGGCCCGGCGCGGGCGGGCACGGGCGGCACGCACGGCGGCGGCAACGGCGTCGTGCACATGCGCGAGCGCGCCGCGGCCTGCGGCGGGACGCTGACCGCCGGCCCCGGGCCGGACGGCTGGACCGTGACGATGGAGGTGCCGGTGCCGTGACGCCGATCCCCGTGCTGCTCGCCGACGACCAGGCGATGATCCGCCTCGGCCTGCGGATGATCCTGGACCACGAGCCGGACCTCGCCGTCGTCGCGGAGGCCGCCGACGGCGAGCAGGCCGTCACGCTCGCCCGGGAGCACCGGCCCGCCGTCGTGCTGATGGACATCCGGATGCCGGGGCTCGACGGCATCGAGGCCACCCGGCGGCTGCGCGCGGACCCCGGCCTGGCCGACGCCCGCGTGCTGGTGCTCACCACCTTCGACGACGAGGAGTACGTCACCAGCGCGCTGCGGGCGGGCGCCGACGGCTTCCTGCTCAAGGACACCGATCCCGCCACGCTCGTGGACGCGGTGCGCCGCGTCCACGGCGGCGGCTCGGTGCTCGACCCGGCGGTCGCGCCGCTCGTGCTCGACCAGTGGCGCCGGTGGGGCCGCACCCGTCCCGACGCCGGCCCCACCCCGGGCGCCCTCGACGGCCTGAGCGCCCGGGAGCGGGACGTGCTGCTCGCGGTGGCGCGGGGCCGGTCGAACCAGGAGGCCGCGGACGCCCTCGGGCTGGCCGTCGCGACGGTCAAGGCCCACGTGCACGCCCTGCTCGCGAAGACCGGCTGCGCGTCGCGGACGCAGCTCGTCGTGCTCGCCTACGAGGCGGGCCTCGTCGTCCCCGGGTCGGCCGGCCCGGGGACGACGAGCTGACTCAGCGGGAGATCTCGGCCGCGACGGTGCAGGTCAACCGGGAGGTGGCGAATCGCCCTTCAGGTGTGTCGTACGTCACATCTACGCTCGACCCATGGAACAGGCGATCGAGGCCCGCGGGCTCGTGAAGCGCTACAAGGGCGTCACCGCCCTCGACGGCGTGGACCTCACGGTGCCGTCCGGCACCGTGCTCGGTCTGCTCGGCCCGAACGGGGCCGGCAAGACCACCATCGTGCGCGTCCTGTCCACCCTGCTGCGGCCGGACGGCGGGACGGCGCGCGTCATGGGCGTCGACGTCCTCGCCCGCCCGGCCGAGGTGCGGCGGCGCATCGGGCTGTCCGGGCAGTACGCCGCCGTCGACGAGTACCTGTCCGGCTACGAGAACCTCGAGATGATCGGCCGGCTCTACCACCTCGGCGCGCGGCGGTCCCGGGCGCGGGCGCGCGAGCTCCTGGCGTCCTTCAACCTCGAGGACGCCGCGGACCGCCCCACCCGCACCTACTCGGGCGGCATGCGGCGGCGGCTCGACCTCGCCGGGGCGCTGGTGGCCGATCCCCCGGTGATCTTCCTCGACGAGCCGACCACGGGTCTCGACCCGCGCGGCCGCACCGACATGTGGGACGTCATCCAGACGCTCGTCGCGGGCGGCACGACGCTCCTGCTCACGACGCAGTACCTGGAGGAGGCCGACCTGCTCGCGGACGAGATCGTCGTCATCGACCACGGGCGGATCATCGCGCAGGGCACCGCGGACCAGCTCAAGCGGCAGGTCGGCGGCGAGCGGCTCGAGCTGACGGTGTCCGACGTGGCGTTCCTCGCGGAGGTCGAGGAGGCGCTCGCCCCGCTCGGCGTGGGTCGGCCCGCGCTCGACGACGGGCGGCGGTCCTTCGTCATGCCGGTGTCGGGCGGCCCGGAGGTGCTCAGCGAGGCGCTGCGCCGGCTCGACGCGCGGCAGGTGCGCCTCGAGGACGTCGGCCTGCGCCGCCCGACGCTGGACGACGTGTTCCTCGCGCTGACGGGGCGGTCGGCCGAGGAGGACGGGCAGACCGACCAGGAGGGTGGTGCGTGATGGCCGTGCCGAACGTGCTGGCGGACGCCTCGGTCGTCGCCAAGCGGAACATCATCAAGATCAAGCGGGTGCCGGACCTGCTGGTCTTCACCACGCTGTCGCCGATCATGTTCGTGCTGCTGTTCTCCTACGTGTTCGGCGGCGCGATCGACCAGGAGGAGGGCGGCCAGGCGTACCGCGAGTTCCTCATCGCGGGGATCTTCGCCCAGACCGTGATCTTCGGGGCGACGGTCACCGGGTCCGCGCTGGCCGAGGACCTGAAGAAGGGCATCCTCGACCGGTTCCGGTCGCTGCCGATGGCCCCGTCCGCGGTGCTGACCGGCCGGACGTTCTCCGACGTCGTCAACAACGTCCTCGTGCTCATCGTCATGGGGCTCACCGGCCTGGCGGTCGGCTGGCGGATCCGGTCGTCGTGGCTGGAGGCGCTCGCCGGGTTCGGGCTGCTGCTCGTGTTCGCTTACGCCATCAGCTGGATCATGGCGTGGATCGGCATGCTCGTGCCGAGCCCCGAGGTGGTGAACAACGCCTCGTTCATCGTCATCTTCCCGCTGACGTTCGTCGCGAACACCTTCGTGCCGCTGGAGACGCTGCCCGCGCCGCTGCAGACCTTCGCCGAGTGGAACCCGGTGTCGGCCGTGACGCAGGCCGCGCGCGAGCTGTTCGGGAACATCCCGCCCGGGACCCCGGTGCCGGACGTGTGGTCGCTGCAGCACCCGGAGGTCTACACGCTCATCTGGTCCGGGTTGTTCCTGGCGATCTTCGTGCCGCTGGCCAACGCCCAGTACCGGGTGTCGACCAGCCGCTGAGACGCGACCGGCGCGGGGCTTCAGTGCCCCGCGTCGGCGCGGCCGTTCTTCCGCGCGTACAGCGCGGCGTCCGCACGCGCCAGGGCGTCGCGCACCGGCTCGTCCCGCCGCGCCTGGGCGACGCCGTGGCTCCACGTCGGGTCCGCCGGAGCGCGCAGGCCGCTCGCCCGCAGCGCCCACTCCTCGGCACCCTCGGCGGTCCGGCCGGCGAGGACGACGGCGAACTCGTCGCCACCCATCCGTCCGATCAGGTCGTCCCGCTCCAGCGCGCCCCGCCAGCCCTCGACCAGCCGGACCAGCACCTCGTCCCCCGCCTGGTGGCCGTGGGTGTCGTTGACCTCCTTGAAGTCGTCGACGTCGAGGCACACCACGCTGGCGGGCCGGCCGCTGACCGCCGCCCGGTGCAGCAGCGTCGCGGCACGCGCGTCGAAGGCGGCCCGGGTCAGCACGCCGGTCAGGTCGTCCGTCGTGGCGAGCACCCGCAGCGCGTCCAGCAGGTGCTTGACCAGCCAGCTCGTCACCACCGTCATGAGCGCGAGCACCAGCCACCGCACGGGGCTGAACGGCACCGGCGACGCGGCCATCGCGAGCGGCAGCGCGACGAGCACGAGCACGAGCAGGCTGCGCACGGACCGCTTCCCGCCGAGCAGCGGGGCCGCCTGCCCGGCCATGACCAGCCCGAGCGACGTCGTCACCACGCCCGCCTCGGTCTGGCACCGGGCGACCAGCACCGCCCCGACGGCCACCCCGAGGACCGCCCCGGCGAGCGGGGTGCGCGGGTGGTGCCGGGCGAGCACCGACCCCGCGGCGACCAGCGCGAGGACCAGCGACGCCGCGCCCCAGACGGCCACCTCGGTGCGCGGCGACGGCGGCCAGATCGCGCCGGCCGCGCAGAGCAGCGCGCACAGCCCGAGCACCACGGCGGTGTGCGTACCGGTGAGGAACAGGCGCGCACCGCCCCGGGGGGGTCGGGTGCGGGGGCTCACACCGGATGCATCGGCGTGCAGGTCCGATCCCTGACCCGTCAGCGGGCGACGTCAGCCGATCGGACTACGTCCGAACCCCCAGGTCAGAGCCATGCCGTGAGCGGGGTCACACCGGACGCAGCGTGCTCCACCCGCGGTCCCGCGCCGCGGCGGCGGCGAGGACGCCGACGACCGCGCTCGGGCTGTGCAGCCGGCCCGCGAGCACCGCGCCGACCGCCTCGTCGAGCGGCAGCCACAGCGGCTCCATCTCGGCCTCCTCCTCCTCGCGGGCGAACCGCTCGGCCTCGGGGACCTCCGACAGGTCGCGCGCCAGGTAGACGCCGATCCGCTCGGTCGAGCCGCCGGGGCTCGTGGCGAACTCCGTGAGCAGGTGCCAGGTGGCCGCGCGCAGGTCGGCCTCCTCGGCCAGCTCGCGCGCCGCGGTGACGTGCGGCGGCTCGCCGTCGACGTCCCGCAGTCCGGCCGGCGGCTCCCACAGCTCGCTGCGCACCGGGTGCCGGTACTGCTTGAGCAGCAGCACCCGGTCCTCGGCGTCGAGCGCGATCACGGCGACGGCGCCCGGGTGGTCGACGAACTCCCGGACCACCTGCGCCTCGCCGAGGTCCACGGTCTCCGAGACGAGGTCCCAGATCTTCCCGTGGTGCAGGTCGGTGTGCGCGAGCACCGGCCGCGGGGCGGGCCGGTCGGCCGGCCCGGCCCCGGCGACCGTCACGCCTTCGCCTTCGCCCTCGCGCCGGCCGGCACCGCGCCCTGCTGGGCGGCGAGCGCCGCCGCGACCAGGCCCGCGAACAGCGGGTGCGCGCGGGTCGGCCGGGACTTGAACTCCGGGTGCGCCTGCGTGGAGACGTAGTACGGGTGCGTCTCGCGCGGCAGCTCGACGAACTCGACCAGCGACGAGTCCGGCGAGACGCCCGAGATGACCAGGCCGGCCTCCTCGAGCTTGTCGCGGTACGCGTTGTTCACCTCGTACCGGTGCCGGTGCCGCTCGGTGACCCGGGTCGAGCCGTACGCCTCGGCGACGACCGACCCCTCGGCCAGCACCGCCTCGTACGAGCCGAGCCGCATCGTGCCGCCGAGGTCGCCCTCGCCGCCGACGATCGCGAGCTGCTCCGCCATCGTCGCCACCACCGGGTCGGCGGGGTCGGCGTCGAACTCCGAGGAGGACGCGCCCGGCAGGCCCAGCACGTTGCGGGCGTACTCGATCACCATCGTCTGCAGGCCCAGGCAGATGCCGAGCGTCGGCACGCGGTTCTCCCGCGCCCAGCGCAGCGCGCCGAGCTTGCCCTCGATGCCGCGCACGCCGAACCCGCCCGGGACCAGCACCGCGTCCGCGCCGCCCAGCGCCCGCTGCGCGCCGTCCGGCGTCTGGCAGTCGTCCGACGGGACCCAGCGGATCCGCACCTTCGCGTCGTGGTGGAAGCCGCCGGCGCGCAGCGCCTCGGTCACCGAGAGGTACGCGTCGGGCAGGTCGATGTACTTGCCGACCAGCGCGATCTCGACGTGGTGCCGCGGCTGGTGCACGCGCTGCAGCAGCTCGTCCCAGCCGCTCCAGTCGACGTCCCGGAACTGCACGCCCAGGCGCTGCACGACATAGGCGTCCAGGCCCTCGGCGTGGATGACGCGCGGGATGTCGTAGATGCTCGGCGCGTCCACGCAGGAGATGACGCCCTGGGTGTCGACGTCGCACATCAGGGCGATCTTCGCCTTGATCGACTGCGGGATCTCCCGGTCCGAGCGCAGCACGATCGCGTCGGGCTGGATGCCGATGCTGCGCAGCGCGGCCACCGAGTGCTGCGTCGGCTTGGTCTTGAGCTCGCCCGACGGGCCGATGTACGGCACCAGCGACACGTGCAGGAAGAACACGTTGTCGCGGCCGAGCTCGTGGCGGACCTGGCGGGCCGCCTCGAGGAACGGCTGCGACTCGATGTCGCCGACCGTGCCGCCGATCTCCGTGATGATGATGTCGACGTCGTCGGCCGCCTGCGACCGCATGCGCGCCTTGATCTCGTCGGTGATGTGCGGGATCACCTGGACCGTGTCGCCGAGGTACTCGCCGCGCCGCTCCTTCGCGATCACGTGCGAGTACACCTGGCCGGTGGTGACGTTCGCGGAGCCGACCAGGTCGACGTCCAGGAACCGCTCGTAGTGGCCCACGTCGAGGTCCGTCTCGGCCCCGTCCTCGGTGACGAAGACCTCGCCGTGCTGGAACGGGTTCATCGTCCCGGGGTCCACGTTGAGGTAGGGGTCGAGCTTCTGCATCGTGACCCGCAGGCCGCGGGAGCGGAGAAGTCGTCCGAGGCTCGAGGCGGTCAGGCCCTTGCCCAGTGAGGAGGCGACGCCTCCCGTGACGAAGATGTGCCGGGTCGTGGAGTCCGACCGCCCGGAGAGTCGATTTGCGCGCTCTGCCACGGGCTTCCACTGTACCGGACGCGCGGCTCCCGTGGGGCAGCCGCGCGGGCGCGGCGGGGGTGACTCCGGCGACACGCGGCCACCCGCCCCGCCGAGCGGAGGGTTCCGGCGCGACACGCCTGGCGTGTCCGGCGGAACCCTCCTCTCAGGGCGGGCACGGGGCCGCACGGGCCTGCACGCGCCCGCGTCAGCGGTAGTGCGCGTCCAGCTGCGCCAGGACGTCCCCGAGCGCCGGGAGCGTCGCCGCCCGGGCGCGAGCCGCCGCCCGCAGCGCGTCGCGGCGCGCGCCGTCGGCCAGCACCGCCGCGACCGCCGCGCCAAGCGCCGCGGCGTCCCCGACGGGCACCAGCACCGCCGCGTCCCCGGTGACCTCACGGGTCCCGCCCGCGTCGGTCGCCACGACGGCGGCCCCGAGCCCGAGCGCCTCCTGCACCGCGAGCGGCTGCCCCTCCCACACGGCGGTGGAGGCGACCACGTCCGCGGCGGCCATGAGCTCGGCCACGTCCTCGCGCCGGCCGAGCAGCCGCACCGGCGCCCCGGTCGCCGCGACCCGCGCGGCCAGGTCGTCGTGCAGGGGCCCGTCCCCGGCGACCACCCAGCACAGGCCGGACCGCACCCGGCCGGCCTCCGCGGCGGCCGCCACGAGGGTGTCGAGACCCTTCTGCGGCGCGAGGCGCGCGACGGTCACCACGAGGTCGGCGTCCGCCGCCAGCCCGAGTGCGGCGCGGGTCTCCCGCGGGTCCTGCGCCGGGGCGGGACGCCGCGGCGCGGGGACCAGCGCCCGTTCCGCCGTGCGCGCACCCTGCGCGCGCGCCAGGTCCACCAGGTCGCCGGACACCCCGAGCACGACGTCCGCGCCCCGGGCGACCACCCGGCCGAGCACCGCCGACACCGCCCGGACGGCGCGCCCGCCCACCGGCAGGTTGTGCAGCGTCACGACGACCCGCGGGCGGCGGCCGGGCCGCGACCGCACCGCGAGCACCGTGAGCGCGCCGGCGCGCAGCCCGTGCGCGTGCACCGCGTCGGCCTCGCGGGCCAGCGCGGCGAGCCGGGCGACGGCCCGCAGGTCCGAGGCGTGCGGCCGGTCGGCGATCTCGACCGGCGCGAACCGCACCGCTCCCCCGTCGGGCGCGACCGTCCCGCGCAGCCCGGACGGACCCGCGACGACGACGTGGTCCCCCGCCTCGGCGAGCGCCTCCGCGACCTGGGCGACGTGCCGGGCGACGCCGCCCGCGCTCGAGCCCAGCACCTGCAGCACCCGTCGTGCCGTCACCGGTCCGCCTTCCGTGCGGGGTCGTCGTCGTGGGCGGGCGGCTCCGGCGGCAGCGTCCCCGGCACCGCCGCGTCGAGCGGCACGTCCGCCGGGGTGACGGCCGCGCCGCCGCGCCGGACCAGGCCGGTGAGGGTCGTCCGGTCCAGACCCCAGACGAGCGCGACCACCACCGCCCCGGCGACGGCACCGCCGCCCGCCGCGGCCGCGATGGCGCCGGGGAGCCCGTCGGTGAGCGCCTGCACCGTGTCGACGGTCCACCGCCCGACCACCGCACCGACGGTCCCGCCGACCAGCAGCACCGCGGACGTGCGCAGGATCCCGCGGACCGCCTCCGCGCCGGCCGCGGCGCGGAGCACGAGCACGAGGACGACGGCGGCGACCAGCATGCCGGTGCTCGTCCCGATGCCGAGCGCCCGCAGCGTCGCCGGGCCGTCCTTGGCCCCCGGCACGAGGATCGCGCACGCCACCCAGGACGCGACGACGACCGTCGCCCAGCCGCTGCTCACGGCGAGCACCGCGAGGCGCCCGCGCTCGAGGGCGTACAGGGCCCGGGACACGTGGAAGATCAGCCCGAGCCCGAGCAGGCCCGGCGCGATCAGGGTCAGCGCGACGTCCATCGAGGCGATGAGCTCGGTGCGCCCGGAACCGATCACCGAGAACACCGTGGCGACCGCCGGGGCGACCGCCGCCAGCAGCGCCGCACCCGCACCGCCCGCCACCAGGACCGCCCGCGTGGTCACCGCGGCCAGCGGCGCGTACCCGGCCCGGTCCGCCCGCGCGGCGGCCGCGGCCAGCCGCGGGAACGTGCTCGTCGCCAGCGGCACCGCGAGCACGGCGTAGGGCAGCAGGTAGGTCGGCTGCACCATCGACTGGAACACCGTCAGCGCGCCGTCGCCGCCGTAGCGCCGGGACAGCGTGATCGTCGCGAGCACCGAGACCTGCTGCGCGACCAGCCCGCCGATCCCCGCCAGGGCCAGCGACCGGGCCCGCGACGCGACGCCCTCGGGGAACCGCAGGCCGAGCCGGAGCCGCACCCCGGAGCGCCACACCGGGACCAGCAGGGGCAGGCCCATCGCCAGCACGCCGGCGGTGGTCCCCCACGCCAGCAGCTCGGCGGCGCCGGGCGGCAGCCCCGCGACGTCCGCGGTGTCCGCCGACAGGCCCGCACCGGCGAGCAGCCGCCCGTAGCCCGCGTACGTCGCGATCACCACGAGGCTGGACAGCACCGGCGCGAACGCCGGCCAGAAGAACTTCTTCTGCGCCTGGAGCACCCCCGACAGCACGACCGCGAGCCCGTACAGCGGCAGCTGCACCGCGAACACCCGGATGAAGAACGCGACGAGGTCGCGCTCGGCGGGCGACCCGAGGTCCGCGAGCACCGCGATCGGGTGCGCGGCCAGGGCCAGCGCGGCGCCGATCAGCGTGAGCCCGCCGAGCGTCCAGCCGAGCATCCCCGAGGCGATCCGCGAGACGTCGTCCCGCATCCCGCGGGCCAGCGGCCCGGCGATGACAGGGATCAGCGCACCCGCGAGGGCCCCGCCCGCCGCCACCTCGAACAGCACGTTCGGCAGCGTGTTGGCCCAGTTGTACGCGTCGCCGACCGCCTCGGCGCCGACCGCGTTGGCGAAGACCAGGTTCCGCGCGAAGCCCAGCAGCCGGCTGACGACCGTCACGACCGAGATCAGGGCCGCGGCGCCCGCCAGACCGGACAGGACGCCCCGCCGGCTCACCGCCCGGGCACCCCGTCCGGCGCGGGCACGTCGGGCGCGGGCCCGTCCGGCGCGTCCGCGGCGACAGCCGGCGCGTGCGCGGGCCGCCGGCCCCAGCCATCGATCTCCCGCAGCACCGGCGTGCGCGCGATGACCTGCGTGAAGCTCACCTTCTCGGACGCCACCGTCAGGCCCACGACGCCCGCGAGCAGCGCGAGCCGCGCGGGCCGCGGGAGCTGCTGCACCGCGACGGTCCCGAGCACCGCGCCCAGCCCGTTCGCCCCGGAGTCGCCGAGCATGTCCCGCTCCGCGAGGTCGTCGGGCAGCTCCGCGGCGACCGCGCCGAGCACGGCGGCCGCGGCGCCCCCGCCCGGGCCGCCGAGCACCGCGGCGGGCGAGGCGGCCAGGCCGGCGGCCTTGAGCGCGCGCCCGGGCCGCAGGTCGAGCAGGTTCACGAGGTTGGCGGTGGCGGCGATGAGCGCGCCGTCCAGCGCGACGTCCACGAGCCGGGCCGCCGCCGCGGCGCCCCGTCCGGACGGGTGGGTGTCGTGGGGCCGGCACAGCGCGGCGGCGACGAGCGCCCCGGCGCCGATGCCGAGCACCTTGAGCCCGCCGGTCGTCACCTCCCCGCGGGCCAGGGCGCCCAGGTGGCCGCGCAGGCCCTTGCGGACCGTGCCCTCCCGGTCCTCGGTGAGGTCGTCGACCAGGCCGAACGCGGTCGCGGACGTCGTGGCCACGGCGAGCGCGGCCCCGTCCCGGGCCGACGGCGCACCGACGAGCCCGCCGGCCAGCACGCCCGCCGCGACGGCCGGGCCGCCGAGCAGGCTCACGGGCTCGCCGCGGTGGTTGGTGCGCTCCCAGAGCCGCGCCCCGCCGGGCGGGTCGTCGTCGAGGACGCCGCGCACGACGCTGGTGGTCAGCCGCGCGGTGACCGCCGCGGCGACCCGCCGGGCGACGCTCACCCCTCGGCCCCCGCGTCGCCCTCCGTGCCGGCGCCCTCGGTGCCGTCAGCCGGCACCTCGTCGCCGGTGGCGGTCGGCGTGCGGTCCGGCAGCGGCAGCACGGTGGTGGTCGGCAGCGCCGTCAGGTCCTCGCCGCGCCCGTAGTGGCCGTTCGTCCCGCCGATGCGCGCGTTCAGCGCGAGCGGCACGTTGACGCGGCCCGCGGTGGTGTCGCCGTCGGAGACGGTGGTGAGGTCGCCGGCGGCGTCCTCGTCGGCCAGGATCGCGGACACCAGGGTGCCCTCGGCGAGCGGGCCGTCGACCACCACCGCGCCCTCGGAGCGGTCCTGCGCGACGCGGGCCAGCGCGATCTCGGCGTCCAGGGTCGCCTGCAGCTCGTCGGCGTCCGGCGTGGCCTCGGTGCCCGCGGCCGTGGGCACGACGGTCGGCGCGACCAGCACGATCGCGTCGGCCGGCGCGGACACGGTGTCCTCGAACGCCACCAGCGGGTCGTCGCCCGAGGTGAGGAACTCCAGGAGCGTGGCGGCGGAGCTGCTGAGCTGGTCGGGGTTCGCGGCGTCCGCGCCGGTCAGGCCCTGGACGAGCGCCTCGGCGAGCGAGGTGTCCACGGACGCGCCGTCGGCGGGCTGCGGGTCCAGGTACGCCGCGATGCTGCTGACGAGCGCCGAGCGGAACTGCCGCAGGTCCGTGGAGGTCCACGCCTCGTTCAGCGTGACGCGCGCGCTCACCGAGGCGCCCGCGTCGGTGAGCTGGTCCTCGACCGCGGTGCGGGCGTCGCCGTCCACGGTGCCGAGCGAGACCACGGCGACGCGGCGGTCGCTCAGCGTGCCCTCGACGAGCTCGGCCCCGGCGGCCCCGATCCAGGCGTCCGCGGCGGCGACGTCCGCGGCGGACTCGTCGAGCTCGGTGCGCAGCGCGTCCTTCTCGGCGCGCAGCTGGTCGACCTGCCCGGTGAGGGTGTCGCCGATCGTCTCCTTCAGCGGGCCGGCGCCGAGCGCGATGCCGACGGCCAGCGCCAGGAACACCGAGATCAGGGAGACGAGGTGGTAACGGAAGTCGATCACAGCGGGAGCTCTCGGTCGGGTGCCGGCACGAGGGCGGCACGGGAGGGGGCGGGCGTCGGGGCCGGCGGGCACGTCATGGCGTGCCGCCGAACAGCGACCCCAGCCAGGAGACGAAGTCGTCCCACCGGGCCGCGGTCAGGCCGATCAGGGTCTGCCCGGCGGTGGTCGAGGCCAGCGCGACCCCGAGGGCGAGCAGGCCCGCCAGCACGAGCAGGGTGAGCTGGAGGTTCGAGATCCGGTTCCGGTACAGCCGGGACACGCCCTTGGCGTCCACGAGCTTGCCGCCGACCCGGAGCCGCGTGAGGAAGGTGCTCGCCATGCCGGAGCGGCCCTTGTCGAGGAACTCCACCAGGGTCGCGTGCGTGCCCACCGCGACGATGAGCTCGGCGCCCTTGTCGTCCGCGAGCAGCATCGCGACGTCCTCGCTCGTGCCGGTCGCCGGGAAGACGATGTGCGGCACGCCGAGCTGGTCGACGCGGGCCAGGCCCGGCGCGCGGCCGTCGCGGTACGCGTGCACGACGATCTCCGCGCCGCAGCGCAGCGCCCGGTCGGACACGGAGTCCATGTCGCCGACGATCATGTCCGGGGTCCACCCGGCCTCGAGGATCGCGTCCGCGCCGCCGTCCACCCCGATGAGCACCGGGCGGTACTCGCGGATGTACGGGCGCAGGGTGACCAGGTCCTCCTTGTAGTGGTAGCCGCGCACCACGATGAGGACCTGCCGGCCCTCGATCTCCGTGACGATGTCGGGCACGCCGACGCCGTCGAGCAGCAGGTCGCGCTCCCGGCGCAGGTAGTCCATCGTGTTCGCGGCGAACGACTCGAGCTGGACCGACAGGCCCTCGCGCGCGGCCGCCTGGTCGGTGGCCACGGACTGCTCGGTCTGCACGACGCCCTCGGCGACCAGCCGGTCCCCGTCGTGGACGGCTCCGCCGTCGATGCGCAGTGTCCGGCCCTCGCGGATCGTCATGACGTCCGGCCCGAGGTCGTCGACCAGCGGGATGCCCGCGGACACGAGGATGTCCGGGCCGAGGTTCGGGTAGCGGCCCGACGTCGAGCGCGCGGCGTTGAGCACCGCGGCGGGCTGGCAGGCGACGAGCGCCTCGGCCGAGACCCGGTCGATGTCGACGTGGTCGATCACGGCGATCTCCCCGGGGCGCAGCCGCTTGGTCAGCGACTTCGTGCGGGGGTCGACCCGGGCCGGGCCGACGAGCTCGCCCCCCTGGGGCGCGGCGGGGCGTCTACGGGAGGGCAGGAGTTTCATCGGTGTTCATCGTGCCACGCTTCCCAGCTCCAGGAGCTCCGCCGCGTGCGCGCGCGCCGCACCGGATTCCTCCTGGCCGGACAGCATCCGGGCGAGCTCGCGCACCCGGTCCTCCCCCGCGACCTCGCGCACGCCGGACGCCGTCACCGCCCCGTCCTCGGCCTTGGTGACGACCAGGTGCCGGTCCGCGAACGCCGCGACCTGGGCCAGGTGCGTCACCACGAGGACCTGCGCGTTCCGCGCCAGCGCCGCGAGACGACGCCCCACCTCGGTCGCCGCGCGCCCGCCGACGCCGGCGTCGACCTCGTCGAACACGAACGTGCCCGGGCGGTGCTCGCCCTGGTCGGGGGACGTGGCGAGCGCCACCTCGAGCGCCAGCATGACGCGGGACAGCTCGCCGCCGGACGCACCCTTGCCGAGCGGCCGGGCGGGCGCGCCCGCGTGCGGGACCAGGAGCATCTCCACGACATCTCCACCGTGCGGACCCAGCTCCGGCGCAGGCTCGACGCGCACCTCGAGCGACGCGCCCGCCATCGCGAGGCCGGCGAGCTCCTCGGAGACCGTCGCGGCGAGCCGGGTGGCGGCGTCCCGGCGGGCCGCGCGGATGCGGTCCGCGAGGTCCGCGAGCCGCGCGTCCAGGGCCTGCCGCTCGGCGGTCAGGGCGGTGACCCGCTCGTCGCCGTCGCCGATGTCGAGCAGCCGGCGGCTGCCCTCGTCGGCCCAGCGCAGCACCGCCTCGACGTCCTCGCCGTACGACCGGGTCAGGGCGGCCAGCTCCGCGCGCCGGGTCTGCGCCGCGTCGAGGCGCAGCGGGTCGGCCTGCAGGTCCTGCAGGTAGGAGGACAGCTCGGTCGCGGCGTCCGCCAGCAGGTAGCCGGCCTCGGCCACCCGGTCGCGGAGCTCGGCCAGCCGGGCGTCGTGCGCGCCCGCGCCGTCCAGCAGGCGGCGGGCGTGCTCCACCGCGCCGGCGGCGCTCGGGGCGTCGTCCGCGGCGTCCTCGTCACCGACCAGCGCGGCGTGCGCGCCCGTCGCGGCGGCCCGCAGGTCCTCCGCGTGCTCGAGGCGCTCGATCTCCGCGGCCAGCTCCGTGTCCTCGCCGGGCTGCGGGTCGATGCGCTCGACCTCCGCCAGCCCCAGGCGCAGCAGCTCCGCCTCCCGCGCCAGGTCCTGCCGCCGGGACGTGAGGTCGTCGATCGTCGCCTGCAGCCGCGCCCGCTCGGCCCACGCCGCCCGGTACTCGCCGAGCAGCGCGCCGTGGGCCGCGCCCGCGAACGCGTCCAGCGCCTCCCGCTGGTGCGCGGGCGACCGGAGCCGGGCCTGGTCCTGCTGCCCGTGCACCGTGATGAGGTACTCGGCCAGCTCGGCCAGCACGGCCTGCGGCACCGACCGGCCGCCCAGGTGCGCGCGGGACCGGCCGGGTGCGTCGTCGGTCGGCGCGGACACCGTGCGCAGCAGCACGAGGCCGCCGTCGTCGTCGGTCGCCGCGCCGGCCTCCTCCGCCCGGTCCAGCACGGGCGACCCGGCGGGGACGACGACGCGCCCCTCCACCACCGCCGACGCCGCGCCGCGCCGGACCGTCGCCGGGTCGGCCTTGCCGCCCAGCAGCAGGTTCAGCCCGGTCAGCACCATCGTCTTGCCGGCGCCGGTCTCGCCGGTCAGCACCGTCAGCCCCGGATGCAGCGGGATCCGGGCGCCGGTGATGACGCCCAGGTCGCTGATCGTGATCTCCTCGAACACGCCCTCAGTCCTCGTCCGTCCGGTCGGGGTCGTCGTGCCGCCGGCGCGCCGCGTGCCCGGCGTGCAGCTCCGGCGGCCTGCCGCGCCAGCCCGCCACCGGCAGCGCGAACTTGTGCACCAGCCGGTCGGTGAACGGCGCCGGGGTCAGCCGCGCGAGGCGCACCGGCACGGGCGAGCGCCGCACCTCGACCCGCGAGCCGGCGGGCACCTCGATGTGCCGCCGGCCGTCGCACACCAGCACCGCCGGGGACGGCGACCGCGTCAGCACCTCGACGGCCACGACGCTGCGCGGGCCGACCACGAGCGGCCGGGCGAACAGCGCGTGCGCCGACAGCGGCACCACGATGAGGCTGTCCACCTCCGGCCACACGACGGGCCCGCCGGCCGAGAACGCGTGCGCCGTCGAACCGGTCGACGTCGCCAGCACCACCCCGTCGCACCCGAAGCTGGACAGCGGCCGGTCGTCGACCTCGATGACGACCTCGACCATCCGCGCCGGCTCCGCCTTCTCCAGCGCCGCCTCGTTCAGGGCCCACGACGTCACCGGGTCCGCGCGCCCGGGCACCTGGACCTGCACCTGCAGGGTGGTGCGCTCCTCGACGGTGTAGTCCCCCGCCGCGATCCGCCGGACCGCCTCCGTGATGTCGTCCCGCTCGCTCTCCGCGAGGAAGCCGACGTGCCCGAGGTTGATGCCGAGCAGCGGCACCCCGGCCGCCCGGGCGAGCTCCGCGGCGCGCAGGATCGTCCCGTCGCCGCCGAGGATCATCGCCAGCTCGATGTCGTGGAACGCCATCCCCGGCACGTCCTCGCCGGCCAGCACCGGGGTGAACCCGGCTGCGGTCAGCGCGGCGGCGGCCTCCTCGGTCGCCGTCACGGCCTCGGGCCGACCGCTGTGCGTGACCACCAGCACCCGCCTGCTGCTCATGCGCCGGCACCTCCCTCGTCCTCGACGACCTCCCGCACCCGCGCGCCGAGGGCACCGGCGGGCAGCGCGCCCGCCGTCCCGCGGCGCAGCCACAGGAAGAACTCCACGTTGCCGCTCGGCCCGGGCAGCGGGCTGCGCGCCACACCCCGGACGCCGAGCCCCTGGTCCGCGGCGGCCCCGGCGACCGCCAGCACCGCCTCCGCGCGCTGCTCCGGCGAGCGGACCACGCCGCCCGACCCCAGCCGCTCGCGGCCGACCTCGAACTGCGGCTTGACCATGAGCACCAGGTCCGCGTCCGGCGCGGCGACCGCGACCAGCGCGGGCAGCACGATCGCGAGCGAGATGAACGACAGGTCCCCGACCACCAGCTGCGGCGCCGGGTCGACGTCCCCCGCCGCCAGGTACCGGACGTTCACGCCCTCGCGCAGGTCGACCCGCGGGTCGGCGCGCAACCGGTCCACGAGCTGCCCGTGGCCGACGTCCACGGCCACCACCCGCCGCGCCCCGCGGCGCAGCAGCACGTCGGTGAACCCCCCCGTGCTCGCGCCCGCGTCCAGGCAGACGCGGTCCGCCACGGCCACGCCCGGGAACGCCTCGAGCGCCCCCAGCAGCTTGTGCGCCCCGCGGGAGGCCCAGTCGTCCTCGGGCTGCTCCGGGGGCTCGACCCGCGCGTGCTGCCCGTCCGCCAGCGGGGACGCCGGCCGGAGCACCGGGTGCCCGTCGACGGACACCCGGCCGGCGGCGATCAGCTCGGCCGCGTGCCGGCGCGACCGGGCCAGCCCGTCCCGGACCAGGGCGGCGTCGACGCGCGTCGCCACCCGCCTCAGCCCTCCGCGTCGGCGAGGCGGTCCTGCAGGGCCGTGTGCACGGCGTCGAACACGGCGAGCTGCTCGTGCAGCCCCAGCTCGGTGACGTCCGTCAGGCGCGTCAGCACCTCGTCCACCGCCCGGTCGCCCGTCGGATCCACGCTCGCCTCTCCCTGCTCCGCCACCGGCGGCTGCTCGTCGGCGCGACCGTCCGGCCACGCCGTCCCGCGCCCCCCTTGCACTGCCGGCCAGGCTACCGGCCGGCACCCACGCCCGCGGCGTCCTGCGGGTCGACACGCAGCTCCGGCACCGAGGCCGGGTCCAGCTCCGCACCGCCGTCCACGGCCGCCCAGGCGGCGGCGCACGCCGCGCGCACCAGGTCGATCCCGGCGGTCGAGCCGCCGAGCTCCAGCCGCCCGCCGGTCACCCGGGCCGCGGCGTCCCCGCAGGTCCACCAGCCCTCGGCGCCCTGGACCGGCTCCGGGTGCGGCACCAGCAGGCCACCCAGGTCCGCCGCGATGAAGTGCGGCCGCAGCCCCGGGGGCGCCAGCACGTCGTCCCGCGCGGTGCTCACGCCGGTCAGCACGTGCAGCCCCGCGAAGCCGCCGGTGCGCGCCCCCGCGAGGTCGGTGTCCAGCCGGTCCCCGACGACGAGCGCCTCGCGGGCGCCCGCCCGCTGCACCGCCATCTCGTACATCGTCGACGCCGGCTTGCCCGCGCTGTCCGGCTCGACGCCGGTCGCCGCCGTCACCGCGGCCACGAGCGCGCCGTTGCCCGGCGCGAACCCGCGGGCGGTGGGCAGGCTCAGGTCCCGGTTGCTCGCGACGAACCACGCGCCGCCCGCCACCGCGTACGCCGCCTCGGCCAGCTGCGCCCAGCCGACCTCGGGGGCGAAGCCCTGCGCCACGGCGTCCGGACGGTCCTCCGCGGACGTGACGACGGTGAACCCGGCGTTCCGCACCGCGGTGACCAGGCCGGCGCCGCCGACGACGAGCACGGTCGCGCCCGGCTCCAGCCGCGTGGCCAGCAGCGCCGCCGCGGCCTGCGCCGCCGTCATCACGTCGTCCGCCCGCGTCGGGATGTCCAGCGACGTCAGCTGGTCCGCCACCGACTCCGGCTCGCGCGACGCGTTGTTCGTGACGAAGACCAGGCGCATGCCCGCCGCCCGCGCGCCGGCCAGGCCGGCGGCCGCGCCGTCGATGGGCTCGTGCCCGCGGTACGCCACGCCGTCCAGGTCGACGAGGGCCAGGTCGTAGCGCTCGGCCAGCGGGATGTCGCTGCCGAGCAGTCGTGCGTGGGTCACTCGTCCTCCGTGTCGTCCTCGGTCGGCGCGTCGGCCGGGTCGGGTGCTTCGGCGGGCTCGCCCTCCGCGACGTCGGCGTCCCCGGCCTCGGCGGCCGGCTCCTGGTCGGCGTCCTCGGGCTCGGCGCCGGCCTCGTCGTCGTCCGCGAGGTCCGTGGTGCCCGCGTCCGTGCTGTCGCCCTCGGCCTCGTCGTCCTCCTCGAGGTCGAACACGACGACGTCCTCGTCCGGCTCGGGGTCGGCGAGCTGCGCGAGCAGCGCCGGCGGGACCGCGGCCTCGGCGGCGGCAGCCTCCTCCGGGCGGCCCGCGGCGCGTAGCGCCTCGGCCCGGGCCTGCACGACCCGCGCCCCGAGCACCGTCTTCACGGTCCCCGTCGCGATCCCGGACAGCGCCGCGATGGCGGCGTCCGGGTCGCCCATGTCGAGACGCGCCCCGCTGACGACCATCGCCAGCTCCACCCGGCCCTGCACGTCGAGCTGCTCCGCCTCGGGCTCGGCCGCCATGGCGATCGCCCGCTCGGGACGCCCGAGCCCCCGCTCGCAGTCCGCCATGACGGCGAGGTGCTCCGACGACCCGTTGAGCCGCCGCACCGTCCGCAGCTCGCGCAGCGCCTCGGCGAACCGCCCGGTCCGGTACGCCGCCAGCCCGGCGGCCTCCCGCACCACGTCGACCCGGCCGCCGTGCCGCACCGCCGCCTGGGCGTGCTCGTAGGCGAGCTCCGGGTCGACGTCGAGCAGCCGACCGGCCATCACCAGGTGCCGTCCGACGACGCCGGCGTTGTCCTTGCTCAGGGTGCGCAGCCGCGCGCGGACCTCGCGGTCGAGCTGACCGAACTCCACGTCGTCCGGGATCTCCGGGCCGTAGACCCGCACGGCCTGCGGCGGACGGCTGTCCCGCCGGTCGTCCTCGCGGTGCGGGCCTCGGCGCAGGGGACGCCGCTCGTCGGAGCCGCCCGGGCCCCGGCGGTCGTCCCGCGGGCCACGACGGTCGTCACGGAAGCCACCGCGCTCGTCCCGCGGGACGCCACGACGGTCGTCCCGGGGACCGCGACGCTCGTCACGGAAGCCGCCGCGGTCGTCACGAGGCCCCCGACGATCATCGCGGAAGCCCCCGCGGTCCTCCCGCGGACCACGACGGTCGTCGCGGAAGCCCCCGCGGTCCTCCCGCGGACCACGACGGTCGTCGCGCCGGTCCGCACCGTCGCGGCGGTAGCCGCCGGAGCGCTCGCCACGGGCGTCGCCGTGGCGCGCCCGGTCGCGGCCGTCGACGTCCCGGCGCTGGCCGCGCTCCTGCCAGGGACCACGCGGCCGGTCGCCGCCCTCGGTGGGCCGCGGCGCGGAGCCGCGCTCGCCACCGTCCCGCGGACCGCGGAACCCGCCGTCGCGCGGGCCGCCCGACCGCCGGTCGTCGCCGTCGCGCCGGAAGCCGCCCCGCACGTCCCGGTCGTCCCGGCGGATCCCGCGCTCTCCGCCGTCGCGGTGCCCGCCGCGCGACTCCGCAGCACCTTGGCCGCCGCGGTAGCCGCCACGCGTCTCGTCGCGCGGACCGCGGTCGTCCCGGCGGAACCCCCCGGAGCGAGCCCCGGCGTCACGCCCCTGCGGCGCACCGGACGAGCGACGTGCGCCGCCCCGGTCGTCGCGCCCGGCGGCGTCGCGGGGGCGGTCACCCTGGTACCCGCCACCCGGCCGCGAGGAACGGTCGCCCGAGTACCCGCCGGCCCGCTCGCCGCGGTCGCGGCCGTACCCCGACCGCTCGCCCTGGTACCCGCCGCGGGAACCGTCGCCGGCTCCACCGCGCGGGCGGTCCCCCTGATAGCCACCGGAGGGGCGGCCACCGCGGTCGCGCTGGTACCCGCCGCCGTCACGCGAACGGTCCCCCGGGTACCCACCACCGGTCCGCTCGTCGCGGTCACGCCCGTACCCGGACCGCTCTCCCTGCCCGCCGGGCCGCTCGCCTCGCTGGTAGCCGCCGCCGTCACGCGGACGGTCGCCCTGGTACCCCCCGCTCGGGCGACCGGCACGGCCACCCTGGAAGCCGCCCGTGCGCGAGCCGCGGTCATCCGGGTACCCGCCCGTCCGGGGGCCGCGGCTCGCGCCGCCGTCACCCGACTGACGCCCACCGCGGTCGGACCGGTCGCCGCCACGAGCGCCCCGGACGTCCCCGCCGGCGCCCCGCTCGGGCCGCGATCCCGCATACCCACCGCGCTCGCCGCCGGTGCTCCGCTCGCCGTCGCCGCGTCCCCGCTGACCCGCCACCCTCGGGGTGCGGGCGGGCCGGGCACCGCCCGCCGGGCGTGCTCCGTTCCGGTTGCCGTAGCGCCCGACGCCACCGCCGCGGCGATCGCCCTCGTCCGCCGAACGCGTCCCGCGCTCGTCGCTGCTCATGTCCTGCGTCTCCTCGTCATTCGACCGCTGACCATGGTCTCATCCAGCCGCCCCCGCCCCCACATCGAGCCCCGCACCCACGCCGAGACCGCAGCAGATGCCGACTCGAGGAGCCCCGAGACCGCACCTCCTGCACTCTCGGCAGTGGGGGTCAGCTGCGCCGGGCACCCGCACGGCGAAGCCGCGTGCCGGGCCGGCGGTCGACCATCCGTCCCGGGGGTGTCGACTTCGTCACGTCCTTCGAGGCCCCCGAGGCACTCGAGTTCGTCAGGCGGCTCTGAGAGCAGCGCCGCCCCATCCCCGGCGCCCACCGCGGGCGGCACGCGAAAGTCCTCGGGAAACAGAAGAAGCCACCCCAGCGATGGGGTGGCTTCTTCTGAATGATGTCCGGCGGCGTCCTACTCTCCCACACCCTGGCGAGTGCAGTACCATCGGCGCTGAAGGGCTTAGCTTCCGGGTTCGGAATGGGACCGGGCGTTTCCCCTTCGCTATGACCGCCGTAACTCTGTCGAACTGTCAACACGGGACACCCCTCGGGTTCGAAGGGTGCGTGCTCGTGGTTCGGGAACCGCACAGTGGACGCGTAGCAAAGAGTATGAGTGGTGAAGTTGTCGGCTTATTAGTACCGGTCAGCTGCGAGAGTCTTGAGTCCTCTCTTCCACATCCGGCCTATCTACCCGGTGGTCTAGCCGGGAGCCTCTCGGGGCAAGCCCCGTGGAAACCTCATCTTGAAGCAGGCTTCCCGCTTAGATGCTTTCAGCGGTTATCCCTTCCGAACGTAGCCAACCAGCCGTGCTCCTGGCGGAACAACTGGCACACCAGAGGTTCGTCCGTCCCGGTCCTCTCGTACTAGGGACAGCCCTTCTCAAGTTTCCTGCGCGCGCAGCGGATAGGGACCGAACTGTCTCACGACGTTCTAAACCCAGCTCGCGTACCGCTTTAATGGGCGAACAGCCCAACCCTTGGGACCTACTCCAGCCCCAGGATGCGACGAGCCGACATCGAGGTGCCAAACCATGCCGTCGATATGGACTCTTGGGCAAGATCAGCCTGTTATCCCCGGGGTACCTTTTATCCGTTGAGCGACGGCGCTTCCACAAGCCACCGCCGGATCACTAGTTCCGACTTTCGTCCCTGCTCGACCTGTCAGTCTCACAGTCAAGCTCCCTTGTGCACTTGCACTCGCCACCTGATTGCCAACCAGGCTGAGGGAACCTTTGAGCGCCTCCGTTACATTTTAGGAGGCAACCGCCCCAGTTAAACTACCCACCAGGCACTGTCCCTGATCCGGATTACGGACCGAGGTTAGATGTCCAGAGCGACCAGAGTGGTATTTCAACGTTGACTCCACCGACACTGGCGTGCCGGCTTCACAGTCTCCCACCTATCCTACACAAGCCGCACCGAACACCAATACCAAGCTATAGTAAAGGTCCCGGGGTCTTTCCGTCCTGCTGCGCGTAACGAGCATCTTTACTCGTAGTGCAATTTCGCCGAGTTCGCGGTTGAGACAGCGGAGAAGTCGTTACGCCATTCGTGCAGGTCGGAACTTACCCGACAAGGAATTTCGCTACCTTAGGATGGTTATAGTTACCACCGCCGTTTACTGGGGCTTAAATTCTGAGCTTCGCCTTGCGGCTGACCCGTCCTCTTAACCTTCCAGCACCGGGCAGGCGTCAGTCCGTATACATCGTCTTGCGACTTCGCACGGACCTGTGTTTTTAGTAAACAGTCGCTTCTCCCTGGTCTCTGCGGCCCTCCACGCTTCCCGGGCAAGCCGGTACACGCTTCAGGCCCCCCTTCTCCCGAAGTTACGGGGGCATTTTGCCGAGTTCCTTAACCACGATTCTCTCGATCGCCTTGGTATTCTCTACCTGACCACCTGAGTCGGTTTAGGGTACGGGCGGCTAGAACCTCGCGTCGAAGCTTTTCTCGGCAGCATAGGATCACCCAATCATCCAGCATACGCTGTCACCATCGGTTCTCAGGCTGTGTGAGTGGCGGATTTGCCTACCACTCGCCCTACGGCCTTGGACGTGGACTACCATCGCCACGCTGGGCTACCTTCCTGCGTCACTCCCGTTAATACGCTTACCTACTACCGGATCGGGTCACGCGCTCCCCGTGACGGTGACTCCCGAAGGAGTCGGTGCCACGGCTCGGGCGTTTAGCATCACCGGGCTCGGTATGGGCGGTTCTTCGCCGGTACGGGAATATCAACCCGTTGTCCATCGACTACGCCTGTCGGCCTCGCCTTAGGTCCCGACTTACCCAGGGCGGATTAGCCTGGCCCTGGAACCCTTGGTCATTCGGCGGACGGGTTTCTCACCCGTCATTCGCTACTCATGCCTGCATTCTCACTCGTGTGGCGTCCACCACTGGGTTACCCCGCAGCTTCACCCGCCACACGACGCTCCCCTACCCATCCACACGCCTGGACCACGAAGGCCTAGCGCAATGTGTGAATGCCACAGCTTCGGCGGTATACTTGAGCCCCGCTACATTGTCGGCGCGGAATCACTTGACCAGTGAGCTATTACGCACTCTTTCAAGGGTGGCTGCTTCTAAGCCAACCTCCTGGTTGTCTGTGCAACTCCACATCCTTTCCCACTTAGCATACGCTTAGGGGCCTTAGCTGGTGGTCTGGGCTGTTTCCCTCTCGACTACGGAGCTTATCCCCCGCAGTCTCACTCCCGCGCTCTCACTTACCGGCATTCGGAGTTTGGCTAACGTCAGTAACCTGGTAGGGCCCATCGGCTATCCAGTAGCTCTACCTCCGGCAAGAAACACGCGAGGCTGCACCTAAATGCATTTCGGGGAGAACCAGCTATCACGAAGTTTGATTGGCCTTTCACCCCTAACCACAGGTCATCCCCCCGGTTTTCAACCCAGGTGGGTTCGGTCCTCCACGCGGTCTTACCCGCGCTTCAACCTGCCCATGGCTAGATCACTTCGCTTCGGGTCTAGAGCACGCGACTGTGACGCCCTATTCGGACTCGCTTTCGCTACGGCTTCCCCACACGGGTTAACCTCGCCACGTACCACTAACTCGCAGGCTCATTCTTCAAAAGGCACGCCGTCACCCCTGCTAGGGAGGCTCCGACGGATTGTAGGCACACGGTTTCAGGTACTATTTCACTCCCCTCCCGGGGTACTTTTCACCTTTCCCTCACGGTACTTGTCCGCTATCGGTCACTAGGTAGTATTTAGGCTTAGCAAGTGGTCTTGCCAGATTCACACGGGATTTCTCGGGCCCCGTGCTACTTGGGATCCCCTTCGGGAGGTCACGTCATTTCGTCTACGGGGGTACCACCCTCTGTGCCGGGCCTTTCAATGCCCTTCGACTATAACGAGACTTTCTGACTCCCTGCTGACTCGGCAGAATCAGCTGAAAGGTCCCACAACCCCGTACACGCAACGCCTGCCGGCTTGACACGCATACGGTTTGGCCTGATCCGCTTTCGCTCGCCACTACTCACGGAATATCTCTTCCTGCCGGTACTGAGATGTTTCACTTCCCGGCGTTCCCTCCACACACCCTATATATTCAGGTGCGGGTCACACGACATGACTCGTGCGGGGTTTCCCCATTCGGACATCCTCGGATCACGGTTCGTTTGCCAACTCCCCGAGGCTTATCGCAGGCTACCACGTCCTTCTTCGGCTCCTAGTGCCAAGGCATTCACCCTGTGCCCTTAAAAACTTGACCACAAAGACATACTTTAAAAGATGCTCGCGTCCACTGTGCAGTTCTCAAACAACGAACGATCCCCGACCTCACGCCGGCGCCTACCCACCGCCCCGAAGAGCAGCTGGCGGTTCGACCGACCGACCGGGCCCGTCATGAAGCAACCTCCCTCGCGGGCTGTTCCCTCAGGACCCAACAGCGTGCCTGGGCGACCGACCCGACCCGGCGGTGCGCGTTCCATCCCGAAGGAGTACTGACGCGATGCCGGCCCGAGCGGGCCGCCGTAGTTGATGTTCCACCCTTGAGCACCACCCCCGACGCGTTCGGCCGGGGCATGGCCTCTGCACGACCCCACCGAAGCAGGGCGTGTCAGATGCTCCTTAGAAAGGAGGTGATCCAGCCGCACCTTCCGGTACGGCTACCTTGTTACGACTTAGTCCCAATCGCCAGTCCCACCTTCGACGGCTCCCCCTCAAAGAGTTGGGCCACCGGCTTCGGGTGTTACCGACTTTCGTGACTTGACGGGCGGTGTGTACAAGGCCCGGGAACGTATTCACCGCAGCGTTGCTGATCTGCGATTACTAGCGACTCCGACTTCATGGGGTCGAGTTGCAGACCCCAATCCGAACTGAGACCGGCTTTTTGGGATTCGCTCCACCTCGCGGTATCGCAGCCCTTTGTACCGGCCATTGTAGCATGCGTGAAGCCCAAGACATAAGGGGCATGATGATTTGACGTCATCCCCACCTTCCTCCGAGTTGACCCCGGCAGTCTCCTATGAGTCCCCGGCATGACCCGCTGGCAACATAGGACGAGGGTTGCGCTCGTTGCGGGACTTAACCCAACATCTCACGACACGAGCTGACGACAACCATGCACCACCTGTACACCGACCTTGCGGGGCAACCATCTCTGGAAGTTTCCGGTGTATGTCAAGCCTTGGTAAGGTTCTTCGCGTTGCATCGAATTAATCCGCATGCTCCGCCGCTTGTGCGGGCCCCCGTCAATTTCTTTGAGTTTTAGCCTTGCGGCCGTACTCCCCAGGCGGGGCACTTAATGCGTTTGCTGCGGCACGGAACTCGTGGAATGAGCCCCACACCTAGTGCCCAACGTTTACGGCATGGACTACCAGGGTATCTAATCCTGTTCGCTCCCCATGCTTTCGCTCCTCAGCGTCAGTTGCGGCCCAGAGACCTGCCTTCGCCATCGGTGTTCCTCCTGATATCTGCGCATTCCACCGCTACACCAGGAATTCCAGTCTCCCCTACCGCACTCTAGTCTGCCCGTACCCACTGCAAGCCCGAGGTTGAGCCTCGAGTTTTCACAGCAGACGCGACAAACCGCCTACGAGCTCTTTACGCCCAATAATTCCGGACAACGCTTGCGCCCTACGTATTACCGCGGCTGCTGGCACGTAGTTAGCCGGCGCTTCTTCTGCAGGTACCGTCACTTGCGCTTCTTCCCTGCTGAAAGAGGTTTACAACCCGAAGGCCTTCATCCCTCACGCGGCGTCGCTGCATCAGGCTTGCGCCCATTGTGCAATATTCCCCACTGCTGCCTCCCGTAGGAGTCTGGGCCGTGTCTCAGTCCCAGTGTGGCCGGTCGCCCTCTCAGGCCGGCTACCCGTCGTCGCCTTGGTGGGCCGTTACCCCACCAACAAGCTGATAGGCCGCGAGTCCATCCCTGACCGATAAATCTTTCCAACCGCATCGGATGCCCGAGCGGCACGTATCCGGTATTAGACCTCGTTTCCAAGGCTTATCCCAGAGTCAGGGGCAGGTTACTCACGTGTTACTCACCCGTTCGCCACTGATCCCCCCAGCAAGCTGGGGTTCACCGTTCGACTTGCATGTGT
Organism: Cellulomonas hominis; assembly: GCF_014201095.1. NCBI lineage: Bacteria > Bacillati > Actinomycetota > Actinomycetes > Micrococcales > Cellulomonadaceae > Cellulomonas > Cellulomonas hominis. Next base: position 3,450,921 of record NZ_JACHDN010000001.1, on the reverse strand, counting down.
TAAGCACGCCGCCAGCGTTCGTCCTGAGCCAGAATCAAACTCTCCGTAAATGTCTACTGGTCCCCACCACCCGAAAGCGGTGGACAACCGACACACGAAACGACCCCCACCCGCTGGCGAGCGGAGATCAGTCAATTCGGCTTCTGCAGGAACCGACCCGACGGGGTCGGACTCGGCTCCCAATCGAAACCAAGACCCACCACACGAACCAGTCACCCCGAACGAGGCGACCAACCCGAGCGATGAACCATCTTGGCATCAACTACTAGGCACACTGTTGAGTTCTCAAAGAACAGACGCGCATCCCCCACTCACCCTTGCGGGCTCCTGGCCGGAGGCTCGGTTCCAATCTACCAGAGCTTCTGGTCCGTTCCGCTCGCGTTTCCGCGGCTTCCCGTTCCTCCACTCTATCAGAGCTTCTGGTTCGCTTTCCCGTTCCCGGTCCGGCGCTCCATCACTCTACCAGAGTTTCTGGTCCGCTTTGCCGGGGCAATTCCCGGCTCGGCTTTCCTTCACTCTACCAGAGTTTTCGTCCCGCTTTGTCGGCGTCAATTCCGACCTCGCGAGCGTCCCGCTCCGGTCTCGGCGCGACCGTCCGGACGCCGAGGCGCCTGCCGGTCGTGCTGAGGGGGTGGCCACCCGTGGGACCAGCCACCGGGTTGATCCTCGGTGTCCGTTCCTCCCTGCCGGGCGACTCGGAGAACATTACGCGGACGTTTCGCCCAGCGTCAAGCCAGCGGGCTCACGGGCCCCGCGCGCTCCCCGCACCCCCGCTGACCTGCGCGTTCGCGCGCGGCCTGCCGGGGTGACCCCAGTTGTGGCGCGACGGGCGCCGGTGCGACGCCCGTCACTCTGGGTCCAGGGTGCCCCGGGGCCGCGGCCGGCGCAAGCCCTCGCCCGTCATCCGGGCACGCCGGGGTCGCACCCCGGACGACGACGGGGCGGCCAGCACCGGACGTGCCGACCGCCCCGTCGGGGCGGAGCCGCGCCTAGGCCGACGCCACCCGCGCCACCGCGAGGGTCCGCTTGCCGCGGCGCAGCACCAGCCACTCCCCGTGCAGCAGGTCGTCGGCCCCCACCACGGCGGTGTCGTCCGCGACCTTCCTGTTGTTCACGGACGCCCCGCCCTCGGCGATGGCGCGGCGGGCGGCGCCCTTGGACGCGACCAGCCCCGTGGCGGCGAGCACGTCGACGACCGGGTCGCCCACCCGCACGTCCGCGGACGGCAGCTCGGCCACGGCCGCGCGCAGCGTCGCCGCGTCGAGCTCGGCCAGGTCGCCCCCGCCGAACAGCGCGCGGCTCGCGGCGATCACCTTGTCGGTCGCGTCGGTGCCGTGCACCAGCGAGGTGACGTCGTATGCCAGCGCCCGCTGCGCCTCGCGCGCCTGGGGCCGCGTCGCCACGGCCTCCTCGAGCTCCGCGATCTCCTCGCGGGGGCGGAAGGTGAACACCTTGAGGTAGCCGACCACCTCGGCGTCGTCGACGTTGAGCCAGAACTGGTAGAAGGCGTACGGGCTCATCATCTCGGGGTCGAGCCAGATCGCCCCGCCCTCGGACTTGCCGAACTTCGTGCCGTCCGCCTTGGTGATGAGCGGGGTGGTCAGCGCGTGCACCGACGCGTGCTCGGACTTGCGGATCAGCTCGACACCGGACAGCAGGTTGCCCCACTGGTCGTTGCCGCCGGTCTGCAGGGTGCAGCCGTGCCGGCGGTGCAGCTCCAGGTAGTCCATGCCCTGCAGGATCTGGTAGCTGAACTCGGTGAAGGAGATGCCCTCGTCGGAGGCCAGCCGCCGGGCGACGGTGTCCTTGGCGAGCATCGTGCCGAGCCGGTAGTGCTTGCCGACCTCGCGCAGGAAGTCGATGGCGGTGAGCTCGCCGGTCCAGTCGAGGTTGTTCACCATGCGCGCCGGGTTCTCGCCGTCGAAGTCGAGGAACCGGCTGATCTGCGTCTGCAGGCGCTGCACCCACTCGGCGACGGTGTCCTTGGTGTTGAGGACGCGCTCCCCCGACATCCGGGGGTCGCCGATGAGGCCGGTGGCCCCGCCGACGAGGGCGAGCGGGTGGTGGCCGGCGAGCTGCAGGTGCCGCATGAGCACGAGCTGCACGAGGTGGCCGTGGTGCAGGCTCGGCGCGGTGGGGTCGAACCCGGCGTAGAACGTCACCGGGCCGGCGTCGAGCGCCTCGCGCAGGGCGTCGAGGTCGGTGGTCTGGGCGACGAGGCCGCGCCAGGCGAGCTCGTCGAGGAGGTGGGTCACGGGTGCTCCTTGCGTCGCGCGGCCGGGGGCGGCCGCACCGTCGGCGGTCGGGGTCATGCCGGCGTCGCCCCGCGCTGCGGGCTGCTTCCCGACGCCGGCCGGCGATACGCCGGGCGGAAGGCGGACACGGTGGGCTCGCCGGCGAGCCAGAACCGCCACGGGTACCGCGCGGCGTCGCCGCCGGCGCCGGAGACGCCGACCCGCGGGCCCGTGGCGTGCGCGCCGGTCACGGCGTCGGGGTCGCGGTGCAGCACGATCCGCCCGCCGGGCTCGGTGACGTCGGCGCCGTAGTCGTCCATGCCGAGGCCGAGCGCCACCGCGAGCCGGGCGGGGCCGCGCGCGATCTGCCGGTCGGAGTCCACGACGCCGGCGCGGGCCCGCCGGTCGCGGGCGAGGTCCACGCCGTCGACGACCTCGCCGGCGCGCAGCAGCACGGCCGAGGCGGCACCGGCGGGCCCGGTGACGACGTTGACGCAGTGGTGCAGCCCGAGGTGCCGGTAGACGTACATCCGCCCGGGCTCGCCGAACATGACGGCGTTGCGCGCGGTGCGGCCGCGGAAGGCGTGCGAGCCGGGGTCGGCCTCGCCCGCGTACGCCTCGACCTCGGTGAGGCGCAGCGTGACGTCGCCGTCGGCGGAGCGGACGGTGAGGTGCGCGCCGAGCAGGTCCGCCGCGACGTCGAGCACGGGCCGGGAGTACCAGACGCGGGCGGGCACGCGGCCGAGGGGGACGCCGGCCGCGGCGGCGTCGGGCACGCCGCCGGCGCTGTCCGGGACCGCCTGGCTCACCGGGCCATCCTGCCCCATGCGTCCACCCGGACGTCGGCGCGTCCGCGGGTGTCCTCGCGGGCGTAGTGCGCGGTCTCGGTCCGCATCCACCGCTCCCACTGCGGCAGGGCCGCCTCCCCGTCGCGCTCGAGGCCGCGCGCCAGCCGGGTGGCGTCGTCGGCCTCCACCCACACGAGCAGGCTGAGGTCGGGCGCCGCCGCCCGCCGGCCGGAGCCGCAGCCCTCCAGCACCAGGACGTCGGGCACGGGCACGTCGACCCAGTCGTCGAACCGGCCGGCGACCCAGTCGTACCGCTGGAACCGCCCGGGCAGCCCGCGGCGCAGCGGCTCGAGCACCTGCGCGGCCAGCCGGGGCCACAGGTCGCCCTCCAGCCCGGACCAGCCCTCGTACAGGTCGTCCATGTGCAGCACGTGGCCGCGCGCCCCGGCCTCGGCGCACCGCTGGACGACCGCGGCGGCCAGGGTGGTCTTGCCCGACCCGGCGGGGCCGTCGACGGCGACCAGCCGGACGGGCCCGAGCCGGCGCGGCGCGGACAGCAGCAGGGGCACGACGACGCCCGCGGCGTCCTCGTGCCCCTGGGGCGGCGCGGTCGAGGTCATCCCGCGATCGTGCCAGACGCGGCCGCCCACCCCCGCAGGTCCGCGGCCCGGGCGCGCGCCCGCTCGAGCTGCTCGGCCACCCGCACCGGGGCGGTCCCGCCGTGCGCGGACCGGGAGGCCACGGACCCCTCGACCGACAGGACGGTCCGCACCTCGGGGGTGAGGTGCGGCGACACGGCGGCGAGCTCGTCGTCCGTGAGGTCCCACAGCTCCACCGGCGGCTCATGCTGCTCGCACGCCCGCACGCACGCGCCGGCCACCTCGTGCGCGACGCGGAACGGCACGCCCTGGCGGACCAGCCACTCGGCGACGTCGGTGGCCAGCGAGAAGCCCTGCGGCGCGAGCGACGCCATCCGCTCCGTGTCGAAGGTCAGCGTCGCGACCATCCCCGCGAACGCCGGCAGCAGGACGGTGAGGGTGTCGACCTGGTCGAACACCGGCTCCTTGTCCTCCTGCAGGTCCCGGTTGTACGCGAGCGGCAGGCCCTTGAGCGTGGTCAGCAGCCCCGTGAGGTCGCCGACCAGCCGCCCCGCCTTGCCGCGCGCGAGCTCGGCCACGTCGGGGTTCTTCTTCTGCGGCATGATGCTCGACCCGGTCGAGTAGGCGTCGTCCAGCCGGACGAAGCCGAACTCGTGCGTCGACCAGAGGACGACCTCCTCCGCGATGCGGGACAGGTCGACGCCGAGCATCGCGGACACCCAGGCGAACTCCGCCACGACGTCGCGGGCGGCGGTGCCGTCGATCGAGTTCTCCACCGGCCCGTCGAACCCGAGCTCCGCGGCGACGGCCGCGGGGTCGAGACCGAGCGACGACCCGGCCAGCGCGCCGGAGCCGTAGGGCGACACCGCGGCGCGGCGGTCCCAGTCGGCGTACCGCTCGACGTCGCGCAGCAGCGGCCACGCGTGCGCCAGCAGGTGGTGCGCGAGCAGGACGGGCTGCGCGTGCTGCAGGTGCGTGCGGCCCGGCATGACGGCGTCGCCGGCCGCGGCGGCCTGGGCGACGAGGGCGTCGACGACGTCGAGGGTCAGCCCCGCGACCTCGCGCGCGGACGACCGCAGGTACATCCGCACGAGCGTCGCGATCTGGTCGTTCCGGGACCGCCCGGCGCGCAGCCGCCCGCCCAGGTCGGCCCCGGCGCGCTCGATCAGCCCGCGCTCGAGCGCCCCGTGCACGTCCTCGTCGGACTCGGCGGCGGCGAACGCCCCCGACTCGACGTCGGCGCGCAGCCGGTCGAGCGCGTCGAGCATGCCCGCGAGCGCGGCGTCGTCCAGCAGCCCCGCGGCGTGCAGCACCCGGGCGTGCGCCCGCGACCCGGCGATGTCCTGCGGGGCCAGCCGCCAGTCGAAGTGCGTGCTCTTCGACAGCGCGGCGAGGGCGTCCGCGGGGCCGCCGGCGAACCGGCCGCCCCACAGCGCGCCCGCCTGCTCAGGCACCGATGCCGCCCTGCGTGCCGAGGTCCTCGCCGTTGCCGAACTGCACGTCGCGCGCGGCGGCGAGCTTGGACGACAGGCCGTAGATCTCGATGAAGCCGCGCGCCGCCGACTGGTCGAACGTGTCGCCCGAGTCGTAGGTCGCGAGGTTGAAGTCGTACAGCGACGTCTCCGAGCGCCGGCCGGTGACCGTCGCGCGGCCCCCGTGCAGCACGAGGCGGACCTCGCCGGAGACGTAGCGCTGGGTGTCGTCGATGAACACGTCGAGCGACTTCTTCAGCGGGGAGAACCACTGGCCGTCGTAGACGAGCTCGGTCCAGCGCTGCTCGACCTGGCGCTTGAACCGGGCCTGCTCGCGCTCGATGGTGACGTTCTCGAGCTCCTGGTGCGCGGCGATGAGCGCGATGGCGCCCGGGGCCTCGTACACCTCGCGCGACTTGATGCCGACCAGGCGGTCCTCGACGATGTCGATCCGGCCGACGCCCTGGGCGCCCGCGCGGCGGTTCATCTCCTGGATCGCCTGCAGCGGGGTGACCGGCACGCCGTCCAGCGCGACCGGGACGCCCCGGTCGAACGTGATGACGACCTCGTCGGCGACCGGCGGGAACGTGGGGTCGTCGGTGTAGGTGTAGACGTCCTTGGTCGGCTCGTTCCAGATGTCCTCGAGGAAGCCGGTCTCGACGGCGCGGCCCCACACGTTCTGGTCGATCGAGAACGGGTTGTGCTTGGTGGTCGCGATCGGGAGCTTCTTGCGCTCGGCGAACTCGATGGCCTTGTCGCGGGTCAGCGCGAGGTCGCGGACCGGGGCGAGGCACTTGAGGTCGGGCGCGATCGACGTGATGCCGACCTCGAACCGGACCTGGTCGTTGCCCTTGCCGGTGCAGCCGTGGGCGACGGTGGTGGCGCCGAACTGCCGGGCCGCGCGGACCAGGTGCTTGACGATCACGGGGCGGGACAGCGCGGACACCAGCGGGTAGCGGTCGAGGTAGAGGCCGTTGGCGCGCAGCGCGGGCATGCAGTACTCGGCGGCGAACTCGTCGCGGGCGTCGGCGACGTAGGCCTCGACGGCACCGCAGTCGAGGGCGCGCTGCCGGATGACCTCGAGGTCCTCGCCGCCCTGGCCGACGTCGACCGCCACGGCGATCACCTCGGCGCCGGTCGCCTCCGCGATCCAGCCGATGCCCACGGAGGTGTCCAGGCCGCCCGAGTAGGCGAGGACGACGCGCTCAGTCATGTTCTTCTCTTTCGTGTCTGCGTGACGGGGATGTCGGAGGTGGTGGCGCGCCGGCGTCAGCCGGTCTGCGCGAGCTCGAGGAACCGGGCCGCGATCGCGGGGCCCTCGGGGCCGTCGGCGCCCTCGCGGGCGATGACGAGGACGGTGTCGTCGCCCGCGATCGTGCCGAGCACGCCGGGCAGGACGGAGTGGTCGATCGCCGAGGCGAGGAACTGCGCCGCGCCGGGCGGGGTGCGGAGCACGACGAGGCTTCCGGACGCCTCGGCGGTGACCAGCAGCTCCGAGCAGAGCCGGGCCAGCCGGGCGGCGAGGGCCTCGGCGTCGGACACCGGGGCCGGGCTGCGGTCGCCGCCCTCCCCCGGCACGGCGTACGCGAGCGCGCCCACGGGGGTGCGGATCTTCACGGCCCGCAGCTCCACGAGGTCGCGGGACAGCGTGGCCTGGGTGACGGTGACGCCCTGGTGCGCGAGCAGGTCCGCGAGCTCGGACTGCGAGTGCACCGACTGGCGGGACAGCACGTCGCGGATCAGGGCGTGCCGGGCGGCCTTGGTCGCGGGGATCCGGCCGGTCGAGACCTCCTCGGCGGTCACGACGCGCGCTCCAGCAGCCAGGCCAGCAGCGCCTTCTGCGCGTGCAGCCGGTTCTCCGCCTCGTCCCAGACGACCGACTGCGGGCCGTCCAGCACCTCGGCGGTGATCTCCTTGCCGCGGTACGCCGGCAGGCAGTGCAGCACGAGGGCGCCGGGCGCGGCGAGCGCCAGCGCGGCGGCGTCCAGGCGGTACGGCACGAACGGCTGCTCCCGCTCGGCGGCCTCCGCCTCCTGGCCCATCGAGACCCACGTGTCGGTGGCCACGGCGTCGGCGCCCGCGACGGCGGACGCGAGGTCGTCGGTCACCGTGACGGACCCGCCGGTGGTCGCCGCCACCCGCTCGGCCGCCGCCACGACCGCGTCCGACGGCCGGTACGCGGCCGGGGTCACGACGCGCACGTGCAGGCCGGCGGTCGCGCCGCCCAGCAGGTAGGACTGCGCCATGTTGTTCGACCCGTCGCCCGTGTAGGCGAGCGTCCGGCCGCGCAGCGCGTCGACCCCGCCCCAGTGCTGGGCCAGCGTCAGCAGGTCCGCGAGGATCTGGCACGGGTGGAAGTCGTCGGTCAGCGCGTTCACGACGGGGACGCCCGCGTGCGCGGCCATCTCCTCGATCCGGGTCTGCGCGTGGGTCCGCCAGACGATCGCCGAGACCTGCCGGCCCAGCACCCTGGCGGTGTCCGCGATCGACTCCCGCACCCCGATCCGGGCCAGGTTGCCGTCCACGGCCAGCGGGTACCCGCCGAGCTCGGCGACGCCCGCGGTGAACGACACCTGGGTGCGCAGCGTGGGCTTGTCGAAGATGATCGCGACGGCCTGCGGGCCGGCGAGCGGCTGCCGGGCGAACCGGTCCTCGCGCAGGACCAGGCCGAGCTCGAGCACCTCGGCCTGCTCCGCGGGGGTGAGGTCGTCGTCGCGCAGGAAGTGCCGGGTCACTGGTGGGCTCCCAGGTCGTGCGGCAGGGCCGCGAGGAAGTCGGTGAACGTGGCCGCCTGCTCGCGCGTGAGCACGTAGGGCGGCGCCATCCGGAGGGTGTCGGGGGTGCACGGGTTGACGACGAACCCCGCGGCCAGCGCCCGGGCGGCGACGTCCGCAGCGACCGGGGCCGTCAGGCCGACCGCGATCAGCAGACCCTCGCCGCGCACCTCGCCGACCAGCGGGTGGCCGAGCGCCGCGATCTGCGCCCGCCACCACGCGCCGAGGTCGGCGACGTGCGCCAGCAGGCCGTCGCGCTCGATGACGCCGATGGTGGCGAGCGCGGCGGCGGACGCCACCGGGTTGCCGCCGAACGTCGTGCCGTGCTGGCCGCGGCCGAGCAGCGTCGCGGCGCGCTCGCCGTACGCGACCACCGCGCCGACCGGGAACCCGCCGCCCAGGCCCTTGGCCAGGGTGACGACGTCGGGCCGGATGCCGCCGCCGAGGTGCGGGTGCTGGTGCGCGAGCCAGGCGCCGGTGCGGCCCATGCCGGTCTGCACCTCGTCGAGGACGAGCAGCGCGCCGTGCGCCGCGGTCAGCTCGCGGGCGCGGACCAGGTAGCCGGGCGGCAGCGGGCGGACGCCGGCCTCGCCCTGGATCGGCTCGAGGAACAGGGCGGCGACCCGGTCGCCGTCGGCGCCCTCGAACGCCGCCTCCAGCGCCGCCGTGTCCCCGAACGGCAGGAACTCCACGCCGCCGGGCAGCGGCTCGAACGGCTCGCGGTAGGCGGCCTTGGAGGTCAGGGCCAGCGCGCCCATCGACCGGCCGTGGAACGCGCCCTCGAGCGCGAGCACGCGGGTGCGCCGGCCGGCCGGGCCGTCCGCGTTGCGGCGCGCCATCTTGAACGCCGCCTCGTTCGCCTCGGTGCCGGAGTTCGTGAGGAACACCCGGGAGCCCCCGGGGGCGTCCGCGACCGCGAGCAGCCGCTCGGCCAGCGCGATCTGCGCCGGGCTGGCGAAGAAGTTGGAGACGTGCCCGAGCGTGCCGAGCTGCGCGGAGATCGCCGCGGTCAGCGTCGGGTGCGCGTGCCCGAGGGAGTTCACGGCGATGCCGCCGAGCAGGTCGAGGTACCGCACCCCGTCGGCGTCCCACACGTACGGGCCCTCGCCGCGGACCAGCACGCGCTGCGGCGCGCCGAACGTGTCCATGAGCGCGTGGCCGTAGCGCTCGGTCCAGTGCGCGACGGAGTCCGTGCCCGCGAGGGCGGAGACCTCGGGCGGCGTCAGGTCGGTCACTCAGCTCACCTCGGGGACGTGGTGCGGCGGGTCGACGCGCGGGATCGGCGCCGTGAACGGGGACGGCACGGGCTCGTCGTCCGGCAGGACCATCGTGCCGACGCCGTCGGAGGTGAAGACCTCGACGAGGATCGAGTGCGCCTGCCGGCCGTCGATGACGTGCGCGCGGCCGACGCCGCCCTGCACGGCCCGCCAGCAGGCCTCCATCTTCGGGCGCATGCCGGAGTCGAGCGTCGGCAGCAGGTCGGCCAGCGCGCCCGCGCGGATCCGGCGGGCCAGCGAGGTGCGGTCCGGCCACGACGTGTACAGGCCCTCGACGTCGGTCAGGACGATGAGCTTGCGGGCGCCGAGCGCGACCGCCAGGGCGGCCGCGGCGGTGTCCGCGTTGACGTTGAGCACCTGCGTCGGGTCCTCGACGTCGGGCGCCACGGTGGACACGACCGGGATCCGGCCGGCGTCCAGGAGGTCGTGCACCGCGCCGGGGTTCACCTCGACCACGTCGCCGACCAGCCCGACGTCCACCTGCTCGCCGTCGACGGTCGCGGTGCGCCGCCGGGCGCGCAGCAGGCCGCCGTCCTCGCCGGACAGGCCGACCGCGTAGGGGCCGTGGGCGTTCAGCAGGCCGACGAGCTCCCGCGACACCTGCCCGGTGAGCACCATGCGGACGACGTCCATCGCCTCGGGCGTGGTGACCCGCAGGCCGCCGCGGAACTCGGACTCGATCCCGAGCCGGTCGAGCATCGCGTTGATCTGCGGGCCGCCGCCGTGCACGACGACGGGACGCAGCCCGACCTGGCGCAGGAACACCATGTCCTCGGCGAACGCGCGCTTGAGGTCGTCGTCGACCATGGCGTTGCCGCCGTACTTGACCACGACCAGGGCGCCCGCGAACCGCTGCAGCCAGGGCAGCGCCTCGATCAGCACCTCGGCCTTCTGGTCGGGGCGCAGGTCGGTGCGGGTGTCGAACGCGTCGTCGTGCGGCGGCGGTGCTTGCAGGCTCATGTGGAGTACGCGCTGTTCTCGTGGACGTAGTCGTGGGTGAGGTCGTTGGTCCAGACCGTCGCGGTGGCGTCGCCGGCGTGCAGGTCGATGTCGACGCGCACCTCGCGGGCCGCGGCCAGGTCGACGCCCTCGCGCGGGTCGCCGACGCCGCCGGCCCGGCACACCTGGACGCCGTTGATCGCGACGTCGAGGGCGGCCGCGTCGTACGGCGCGACCTCCTCCGGCACCGTGCCGACCGCGGCCAGCACCCGGCCCCAGTTGGGGTCGTTGCCGAACACGGCGGCCTTGAACAGGTTGGACCGGGTGACCGCGCGGGCGACCGCGACGGCGGCCTCCTCGGACGTCGCCCCGGTGACCGTCACGGCGATGTCGTGCGAGGCGCCCTCGGCGTCCCCGACGAGCTGCCGGGCCAGGTCGGCGGACACCGCGGCGACGGCCGCGGCGAACGCACCGGCGTCGGGGGTGACCCCGCTCGCCCCGGAGGCCAGCAGCAGCACGGTGTCGTTGGTGGACATGCAGCCGTCGGAGTCGACCCGGTCGAAGGTGGTGCGGGTCGCGCCGCGCAGCGCCGCGTCCGCCTGCTCGGCGGTGACCACGGCGTCGGTGGTGAGGACCACCAGCATCGTCGCGAGGCCCGGGGCGAGCATGCCGGCGCCCTTCGCCATGCCGCCGACCGTCCAGCCGTCGCCCGCGACCGCGGCGGTCTTCGCCACGGTGTCGGTGGTCATGATCGCGGCGGCGGCGTCCGGGCCGGCGTCGGCGGCCAGCGCGGCCGCGGCCGCGTCGACCCCGCCGAGCAGCAGGTCCATCGGCAGCCGCTCGCCGATCAGGCCGGTCGAGCAGACCAGCACGTCGCCGGGGCTGACGCCCAGGACCTCGCCCACGTGCTCGGCGGTGCGGTGCGTGTCGCCGAAGCCCTCCGGGCCGGTGCACGCGTTCGCGCCGCCGGAGTTGAGCACGACCGCGGAGGCGACGCCGTCGGACACCGCCTGCCGGGACCAGACGACCGGCGCGGCGACCACGCGGTTCGAGGTGAAGACGCCCGCGGCGACCTGCAGCGGGCCGTCGTTGACGACCAGCGCGAGGTCGGGCCGCCCGGACGGCTTGAGCCCGGCGGTGACGCCCGCGGCGCGGAAGCCCGCGGGCGCGGTGACACCCTCGGTGGCGATGTCGGTCACGGGGCGACCCCCTCGGTGGTGAGTCCGGTGCGCTCGGGCAGCCCGAGCGCGAGGTTCAGCGACTGCACCGCGGCGCCCGCGGTGCCCTTGACGAGGTTGTCCAGCGCGCACACCGCGACGACCCGGCCCGCGGCCTCGTCGACGGCGACCTGCACCAGCGCGGTGTTCGCGCCGGTCGTCGCGCCGGAGGCCGGCCAGTCGCCCTCGGGCAGCAGCTCGACGAACGGCTCGCCCGCGTAGGCGGCCTGCCAGGCGGCCCGGACGGCGGTCGCGTCGGCGCCGGGCGCCAGCGGGGCGGTCACCGTCGCGAGGATGCCCCGGGACATCGGGACCAGGACCGGCGTGAACGACAGCCGGGTGCCGGGCGACCCGGCGACGGCGAGGTTCTGCACGATCTCCGGGACGTGCCGGTGCGTGCCGCCCACGGCGTACGGCTGGGCCGAGCCCAGCGCCTCGGACGCGAGCAGGTGCGGCTTGAGCGTGCGGCCCGCGCCGGAGTAGCCGACCGCGAGGACCGCGACGACGTCGGCGGGATCCACGACGCCCGCGGCGACGCCCGGCTGGAGCGCGAGGGTGACGGCGGTGACGTTGCAGCCGGGGACGGCGATCCGGCGGGCGGTGCTCAGCGCGGCACGCTGCGCGGCCGGGGTGGTCTCCCCCGCGTGCAGCAGCTCGGGCATGCCGTACGGCCAGGTGCCGGCGTGCTCGGTCCCGTAGAACCGCCGCCACGCGTCGGCGTCCGTCAGCCGGTGGTCGGCGCCCAGGTCGACGACGACGGCCGGGTCCCCCCGGTCCGCGAGCGCCGCGGCGATCTCCCCGCTCGCGCCGTGCGGCAGCGCCAGGACGACGACGTCGTGGCCGGCGAGCTCGTCGACGGTCGTCGGGGTGAGCACGCGGTCCGCGAGCGCCCGCAGGTGCGGCTGGTGGGCGCCGAGGCGGGTGCCGGCGTTCGCGTGCGCGGTGAGCGCGCCGATCTCGGCCTCGGGGTGGCCGAGCAGGAGCCGCAGGGTCTCGCCGCCGGCGTACCCGGAGGCGCCCGCGACGGCGACGGAGAAGGACATGTGCATGACCATACATCCCTCTGCACGATGATTCATCCACCTGCTCGGCGCGCCGGGCGGTCCGCGGCCTGCCACGCTCGGTCGCATGCTGGTCGACCCCCTCGCCGTCTGCGGCATCGCCGGGCTGAACCTGTACGCCGCGCTGCTCGTCCTCGCGCGGCCCCGGCTGTTCCGCACCCGCCTGTACCGGCCGATGCTCCTCAACCTCGCGCTGTCGGTCGCCCCGCTCGTCGTGCTGGCGCTGACGGTCGCCGGGATGCTGCTCGTGCTCGCGCTCGCGCCCTCGCAGGCCGCGCTGCTGACCGTCCTGGCCGTCGGCGGGCTGGTGTGGCTGGTGCTGCTGCCGAACTCCGGCTACCTGGTCACGGAGCTCAACCTGTCGCACCGGCGCGCGGACGAGTCCGTGCCGCTCTGGTACGACATCGTGCTCGTGCTCAGCCTCGCGGTCTCGGGCGTGCTCAACATGCTGGCGAACGTCTACCTGGTGCAGGTCGGCACGGTGCTGCTGGTGTACCCCAACGACGACGACCCGTTCGCCCGGCCGTGGCCGTGGGTCGCCGCCGTCTCGACGCTGGTGCTCGCGGCGTTCGGGATCTACCTGGGCCGGTACGTGCGGTTCAACACCTGGGACCTGCTGCACCCCGTCGGCTTCGCGCGGCGGCTGGCCGGGCACCTGCGCGCGCCGGGGACGGCCCGGACGGCTCTGGCGTTCACCGCGACGCACGCCGCGTTCTTCGCGCTGATGTACCTGGTCGTCGTGGCCCCCGCGGTGCGCGGGTTCGGGGCGTGACGGGGTCCTGGGGCCCAGCTCCGCCCCGGCGACGTCGCTAGGGTCGGGCGGGTGACCAGCACCCGCGCCGCCCTGCACCCCGGACCCGCCGTCGACGGCCCGACCCGCGGGGGCGTCCTCGTCCTCGCGGGCGGCGGCTACGCGATGCGCGCCGAGCACGAGTACCGCGACGTCACGGACTTCCTCGCGGCGCAGGGCGTCCGGTCCTGGTGGCTCGACTACCCCGTCGCTCCGGCCCGGTACCCGGTGGCGCTGCACGAGGTGCTGATCGCCCTCGCCGACCTGCGCGCGGGGCGCCGCGGGGGCGCGGCCGTCGACGGGCCGCTCGCCGTGCTCGGGTTCTCGGCCGGCGGGCACCTGGCCGGGACCACCGCGACGGCCACGGAGGCCGAGCGCGCCCGGGCGGCCGAGGTGGCCGGGCTCGACGCCGCGGAGGTCCGGCGGCCGGACGCCGCGGTGCTCTGCTACCCGGTGGTGTCGATGGTCCGGCACCCGCACGTCGGGTCCCGGCTGAACCTGCTGGGCGACGTCGAGGACGCCGACGCGCGGGCGCTGTCCGTGGAGGCGCGGATCGACGCGGACACGCCCCCGACGTTCCTGTGGCACACCGCGGACGACGCGTCGGTCGCCGTGGAGCACTCGCTGGACGCGACCGCGGCGCTGCGCCGGCACCACGTACCCGTGGAGCTGCACGTCTACCCGAGCGGCCGGCACGGCCTCGGCCTCGCGCCGGGGCACCCGGCGGGCGCGTGGACGGGCGCGCTGCTGCCCTGGCTCGCGACCCGCGGCATCGGCCGCGCCTGACCCCGCGCGCGGCCCGGCCCGGCGCGGCGCCGCTTCGGCCGGGCGCCGCGTCCCGCCCCGCGCGCGCCGCGTCCCGCCCCGAGCGCGCGCCGCGTCCCGCCCCGCCCACCCTCGCCGAGATCGGCAGCTCGCACCGAGATCGGCGCCTCTGCCGACCGATCTCGGCGCGGACGACCGATCTCGGCGGAACACCTGTCGCCGAGATCGGGCCCCAGGCGCGAGAGAGGGCCGCAGCGGGTCCTCTCTCGGCCGGGCGGTCCTGTCTCGGCGGGAGGCGGCAGCGCGGCGGCGGGGCGGCGCCGCGGCGGGGCGGGAGGGGGGCGCGGCGGCGCGGGAGGGGGCCGGGCGGCGCGGGGGCGGAATGACGCGGGGCGGGGCGTCGTTGCAGGTCGTATGCACGCGATCCTCGCCACGGAGCCCGGTGGGCCCGACGTCCTCGCCCCCGACGAGATCCCCGACCCGCTGCCCGGCCCGCGCGACCTGCTGGTGCGGGTGAGCGCCGCGGGGGTCAACTTCATCGACGTGTACCAGCGCAACGGCACCTACCCGATGCCGTTCCCGCACGTGCCGGGGTCCGAGGGCGCGGGCGTCGTCGAGGCCGTGGGCCGCGAGGTGCGGGAGTTCGCCGTGGGCGACCTGGTGGCGTGGGCGTCGGCGCCGTCGTCGTACGCCGAGCTCGTCGTGGTGCCGGAGATCGTCGCGCTGCGGGTCCCGGATGGCGTGGGCGACGAGGTCGCCGCCGCGCTGCCGCTGCAGGGCCTGACCGCGCACTACCTGGTGACCTCGACGTTCCCGGTCGAGGCGGGCCAGGACGTGCTGGTGCACGCGGGCGCGGGCGGCGTCGGCCTGCTGCTCACCCAGCTCGCCGCCGCGCGCGGCGCCCGGGTCATCACGACGGTCGGCACCCCGGAGAAGGAGGCGCTGTCCCGCGCCGCCGGGGCGGCCGAGGTGATCCGGTACACCGAGCTCGGCGACCTCACCGAGGACCTGCCGGCGATCGTGCGGGAGCTCACCGGCGGCCGGGGCGTGCACACGGTGTTCGACGGGGTGGGCCGGTCGACGTTCGACGCGTCCCTGGCCTCGCTGCGCCGCCGTGGCGGGCTCGCGCTGTTCGGGGCGTCCTCCGGCCCGGTGCCGCCGTTCGACCCGCAGCGGCTGAACGCCGCCGGCTCGCTGTTCCTCACCCGGCCGACGCTCGGGCACCACACCGCCACCCGCGAGGAGCTGACGTGGCGCGCGGGCGAGCTGTTCGACGCCGTCGCCGCGGGCACGCTCGACGTGCGGATCGGCGCGACCTTCCCGCTCATGGAGGCCGCGGACGCGCACCGCGCCCTCGAGGGCCGCGCGACCACCGGGAAGGTGCTGCTCACGGCCTGAGCGCCCCGCCTGACGGTTCAGGAATCAACCACTCGCGCGCGGCGTTGCCCCCACCGGACGCACCCAGCGGCGCCGAGGGGACGCCGGTCCCCGACCGCGGGTGCCGGGAGGGAACCCACGTGCGCGACCTGGCCGTCGAGATCTGGTCCGACATCGCCTGCCCCTGGTGCTACATCGGCAAGCGCCGGTTCGCCGAGGCGCTCGAGACGTTCGAGCACCGGGACCGCGTGCGCGTCACCTGGCGGTCCTTCGAGCTGCAGCCGGACGCCGAGCCCTCGTCGGCGCACCCGGGGCAGACCGAGGCGGCGATGCTCGCCGAGCGCAAGGGCATGCCCGTCGAGCAGGTGCGGCAGATGTTCGCCCAGGTGACGGCCGTCGCCGCGTCCGTCGGCCTGGCGTACGACTTCGACACCGTCGTCCCCGCGAACACGTTCGACGCGCACCGCCTCGTGCACATCGCGGGCGACCTGGGCGGGCCCGCCGCGGCGGCCGAGGTCGTGGAGCGCCTGATGAGCGCGCACTTCGAGCACGGCCGCGTCGTCGACGACCCCGAGGTCCTCGTCGCGATCGCCGGCGAGGCCGGCCTGGAGGCCGGGCCGGTGCGCGCCGCGCTCGCCTCCGACGCCGGGGCCGGCGCCGTGCGCGCCGACGAGGCCGAGGCCGCCGCGCTGGGCATCCAGGGCGTGCCGTTCTTCGTGGTCGACCGCCGGCTCGGCGTGTCCGGCGCGCAGCCGGCGGAGGTGTTCACGCAGCTGCTCGAGCAGGCCTGGCGGGACGCCAACCCGCCGCTGGCCATCCCGACGATCGCGGGTGCGGCCGACGCGGAGGCCTGCGGGCCCGACGGCTGCTGACTCCGCCCCCCGGGGACGACGCGAGGCCCCCGTCCCGACAGGCCGGGACGGGGGCCTCGCGCGTGCGTCACCGCCGGACGGTCACCGTCACCGGGTCGCTCGTGCTGCCCGCGACCTTCTCGGGCCGCGACGGCACGAACGTGGCCGTGTACTCGTGCGCCCCGACCGGCGCGGTGCGCGGCACCGTGCCGAGCGCCAGCCCGAGCAGCACGGGCGAGCGGCCGACGACGCGGTCGCCCTCCCGGAACTCGACCGTCCCCGACGGGAACCACGTGCCCTCGACCTGGACCCGGGCCAGCAGGACCGTCGGCAGCCAGGTGCCGTACGCCTGCGTGGACCGGCTCGCGGTCAGCGTGGTGGTGGACGGCGTGAGCACCGGGCCCTGCGGCTCGGCCACCGTGAGCGGCAGCGTCACCACCGTCCCGCTCGGCGCGGCCACCAGGGTCAGCGCGTGCGACCCGGCCGCCGTGCCCGCGGGCACGGTGACCGTGACGTCGGCCGCCCCGGAGGTCACCGTCGCGGAGCCGATCGAGGTGCCGTCGAGCTGCACGTCGAGCGCGGTGTTCCGCGGCGAGCCGAGGCTCGTGAGGTCGAGCCCGGTGACCGGGAACGCGACCGCCTCGCCCGCCGTGACCGACTCCGGCAGCGCCGGGACGCCCACCGCCCGCTCGTCGAACTCGGGCGTCAGGCCCGGGTGCGCCTCGAGGTACGCGATCCACGCGTCCCGGTCGATCAGGCCGGAGTCGGCGGTGCCGGTGCCCTCGGCGAACACCCGGAAGTTGTCCCCGCCCTGTGCCAGGAACGAGAACGTGCCGATCCGGTACTCCGCGGACGGGTCCAGCGGCGCGCCGTCCACGGTCACCGAGGTGATCCGGGAGCCGAGCGGCTGGGACTCGTCGTAGGTGTACGTCACGTTGTCCGACAGCCCGAGCTGCAGGTACGGACGTGACGGGATCGTGCCGTCCGGGTTGGTCTGCCACTGCTGCTCGAGCATCGTGACGACCTGCTCGCCTGTCAGCGTCGTGGTCCAGAGGTTGTTGACGAACGGCAGCACCGCGTTGGCCTCGGCGTACGTGATGGTGCCGTCCGGGGCGTACAGCAGCTCCGCGCGCAGGCCGCCCGGGTTCACGACGCCGATCTGCGCGCCGCCCCGCTCGTCGGAGGCCAGGGTCTCCAGCAGCGCGTCGGCCACCAGGTTGCCCAGCGTGGACTCCTTCGACCGGTCGTCCCGGGTGCCGCCGGCGTAGGTGCCGCCGGGGCCGGTGTACCCGCCGCCCGCGAACGCGGTCGTGATGTCGGCGGCCACCGAGCCCTTGGGCTGGTTGCCGATCACCGCGGCCTCGGCGAGCGCCGCGTCCACGATCGTCTTGACCTCGGCGACCCGCGGGTACTGCGCGACGAGCGCGGCCTGGAACTCGGCCGGGGTCTGCCCCGCGGCGGGGGCGATCCGGGCGACGTTCGTGCCCGCGAGCGCCGACACCGCGTCGGTCGCCGGGTCGTAGGTCAGCGTGACCTTGCCGATGTTCTCGCCGTAGGAGCCGGTCTGGACGATCGGGCGGGTCCACTCGCCCGTGGCGTCCGGCTCGGCCGGGCCGTACCAGGCGTACTGCTTGTGGGTGTGGCCCGTGAAGATCACGTCCACGTCGCCCGACGTGAGCGTCGCGATCTCGGAGAAGGCGCCGCCCGCGGCGATCTCCTCCTCCAAGGTGGCGCCGTCCGGCGTCCCCGCGCCCGCGCCCTCGTGGTACTCGGCCACGACGACGTCGGCCTCGCCGTTCGCCTCGTCGCCGTCCGTGAGCTGCGCGGCCACGCGGTTCACGGCCTCGACGGGGTCGCCGAAGTCGAGGTCCGCGATCCCGCCGGGGCTCACCAGCGCCGGGGTCTCCTGCGTGACGGCGCCGACGACGCCGACGGTCACCCCGCCGGCCTCGACGAGCGCGTACTCGTCCAGCGCGGGCGTCTGCGTGCCCTTCGCGTAGACGTTGGCGCCCAGGTAGGGGAACTCGGCGTTGGTGCCGCCGGCGATGACGCGGTCCACCAGGTCGGCGTACCCGCGGTCGAACTCGTGGTTCCCGACCGCCGAGGCGGCCAGGTCGAGCGCGTTCAGCACGTCGATCGTCGGCTGGTCGTCGGCCACCGCGGAGGCGAACAGCGACGCGCCGATGTTGTCGCCGGCGGACAGGAAGACGGCCGCGCCGCCCGCCTGCTCGGCCGCCGCGCGCTGCTGCTCGACGGTCCCGGCGAACGCGACGGTGTTCGCGTCGATGCGTCCGTGGAAGTCGTTGATGTCGAGCAGCGTGAGGTCGACCGGGCCGTCCGGCGCGACGTCGCCCGCGTCGAACCCGACGAGGACCGGGTCGTGGTCGGAGGACCGGTAGGCGTCCGGCGCGGAGAACAGCGTGCCGTGGGAGTTGTAGCGGCTGTACTCCAGCGCGACCGACTCGCCCGCGTTGATGCCCCAGATGTCCGCGCCCGTCGCCCGCTCCAGCGCCGCCTCGTTCAGCAGCACGTGGTCCAGGGAGCCGGACAGGCCCTGGTAGAGGTACGAGTACTCCCCCGCCGTGCCGAGCGCGGTCGCGGCGTCCGTGTAGCCCGCGCCGTACAGCACCTGCAGCGGGTCCTCCTGCGTGTAGGCGTTGAAGTCCCCGACCAGCGCGACCGCCTCGGCGTCGCCCTGCACGGTCGGCACCCAGTCGCGCAGCGCCTCGGCCTGCCGCACCCTGGACTCGTTGGACGCGCCCTGGCCGTCGCCGGCGTCGGCGTCGCCGGGCCAGGGACCCGCCGAGCTCTTGGACTTCAGGTGGTTGACCACCACGAACAGCTCCTCGCCGCCGCCGGCCGGCGCGAACGCCTGCCCGATCGGCTCGCGCGCGTTGCCGAACGCCTGGTCGTCCCCGGACTGCGTGCCGAGCGCGCGGGGGTCGCCCACGGTCTCGACGGCCGCCGGACGGTAGATCAGCGCGTTGGTGATGGTGTCCTGCTGGTCCGCGGCGGGCAGCTCGGCCGACGAGGGCACGTACGCCCACGTCCCCGCGCCCGCCGCGGCGTTCAGGGCGTCGACCAGGGTGGCCAGCGCCTCGTCCGGCACGCCGTCGACGACCGCGGAGTTCTCGATCTCCATCAGGCCGACGACGTCCGCGTCGAGCGCGTTCACCGCTGCGACGATCTTGTCCTGCTGGCGCTGCAGGTCGTCCGGGTCCCACGCGCCGCGCTGCGCGCAGCCCTCCTTGACGGTGACCGGGTCGCCGGTGCGGTCCGGGTACGCCACGCAGGACGCACCCTCGGCGCCGAGAGTGGTGAAGTAGTTCAGGACGTTGAACGACGCCACGGTGACGTCGGCGTCGCCGAGGCCCTCGGGCGCGGCGGTGCGGTCGTCCTCGAAGGTCGCGGGCGCGGGGGCGCCCGCTGCCAGCGGGGCGGTCGGGCTGAGCTTCCAGGCGTTGTTCCGGTAGTCGACGACCACCGGCGCGGTGAACGTCGCGGCCGCGCCCACCCGGACGGGGTCCTCCAGCGACACGTACGGCGGCGTCAGACCGGAGTTCGCGGCCGAGAGGAAGTTCGTGCTCGCGCCGTCGTCCAGCACCACCCCGCGGGCGGCGTTGTCCGCGACGGCGGCGGCGTACTCCGGCGAGCCCGGCGCGCCGACCTCGGTCGGCTGCACCAGCGGCGTCGTGCCGGCCGCGAGACCGACCTCGCCGTACTGGTTCGTCGTGTAGGTGTTGCTCACCGTCAGGTCGCCCGACGGCAGGTACAGCATCGACTCCAGCGCCTCGCGCCCGGCGGCGTCAGCAGGCCACGGCGTCGTGACCGGCTCGACCGGGGCGGCCTCGCCGCCGGGCTTCACCAGCCCGGCCGCCGAGGAGACCGTGATCTCCGTCAGGCCCTGGTACTCCGAGACGGCGCCGGTCACCTGGACCAGCTCGCCCACCGCGACGGACGCGGCCGTCGACGGCGAGTACACGAACACGGCGTCCGACCCGGTGCGCGGGGCGTCCCCTCCCGTGCCCGGCGTCTGGATGACGTACCCGTTGTAGCCGCCGGTCGCGTAGACCGCGGTGACGACGCCCGTCGTCGTGACGGTCGAGCCCGCCAGCGGCGAGGCGTCGCCCGTGCCCTGGACCTGCGCGATGGTGTGGGTGTCCTCAGCCGCGAGTGCCGGGGCCGCGGCGGCCAGGGGTGTCCCGACCAGTGCCCCGACGGCGGCGAGGCTCGCCGCCCATCTCGTGCGTGTGCGTCCTGCGCTCACCGATGTTCTCCGATCCCCCGGGATGCGAGGACGATCTGCCCTCGTCATCGAGGCTCGTCACAGACGTGACACAGCCGGAGTCAACGTATGGGCGAAATGTCCGATCGGGCAACCACCTCCGGGCGACGCGCGTGCGGCGCCCGGGTGAACACCGGGCGCGCCGCTGCGCCCGACCGGGTGGTGCACAGCGGCGCGCGAGGTCGTCAGAAGCGCGCGAGGTCGTCACTCGTGTCTGACGACCTCGCGCGGATGTGACGACCTCACCGCCCGGCTCGCGCGCCGGAGCCCGGGCAGCACGACGACGGGCCCGGACCCCGTCGTGCGGGGGGCCGGGGCCGTCCGGGGCGGGTCAGGCGCGGAGTGTGGCGCCGAAGCGGCGCCCGGCCTCCGAGACCACGGCCTCGCGCACCGCGGCCGTCTCGTCCGCGGTCAGCGTCCGGTCGGCCGCGCGCAGGCGCAGCGCGAACGCCAGCGACCGGTGCCCGGCGCCGACCTGCTCGCCGGTGTACACGTCGAACAGCCGCGCGCTCTCCAGCACGTCGCCGGCCGGGCTCGCGGCCGCGCCGTCCCGCACCGCGGCGAGCACGTCGGCGACCGGCACGGAGCCGGGCACGACCAGCGCGACGTCCTCCTTGGCGACCGGGAACGTCGACACCTCGCGGGCCACGACCTCGGCGCGCGGCGCGGCGGTCAGCAGCACGTCGAGGTCCACCTCGAACGCGCACGCGCGGGCCGGCAGCCCGAGGGCCGTCACGACCTTCGGGTGCAGCTCGCCGGCCCAGCCGACCAGGGCGCCGTCCGCCGTCGTGAACCGGGCGCAGCGCCCGGGGTGCCACGGCGCGCGCTCCGAGTCGGCGACCACGCGCAGCTCGACCCCGAGGGTCTCCCCGAGCAGCCGGACGGCGTCGACCGCGTCGGCGTGGTCCGCCGCGCGACCCGGACCCCACCAGCCGGCGGGCTCCCGCAGGCCGGCCAGCACGCCGGCGACGTGCCGGGGCTGGGCCGGGACCGCGCCGCGGATCGCGTCCAGCACGTCGGCGGACGGCCGCTCGGCGACCGGCGGCACCGGGGCCGGGGCGGTGCCCGCGCGCGGCAGGGTCACGGCGCCGACCTCGTACACGGCGAGGTCGGACGTGCCGCGGGCCACGTTGCGGCGCGCCGTCTCCAGCAGGGTCACCAGCAGCGAGGACCGCAGGTACGGCTGCTCCTCGGACAGCGGGTTCGCCAGCCGGACCATCGGCCGCCGGTCGTCGTCGGCGGCCAGGGCCAGGGCGTCGAGCTGCGCCGTCCCGACGAACGGGTACGACAGCGTCTCCACCCAGCCCGCGTCCGCGAGCACCTGGGCCACCCGGCGGCGCCGGCGCTGCGCGACGGTCAGGCCCAGCCCGACCGGCGAGCGCGGGACGACCGACGGGATCGCGTCGTAGCCGTGCAGGCGGGCGACCTCCTCGACCAGGTCGACCGGCACCGTGAGGTCCGGCCGCCAGGTCGGGACGGTCACCGGCAGGACGGCGTCCGCGCCCGCGCCGACGACCTCGCCGACCGTGCAGCCGATCGCGCGCAGGTAGCCGGCCACGGCGGCCGCGTCCAGGTCCAGGCCGATCAGCCGCGCGGGCAGGGCCACCGGCAGGTCCAGGTGCGGCGGCGGGGTCGTGCGGTCGACGTCCGTGAGCACCGCGTCGGGCGCGCCGCCGCCGTGCTCCACCAGCAGCTCCACCACCCGGGCGACCGCGACGCGGGGCAGCCGCGGATCGACGCCGCGCTCGAACCGCTTGGCCGCCTCGCTGGGCAGCTTGTGCCGCCGGGCGGTGCGCGCGACGGTGACCGGGTCGAAGTGCGCGGCCTCGATCAGCAGGTCGGTCGTCGCCGCCGACACCTCGGTGTCCGCGCCGCCCATGACCCCGGCGAGGCCGAGCACCCGCCCGGCGTCCGGGCCGTCGGTGATGAGCAGGTCCTCGGGGTCGAGGGTGCGCTCGACGCCGTCCAGCGTGGTCAGCCGCTCGCCCGCGCGCGCCCGGCGCACGACGACGGGCTCCGCCAGCGTGGCCAGGTCGTAGGCGTGCAGCGGCTGCCCGAGGTCGAGCATCACGTAGTT
The DNA here is from genome assembly GCF_014201095.1 of Cellulomonas hominis. Classification (NCBI taxonomy): domain Bacteria; kingdom Bacillati; phylum Actinomycetota; class Actinomycetes; order Micrococcales; family Cellulomonadaceae; genus Cellulomonas; species Cellulomonas hominis. The sequence continues at coordinate 3,428,415 of NZ_JACHDN010000001.1, read as the reverse complement.
CGTGACGTCCACCGCGAGCGAGATCGGCCGCATGCCCGCCTGGGTGAGCCGGCGCTGCATCCACGCCGGCGAGGGCGCGTCCGCCGCGACGCCCCGCACGACCTGCGCGACGAAGCGGTCCGCGCCCGGCACGCCGTGCACGGGCGCGTCGTCGCGGATCTCGACGGGGAAGCCGCCGGTCGCCGGCACGTCCGGCACGGGGGCCAGCCCGCGGTCGGTGAACACCGCGCCCGTCGCGTGGGAGTACTCCCGCGCCACGCCGCGCATCGCGAAGCAGTAGCCCCGGTCCGGCGTCACGTTGATCTCGAGGACCTCCTCGCCGAGCCCCAGCAGGGCGCGCGCGTCGGCCCCCGGCTCGGCCTCGATCCCGATCTCCGACAGCACGATGATGCCGTCGTGGTCGTCGCCGAGGCCCAGCTCGCGCGAGGAGCAGATCATGCCGTCCGAGACGTGCCCGTACGTCTTGCGGGACGCGATCGCGAACGGCCCGGGCAGCACCGCGCCGGGCAGCGCCACGACGACGTGGTCGCCCACGTCGAAGTTGTGCGCCCCGCAGACGATGCCGCGGGGGGCGCTCGTGCCGTCCTCCGCCGTCGCGTTGTGCGGGCCGACGTCGACCTGGCACCAGTTGATCGTCTTGCCGTTCTTCTGCGGCTCGGGCACGCGCTCGACGACCTTGCCGACCACCAGCGGGCCGGACACGGCGGCCGGGTGCACGGCCTCCTCCTCGAGCCCGACGCGGACCAGGTCCGCCGCGAGCTGCTCGGCCGTCAGGCCGGCGGGGAGCTCGACGTGCTCGCCGAGCCAGGTCAGAGGGATGCGAGGCATCAGATCACCGCCCGGAACTGGGTGGAGAAGCGGACGTCGCCCTCCACCATGTCGTGCATGTCCGCGATCTCGTGACGGAGCATGAGCGTGCGCTCGATGCCCATCCCGAACGCGAAGCCGGAGTACACCTGGGGGTCGATGCCCGCCGCCAGCAGTACGTTCGGGTTGACCATCCCGCAGCCGCCCCACTCGATCCAGCCCGGGCCGCCCTTCTTCTGGGGGAACCACAGGTCCATCTCGGCGCTCGGCTCGGTGAACGGGAAGAACGACGGCCGCAGGCGGGTGCGCGCCTCCGGGCCGAACATCGCGCGCGCGAAGTGGTCCAGCGTGCCCTTGAGGTGCGCCATCGTCAGGCCCTTGTCGACCGCGAGGCCCTCGACCTGGTGGAACACCGGGGTGTGCGTCGCGTCGAGCTCGTCGGTGCGGAACACCCGGCCCGGGCACGCGATGTACACCGGCAGGTCCCGCTCCAGGAGGCTGCGGGCCTGCACCGGCGAGGTGTGCGTGCGCAGCACCAGGTGCGGGTCCGGCTCGCCCTCGGGGGCCGCGACGTAGAACGTGTCCTGCATCTGGCGCGCGGGGTGGTCCGGGCCGAAGTTCAGGGCGTCGAAGTTGAACCACTCCGCCTCGACCTCGGGGCCCTCGGCGATCTCCCAGCCCATCGCCACGAACACGTCGGCGACGCGCTCGGCCAGCAGCTCCAGCGGGTGCCGGGCGCCGCGGGGGGTGCGGTCGGACGGCAGCGTCACGTCGACGGCCTCCTCGACCAGCACGCGGGCGTCGCGCTCGGCGGCCAGCTCGGCCTCGCGGGCGGCGATCGCGGCGTTCAGGCGGCCGCGGGCCTGGCCGACCGTGCGGCCGGCGACGGCCTTGTCCGCCGGGGCGAGCCCGCCGATCGCGCGGTTCGCCAGCGCGAGCGGGCTGCGCTCGCCGGTGTGCGCGAGGCGCGCGGACTTCAGGGCGTCGAGGTCGCCGGCGGCGGCGACGGCCGCGAGGGCGTCGTCCAGGGCGCGACCGACGGCGTCGGGGTCGAGCGGGGACAGGGGTGTGTCGGGCGTGGACATCCGGACCTTCCAGGGCTGGGTCTACGGCCGGCGACGCTGCGACGAGGCAGCGCGGCGACCAACGGGCGAGTCTAGTGGCGCCCGCCCCCGGACCTGGGGACCGTCCGCCCGGCGGGCGGTCGGGTGCTGCGCGTCAGCGCCGCGGCCCGGGAACGGGCCCGGGAAATCGGCGGTCGGTGCGACGCGGCGCGGCGGTCATGCGGGCCATGGTGCCACACGGCCGCGCCGGCGGTCCGGACCCGAGGGCTCGGGCGCGATCAGGGCGGCCCCGCGCCGGGGCGGCCCAGGGGCCAGCGGCCCAGCGGGAGGTAGCGCGGGCCGCCCGCCCGGCCCTCCCCCGGGCGCGACTCGGCGAGCACCAGCTCGGAGACCGGCCACCGTGGGCCCCGGTACACCGCCAGGGCGTGCACGAGCAGGTCGCCCGGGTCCGGCGCGCGGTCCCGGCGGCGACGGCCCGGCGGCGGGGTCACCCGGCCGAGCGTGAGGTGCGGGCGCGAGCGCACCCGGTCGTCCTGCCGCGCGCCGACGGCCTCGCCGGCGTCCCGGCAGCCGTCGACCAGCGCGTGCACCCCGGCGACGTCCCCGCCGACGCCCGCCCAGAGCGTGCGGTGCGCGAACACGCCCGCGCCGGCCAGCGACAGGTCGAACGGGGCGGCCACCGCCGCGACCTCCGCCAGGGACTCGCTCAGCGCCTCGACGCGCCCCTCGCCGAGGTCGCCGTAGAACGCGAGCGTCACGTGCCAGTTCTCCGCGGCGGTCCACCGGACGCCGTCGCCGCCCGACCGCCCGGGGGCGAGCTCGGGGTCGACGCCCAGCGCGGTCACCAGCGCGGACGCCAGGTGGCTCCGTACCTCCGGGGTGGGCCAGATGCCGGCGAAGACGCGCACCGGACCAGCATGCCGCAGCCGCCGGCACCCCGCGGGGTGCTCAGGTCGCCACCCCGCGGTGCTCAGCGGTGCGCGCGCGAGGACGCGTACAGGCAGACCGCCGCCGCGGTGCCGAGGTTGAGCGACTCCGCGCGCCCGCGCAGCGGCACCCGGACCACCGCGTCCGCGCGCTCCCGGTCCGCGGCGGGCAGCCCCCACGCCTCGTTGCCGAACAGCCAGGCGGTCGGCGCACGCAGGTCCGCGCCCGCCGGTGCCGCGCCGCCCGCCGCCCGGGCCGCCGCGTCCTGGAGGTCGTCGAGGTCGAGGTCGCCCGCGCCGTCGGCCGCCAGCACGGTCAGCCCCGCGTCCCGGAGCGCGTCGACCGTGTCGGCGACGGGCACCCCGGACACCACCGGCAGGTGGAAGAGCGAGCCCGCCGTCGAGCGAACCACCTTCGGGTTCGTGGCCTCGACGCTGTCGCCCGCGATGACGACGGCATCCGCCCCGGCGGCGTCGGCGACGCGGATCACGGTGCCCGCGTTGCCCGGGTCCCGGACCTGCGCGAGCAGGGCGACCAGCCGCGGCCGGGCAGCCAGCACCGCGGGCAGGGCGGTGGAGTCGAGCGGGCCGGTCAGCGTGGCGGTCGACTCGCTGCCGGGCAGGTCGGCCACGGCGAGCACGCCCTGCGCGTCCGGCGACATCGCCGCGAGCACCTCCGCTGTCCCCCGGTGCAGGAACAGGCCGGCGGCCGCCGCGTCCGCGACGATCTCGGCGTACCGGTCGGCGGCCTCCGGGGTCAGGTAGACGTCCCGCACCAGGTGCGGCGTCCACCGCACCGCCTCGCGCACCGCCTGCGGCCCCTCGACCAGGAACCGTCCCGCCCGCCGGCGCCCCGCCCGTGCCCCGAGGGCGTGCACTCCCCGGACGCGGTCGGCATGCGGGTTGGCGAGCACGGGTCGGTCCGGGGAGATCGCGTCAGGCACGCCCCCATCCTCCCGCACCCCGCACCGCACGCCGACCCGGCACCGGCGCCGAACCCGCACCGAGGCGGTTGGCCCCGATCACCGGCGCACGTCCCGAGGCGCCCCGCGTGACCGCTGCGCACCCCGTCGCCACCGGACGCGCGACGCGCGGGCACCCCCGGACGCGCGGGACCCCCGGGGGCCTGGTGGCTCCCGGGGGTCCCGGATGCGGTGCGCCGGCGGGGCCGGCGGTCACGCGGGGTGCGTCAGGCCGCGGCCTTCGGCGCGTTGACGTCGGCCGGCAGCGCGTCCTTGGCGACCTGCACCAGCGCGTTGAACGCCGCGACGTCGGTGACGGCCAGGTCGGCCAGCACCCGACGGTCGACCTCGACACCCGCGAGCTTGAGGCCCTGGATCAGGCGGTTGTAGGTCAGGCCCTGCTCGCGCGCAGCCGCGTTGATCCGCTGGATCCACAGCTTGCGGAAGTCGCCCTTGCGCGCCTTGCGGTCGCGGTAGGCGTAGACGAGGGAGTGGGTGACCTGCTCCTTGGCCTTGCGGTACAGGCGCGAACGCTGACCGCGGTAGCCGGAGGCCCGCTCGAGGGTCGCCCGGCGCTTCTTCTGGGCGTTGACCGCCCGCTTCACGCGTGCCACGTGATGCTCCTTGCTCTGTTCTCAGGTCGGCTGGGTGCCTCGGCGCTCGCGCGCCGGGAGGTCACTTGCCGAGCAGCTTCTTGATACGGGGGGCGTCGGCCGCGGAGACGACCTGGTCCGAGGCGAGGCGGCGCGTGCGACGGCTCGACTTGTGCTCGAACAGGTGGCGGGCGTTGGCCTGCTCGCGCATGACCTTGCCGCTCCCGGTGATCCGGAAGCGCTTCTTCGCACCGGAGTGCGTCTTGTTCTTCGGCATGGCTGCCGTCTCTCCTTGTCGTCGCATCGCGCACGGTGGCGCGACTCGTCCGTCCGGTCCCGGTGGGGTCCGGGCGTGTCGTGCAGGTCAGGCGTTCCCGGTGCCGCCGGACGACTGGCCCCGGGGGGCCGGCCGCGCCGATGGACGCGGAGCAGGTGCCGGGCGCGGCGCGGGCCGCGGGACCGGCGTCGCCGTCGTCCCGGTCGCGGGACCGGGGGTCGGGCGGGGGGTGCTGGTCGCCGGCCGGGTGGCCGGCTTCGGGCTGGCGGCCGGACGCGGCGCGGCGGCCGGGCGCGGCGCGGCAGCCGGGCGCGGTGCAGCAGCGGGCCGGGGCGCTGCCGCGGGCGCCGGGGCGGCGGCCGGGGCGGGCGTCGGCTCGGCGGCGGGGGCCGGAGCGGCAGCCGGAGCCGGGGCCTCGGCGGCGGGGGCCTCGACCTCGGTCGCCTCGTCGGCGACCGGCGCGTCCGCGGTGCGCTGCTCGCGCCGGGCGCGGCGCTGCTCGCCCTTCTGCTCCGCCTTCTTCTTGGTCGGCCCGAGCACCATGATCATGTTGCGGCCGTCCTGCTTCGGCATGCTCTCGATGAAGCCGAGCTCGGACACGTCGTCCGCGAGCCGCTGCAGCAGGCGCACGCCCATCTCCGGGCGCGACTGCTCGCGGCCGCGGAACATGATCATGACCTTGACCTTGTCGCCGGCGGCGAGGAACCGCTCGACGTGGCCCTTCTTGGTGCCGTAGTCGTGCGGGTCGATCTTGAGCCGGAAGCGGATCTCCTTGAGAACCGTGTTGCTCTGGTTGCGCCGGGCCTCGCGGGCCTTCATGTCTGCTTCGTACTTGAACTTGCCGTAGTCCATGATCTTGCAGACGGGCGGACGGGCGTCCGGCGCCACCTCGACCAGGTCGAGGTCGGCGTCCTGGGCCAGGCGCAGTGCGTCCTCCACGCGGACGATGCCGACCTGCTCGCCGTTCGGGCCGACCAGGCGGACCTCGGCGACGCGGATCCGATCGTTGATGCGGGGCTCGCTGATGTGGTGCTCCTCGAAGTCGCAGTGGTGACCTCCAGGAACGGGGAAGGCCCCCGGTCCTGAGCACAGGTGGGGGCCGACGGTTCCACGGCGCGCCGCGCGGGGCGGTACGCCGTCGGGCCGGGCTCCCGCGAGGGGCGCTCGGCCTGGACCGTGACCTGGACCCTGTCGCCGGGACGAGCCGGACGGTCGGGACTCAGGTGGGATCGACTCCACTTGTGCACCCGGGCGGCCCCGACCCCGCACCGGAGTGCGGGCGCAGGTCGACCCAGGCCAGTCGTGAGTGACTCTACCAGAACACCCGGACCGCCCCGGACGATTCCCCGCAGGCCCCCGCCCGACGTGACACGCCGTCAGATCCCTACTTGAACAGTTCCAGAAAGCGTGCCAGGGTGAGGGCATGTCCCTCGACCAGCACACCCACGCCGCGCACCCGGCGCACCCGGTGGCGGACGAGTCCCCCGCGGACCTCCTGCGCCGGCGGGGCCTGCGCGTCACCGCGCCCCGCGTCGCGGTGCTCGAGGCGGTCGCCGCCCACCCGCACGCCGACGCGGACGCCGTCCTCACCCGCGCCCGCACGGCGCTGCCGACCGTGTCGGTCCAGGCCGTGTACGACGTGCTGCACGCGCTCACCGACGCCGGCATCCTGCGCCGCATCGAGCCCGCGGGGCACCCCGCCCGCTACGAGCGCCGGGTCGGCGACAACCACCACCACGTCGTGTGCCGCGAGTGCGGCGCGCTCGGGGACGTGGACTGCGCCGTCGGCGAGGCCCCCTGCCTGACCCCCGTGTCCACGTCCGGGTTCACGGTCGAGACCGCCGAGGTCACCTACTGGGGACTCTGCCCGGACTGCCGCGACCGCACCGACTGACCCCCGGCGTCGCGCACCCCGCGCGGCCCGCACCCCCCACCGACCCACCGGTCGGGCGACCCCGCCCACCCGGTCCCCGGCGCGCCCGCACGGGCCCGCCACCGAAGGAAGGAACCGCGTGACCCAGGTCCACCCCACCACCACGAACTCCGGCGCCCCCGTCGCGTCCGACGCCCACGCGCTGTCGGTCGGCGCCGACGGCCCGATCGTCCTGCACGACCACTACCTGGTGGAGAAGCTGGCGCAGTTCAACCGCGAGCGGGTCCCGGAGCGCGTCGTGCACGCCAAGGGCGGCGGCGCCTTCGGCACGTTCACCACCACGGCCGACGTCAGCCGGTACACCCGCGCGGCGCTCTTCCAGCCGGGCGTGGAGACGGAGATGCTCGCGCGGTTCTCCTCGGTGGCGGGCGAGCACGGCTCCCCCGACACCTGGCGGGACCCGCGCGGCTTCGCGCTGAAGTTCTACACGTCCGAGGGGAACTACGACCTCGTCGGCAACAACACCCCGGTGTTCTTCCTGCGCGACGGCATCAAGTTCCCCGACTTCATCCGCTCGCAGAAGCGGCTGCCGGGCTCGAACCTGCGCGACAACGACATGCAGTGGGACTTCTGGACCCTGTCCCCCGAGTCGGCGCACCAGGTGACCTGGCTCATGGGCGACCGCGGCCTGCCGCGGTCGTGGCGCACGATGGACGGCTTCGGCTCGCACACCTACCAGTGGATCAACGCGGCCGGCGAGCGGTTCTGGGTCAAGTACCACTTCACGACCCAGCAGGGCATCGACAACCTGACCGCCGACGAGGCCGCGCAGCTCGCCGGCTCGGACGCCGACCACCACATCCGCGACCTGTTCGAGCACATCGCCGACGGCGACTTCCCGCGCTGGACGCTGTCGGTCCAGGTCATGCCGTACGCGGACGCGGAGACCTACCGGTTCAACCCCTTCGACCTCACCAAGGTGTGGCCGCACGCGGACTACCCGCTGATCGAGGTCGGCGTGATGGAGCTCAACCGCAACCCGGAGAACTACTTCGCGCAGATCGAGCAGGCCACGTTCGCGCCGAGCAACTTCGTGCCCGGCATCGCGGCCAGCCCGGACAAGATGCTGCTCGCGCGGATCTTCTCCTACGCGGACGCCCACCGGTACCGCGTCGGTACGAACCACGCGCAGCTGCCCGTGAACGCCCCGCACGCGGCCCCCGTGCACTCGTACTCCAAGGACGGTGCGGCGCGGTACTCCTTCAACGCCCCCGACGTGCCGGTGTACGCGCCGAACTCCGTCGGCGGCCCCGCGGCCGACCCGGCCCGCGCGGCGGAGTCCGCCGGGTGGGAGTCGGACGGCGCCATGGTCCGCGCCGCGGCGACCCTGCACCCCGAGGACGACGACTGGGGCCAGGCGGGCACGCTGTACCGCGAGGTGTTCGACGACGCCGCGCGCGCCCGGTTCCTCGAGACGATCACCGGCCACGTCGGCGCGGTGAAGAGCGACGTCATCCGCGCCCGGGCGATCCAGTACTGGACGAACGTCGACGCGTCCCTGGGCGCCGCCCTGGCCGCCGCGCTGTCCGGGTCCGCCCCGGTCGAGAACGGCGAGCCGGCGACGGCGAGCACCCCGGTCGCCTGACCGGATCCCCCGACGCCGCGCCCGTCGCCCCGGACCCCTCCGCCGGGCGGCGGGCGCGGCTGCGTCCGCGGATGAGAGGATCCCCCGCATGAGTCAGACCCCCGACGCGGACGCCGCCGCCCGCGACATCGCCGACGTGGCCGCGGTCGAGGTCATCACGACCGCCGCCGTGCACCTCATGAGCGCCGCCGCCGTGAAGTGCGGCCTGGCGGAGGACACCCCCGAGGCCGCCGGCCGGGACCACCTCGACCTGGACGAGGCGCGCAAGCTCATCACGGCGCTCGCCGCGCTCGTGACGGCGTCGGCGCCGGACATCGGCAACCAGCACGCCCGCTCGCTGCGGGACGGGCTGCGGTCGCTGCAGCTCGCGTTCCGCGAGGCCAGCCCCTTCCCCGACGCCCCCGGCGAGGGCCCCGGCGAGAAGTACACCGGCTCGGTGGTCTGAGCGCCTCAGCGGGCGGCGGGCTGCTCCGGGCGGGCCGGCACGTCGTCCGCGCCGACGGGGGCCGGGGTGGGCACGACGCCCGCCGGCGCCGGCCCGGTCGGCACGACGGCCCCGGCCCCGCGTGCTCCGCGCCCACCCGCCCGCCGCCGCACGACCGCGAGCACGGCCAGGCCCAGCACGGAGAGCAGCAGCCCGACGCCGCCGGCCGCCGCGAACCCGGACCACGGCCCGAACCCGTCGATCACGGCGCCGATGACCGGCGCGCCCAGCGCGGCTCCGACCGTGTTCGCCGTGCCGCTCCAGCCCATCACCTCGCCGCGCCGGTGCTCCGGCACCATGCGGACCAGCGACGCGTTGATCGACGACAGCGCCGCGGCGCACGGCAGCCCCGCGACCACGACGGCCACCGCCAGCTGCGCCTGCGTCTGGGCGAACGTCGCCGGGAGGGTCGCCGCGCCGAGCAGAGCCACCAGGGCCAGCGGGTGCAGCTCGTGGCGCCCGGCGCCGTAGACCAGGCCGCCGACGACGGAGCCCAGGCACCACAGCGCGATCATCCAGCCGACCGCCGACTCGTGCTCCCACCCGCGCAGCGCCGCGACGATGCCGACGTCGGTGCCGTTGAGGATCAGCGCGGCGGCGGACGCGGCCGCGAGCACGACCAGCAGGCCCGGGGTGAGGATGCGCTGCCGGGGGCCGGACGCCGCGGCGCCGGGTGCCTCGCCCGGCGACCGCGTCGGCGGGTTGAACCACATGAGCACGAGGCCCGCCACGACGGTCGACACGCCGATCACCGTGAGCGCGGCCGTGGTCGACACCTGGGTCGCGATCAGCACGCCGACGGTCGGCGCGAGCATGAAGGTCATCTCGGTGCCGACCGAGTCCAGGGCGTACGCCGTCTTCTGCTGCTCGGCCGGCACCAGGACCGCCAGCGACTGCCGGACGACCGAGAACACCGGGACGAGGAACGCCCCGGCGACGACCGCCGCCACGACGAGCGTCTCGTACCCGAGCCGCGGCGCGATCAGCCAGACCGCGGACTCCACGACCACCGACGGGATCAGCGCCCGCCGCAGCCCCAGCCGGTCGACCCGGCGGCCGCGCCACGGCGAGCCGATCGCCACGCCCACGGTCATCGCCGCGGCGACCACGCCGGCGCGGCCGTAGCCCTGCCCGAGCGGGCCCACCACGTGCAGGGTGAGCACGACGCCGGTCATCGCGTGCGGGATGCGCGCGACGAACGCGACGAGGACGAGGGGCAGGACACCGGGCAGCCGCAGCAGGCGGGCGTAGGGGGCGAGGGACACCCGGGGATTCTCTCGTGACGGGCGCCTGTCGGACGACAGGATTCCGCCACCCGGGTGCCCGCCAGGTGGTGATCTTCGGCACGTCCGCGCCGGCCGCCCGTAAGGTGGTGCCGTGACGTCTGCCACCGGGCCGGGCGACCCGATCGGCCAGCCGCGGCCGACCGGGCCGTCGTCGTGGCTCCCGCAGGGCGCCGAGGGCGCCACCGCCACCCGCCGCACGACCGCCGTGCCGGCCGGTCCCGGGTCCCCCGGCGCCGCACCCGCGGGAACCCCGCACGCCGAGCACGCGCACCTCGCCCCGCCGCCCGCGCCCCGCCGCCGCGGCCGCACCTGGGCCGTCGTCGTGCTCGCGGTGCTGCTCGCCGCGGTGACCGCGCTGTCCACCTACCTGTGGATCCGCACCGTCCGGTACGAGGAGTACGCCGCGGACATCGAGCAGCAGGCGCGGGACATCGGCACCGAGCTCGCGACGCTGCGCGCCGAGCACGAGGGCACCGTCGGCGAGCTGACCGCCGTGAACGAGCAGCTCACCACCGCGCAGGAGAGGATCACGCAGCTCGCGGACGAGAAGGCCCAGGTCGGCGACGACCGCGAGGTGCAGCGCCAGCTCGTCGACTACCAGGCCCGGATCTCGCAGGCCGCCGCGAACGTGGCCTCGGCCCTGTCCACCTGCATCGACGCGCAGAACCAGCTCATCACCTACCTGGAGGACGCGGCGTCCTACGACCCCGCGGACCTCGAGCGGTTCAAGGGCGACGTGCAGGGCGTCTGCAAGGCCGCGACCGACGCCAACGCCGAGCTGCAGCGCCAGCTCGCCGCGGGGGCCACCGGGTGAGGCGGACGCCCGCGCGGCTCGCCGCGCTCGTGCTGCTCCCGGCGCTCGCGCTGGCCGGCTGCGGCGTGCTGCCCGCCATGCCGCCGACCGCGGCGCCCACCGACCTGGTCCCGTCCTCGGTGCCGGCCGCGACCCCGTCGTCCTCCGGCAACCTGTCCCCCGACGGCTTCGACGCCGCGCAGCGGATGGCCGTGCGGATCCGGAACGTCGGCTGCAACTCGCTGTCGACGGGCTCCGGCTTCGCGATCGACGAGACGACGCTCATCACGAACCGGCACGTCGTCGCCGACTCGGCCGACCTCCAGCTCAGCACCTACGACGGCCGGGACGTCGCGGTCACGGCGTCCTCCACCGCGGCGCTGGCCGACCTCGCGGTGGTGCGGACCGCCGACGCGCTGCCGTCCGCGCCCGGGCTCGCGGAGGCCGACCCGAACCCGGGCGACACGGTGACCGTCGTCGGCTACCCGCAGGGCGGCGCGCTCACCGTGACGACCGGTCAGGTCATCGGCTCGACCACCGACCCGCTGAACGAGAACCTCGGCCAGGTGCTGGTCACGAACGCCGAGGTGGAGCCCGGGAGCTCCGGCTCCGCGGTGCTGGACTCCGAGGGCCGGGTCGTCGGCGTCGTGTACGCGAAGAACTCGACGGGCCAGAGCTTCGTCGTGCCGGTGAGCACCCTGCGCCAGCTGCTGGCCGACGAGTCGTCCTTCACCGCCAGCACGTCCTGCACCGGGTGAGGCCCCTGGTGCGCCGGGGTCCCGGCGTGCCACGGTGGGTGCGGACGTGCCCACCAGGAGGAGGACCCATGCCCCACGACGACCCCCACGCCGGACTGCCCGAGCTCACCCGTGCGGCGAGCGACGTCTTCTCCGCGCGCCGCGTGTTCGGCGAGCCCTACGAGCGCGACGGCGTGCTCGTCATCCCCGTCGCGAAGGTCGTCGGCTCGCACGGCGTCGGCGCCGCGAGCGGCGAGGGCCGGCTCGGCACGCGCAAGCCCGGCGCGCAGGGACCCGGCGGCCCGTCCGGCGACGACGACGGCGGGGACGGGCCGGGCGAGCCGGCGTCCGAGGCGCTGGAGGAGGCGGCCCCCGAGCTCGCCGTCGACGGCACCGGTCCCGGGCCGTGGCCCGCGGGGCGCCCGACGACCGGCTGGGGCCAGGCGAGCCGCGGGCTGGAGGCCCTCGCCCAGTACCGCCCGCAGTTCCCCCGCCCCTACGGCCGGGGCGGCGGCGACGCCGAGGGTGCCGGCTTCGCCGCGCGCGTCAAGCCGCTGGGCGTCTACGTCGTGCAGGAGGACGGGGTCTCGTGGCGCCCGGCGCTGGACCTCAACCGGGTCATCCTCGGCGGTCAGGCCGTCGGCGCGATCGCGGTCGTCGCGCTGTCGTTCGCCGTCGCCTTCGGCCGCCGCCGGCGGCGCTGAGCCCGCGGGCGCGCCGAGGTCGTCGGTTCCGCGCGAGGTCGTCGGTTCCGCGCGAGGTCGTCGGCTGCGCACGAGGTCGTCGGTTGCGCACGAGGTCGTCGGTTGCGCACCCCGGCCGGCGGGCGCAACCGTCGACCTCGGCGGCTCGGGCGCGCGGGGCGAGGCGGCGCGAGCGAGCCGGGCGCGGCTGCGGGAGCGCGCGGGGCGCGGGGTGCGGCGCGCGGGGTGCGGGGCGGCGCGGGGCGCGCTCAGCGCAGCCGGACCTCGACCGAGTCGACGCGCTGCGTGACCGTCTCGTCCGCGGCCAGCGCCGCGCCGACCCGGCGCAGCACCGCGTCGAGCGCCGCCCGGTCCAGGCCGGGCACGAGGGCCAGCTCGACGGCGACCTCCGCGCGCCCGCCGGGCACGGCGGCCACGTCGCGCACGGGGCCGCTCGCGGCCGCCGGACCACCCGGGCCCACCGCGCGCGCCGGACCGCCCGCCCGGCCGGCCGGAGCCTCGCCCGCCGCGGGACGCCGGCGCCGGAACCACGTCCGGCGCTCCCCCGACGACGCCGGCTCGGACGCCGCCGCCTGCTCCGGCGCGGCCGCGGGCGCGAGCGCACCGAGCACCGCCGCCCGCACCGCCGCCGCCACCTCGGCGTCCACCGCCGGGCCCGAGCCGCCGTCCGCCACCGCGGGCCGCCACGCCTGCTGCTGCGCCAGGGCCCACACCGCGGGCCGCGGCACGAGCACGGTCACCGGGCCGCCGGGATCGAGCACGAGCAGCTCCCAGCCCTCCTGCACCGCGGACAGCGCGGCGCGGACCACGTCGGTCGGCACGGGCCGGGCGTCGGACCGCCACGCCGACATCGCGGCGACGGAGGAGAACACGGGCAGCGCGGTGCGGCCGTCGGGCGCCTGCAGGGCGACGATGCCCGCGGACGCCTCCTTCTCGACGGTGTGCGCGTGCCCGCCGACGACGACGGTCTCCGCGGAGTCGAGCTCGGCCAGCACCGGCACCAGCACCCGGGTCCCGGCGAGCGCCGCGACGACGCCGGCGAGCGTGCCGGTGCCGTCGCCGTACCCCGCCAGCGCGGCGGCGACGCCCGGGTCGGCGCGGCCGTCGTCCCCCGCGAACGCGGAGGTCGGCGGGAGCTCCCGGCCGGTCACGGGCGCCCGGCGACGTCCAGCGCCTCGGGCAGGGTGAACGCCCCGGCGTACAGGGCCTTGCCGACGATCGCCCCCTCGACGCCCTCGGGCACCAGGGTCCGCAGGACGCGGAGGTCGTCGAGGGACGAGATGCCGCCGGACGCCACCACCGGCGCGTCCGTGCGGGAGCACACCTCGCGGAGCAGGTCGACGTTCGGGCCGCGCAGCGTGCCGTCCTTCGTCACGTCGGTCAGGACGTAGCGGGAGCAGCCGGCGGCGTCGAGCCGGGCGAGCACCTCCCAGAGGTCGCCGCCCTCCCGGGTCCAGCCGCGCGCAGCGAGCGTGGTGCCGCGCACGTCGAGGCCGACGGCGATCGCGTCGCCGTGCTCGGCGATGACGCGTGCGGTCCACTCCGGGTCCTCCAGCGCGGCGGTGCCGAGGTTCACGCGGGTCGCCCCGGTGCCCAGCGCGCGGGCGAGCGACGCGTCGTCCCGGATCCCGCCGGACAGCTCGACCTTGACGCCCTTGCCGGACAGCACCTGCGCGACGTCCGCGAGCAGGTCGGCGTTCGAACCGCGCCCGAAGGCCGCGTCCAGGTCGACCAGGTGGATCCACTCGGCGCCGCCGGCGTGCCAGTCGAGGGCCGCGGACAGCGGGTCGCCGTAGGAGGTCTCCGAGCCCGCCTCGCCCTGGACGAGGCGGACGGCCTGGCCGTCGGCGACGTCGACGGCGGGCAGGAGCTGCAGACGGTCGGACATGGATCTCCTCGTTCGGGGGGTGGGTGCGGACCGGGTCGGGGCGCTCAGCCGAGCGAGCCGACCCAGTTCTCCAGCAGCTGCGCGCCGGCGTCGCCGGACTTCTCCGGGTGGAACTGGGTCGCGGCGAGCGGGCCGTTCTCCACGGCGGCGACGAACCGGCCACCGTGCGCGGACCAGGTCACCAGCGGGGGCGCCATGCGCTCGGGGTCGGCGGTGTCGAGCAGCGGGAACGCCCGGGCGGCGTACGAGTGCACGAAGTAGAACCGCTCGTCCTCGATGCCGGCGAACAGCCGCGTGCCCTCCGGGGCGTCGACCGTGGACCAGCCCATGTGCGGCACGACGTCCGCCTCGAGCCGGTCGACCACGCCGGGCCACTCGCCCAGCCCGTCGGTCTCGACCCCGTGCTCGTCGCCGCGCTCGAACATCACCTGCATGCCGACGCAGATGCCGAGCACCGGCCGGCCGCCGGCGAGCCGCCGGTCGACGATCTGGTCGCCCCGCACGTCGCGCAGGCCGCGCATCACCGCGGCGAACGCCCCGACGCCCGGCACGACCAGGCCGTCGGCCTCGGCGGCATGCTGCGCGTCGGCCGTCAGCTCGACCTGGGCGCCGACCCGCTCGAGGGCGCGCACGGCCGAGCGGACGTTCCCGAATCCGTAGTCCAGGACGACGACACGAGGCTGGCTGGGCACCGGTCCAGGTTACCGGGACCGCGGCGCGACGCCCGTCGCGCGTCCGGTGCGCGGACCCCGCGGCCCGGCCGGGTCAGCCCTGCTTCCGCCGCCCGCTGCCGAGGGCGCGCATCGCGGCCCACCGGGACATGCCGACGCTGGACTCGACGCCCTCGATCTCGGCGACGGGGCGCCCGCCGACCAGCACGTCGTCGAGCACCTCGGGCGCACCCGACAGGACGAGCCCGGGCGGCAGGTCGTCCTCCCGCTCGCCCGCGGACCAGCGGCTCGCGGCGATCCGCCCGCCCCGGCGGTCCAGCAGCACGACCGGCGAGCTGCGCAGCATCCGCGAGATGGCCCCGGCCGCCTCGGCGGTCCGCTGCGCGTCGGCGGTGTCCCGCAGCACGGCCAGCGCGCCGACGGGTGACGGCACCGCGTCGACGGGCACGCCCGCGAGCGCGCACGCGGCGGCGAGCGGGCGCGCGCCGGCGACCTGCGTCACGACCACCGCGACGACCGGCTCCGGCGGCTCGCCCGGCGCGGAGCCCGCGGCGTCGAGCCCGGACAGGTCGTCCGGGATCTCGATGCCGAGGTCGTCGTCGTCCGGGGTGCCGGTCACAGCGCACCCTTCGTGCTCGGGATGCCCTCGACGCGCGGGTCCAGCGCCACGGCGGCGCGCAGCGCGCGGGCCAGCGCCTTGAACTGCGCCTCCACGACGTGGTGCGGGTCGCGGCCGGCCAGCACCCGCACGTGCATGCCGAACGCGGCGTGGTGCGCGATCGACTCCAGCACGTGCCGGGTCAGCGAGCCGGTGAAGTGCCCGCCGATGAGGTGGTACTCCTGCCCCGCGGGCTCGCCGGTGTGCACGAGGTACGGGCGGCCCGACACGTCGACGACGGCCTGCGCCAGCGCCTCGTCCAGCGGCACGGTCGCGTCGCCGAACCGCGCGATGCCGCGCTTGTCCCCCAGCGCCGCCCGCAGCGCCTCGCCCAGGCAGATCGCGACGTCCTCGACGGTGTGGTGCGCGTCGATGTCGGTGTCGCCCGTGGCCTGCACGGTGAGGTCGATGAGCGAGTGCTTGCCCAGGGCCGTGAGCATGTGGTCGTAGAACGGCACGGTCGTGCTGATGTCCGTGCGCCCGGTGCCGTCGAGGTCCACCTCGACGACCACGCTGGACTCGCTCGTCGTGCGCTCGATCCGCGCGGTGCGCCCGCCGGTCGTGCTGCTCACAGCCCCACCACCTCCTGAAGCGCGGCGCGGAACGCCGCGGTCTCCTGCGGGGTGCCGACCGACACCCGCAGCCATCCTTCCGGACCGACCTCGCGGATCAGCACGCCGCGGTCCAGCAGCCCCTGCCAGACCGCGTGCCGGTCCTCGAACAGGCCGAACAGCACGAAGTTCGCGTCCGACTCCGCGACCGTGAGGCCCCGCTCGCGGAGCCACACGACCAGGGCGTCCCGCTCGTCGCGCAGCGAGCCGACCTGGGCCATGAGCTCGTCCCGGTGCGCGAGTGCCGCCCGCGCGACCGCCTGGGTGACGGCGGACAGGTGGTACGGCAGCCGCACGACGCGCAGCGCGTCCACGAGCTCCCGGGACGCGGCCAGGTAGCCGACCCGCGCGCCGGCCAGGCCGAACGCCTTGGACATGGTGCGGCTCACCGCGAGGTGCGGGTGGTCGGCGAGCAGGGTGAGGGCGGAGTCGACGCCCGCGCGGCGGAACTCCGCGTACGCCTCGTCGACCACGACCACGCAGCCGCCCGGGACCTGCGCCGCGGCGTCCAGCACCGCCCGCACCGTGCCCAGGTCGAGCGCCGTGCCCGTCGGGTTGTTCGGGCTGGTGAGCAGCACGACCGACGGCTGCTCGCGGGCGATCAGGAACCGCGCCTCGTCCGGGTCGACGTGGAAGTCCTCGGTGCGCCGGCCCGCGACCCAGCGGGTGTGCGTGTCGCGCGCGTACTCGGGGTACATGGAGTACGTCGGCGCGAAGGACACCGCGGTGCGCCCGGGGCCGCCGAACGCCTGCAGGACGTGCAGCATGACCTCGTTCGACCCGTTCGCCGCCCACACCTGCTCGGGCGCGACGCGCACGCCCGACTCGACCGCGAGGTAGTCCGCGAGGTCGCCGCGCAGGTCGAGGAACTCCCGGTCGGGGTACCGGTTCAGCCCGGCGGCGGCGTGCGCCACGGCGGCGGCGATGTCGGCGACCACCTGCGGCGACGGCGGGTACGGGTTCTCGTTGACGTTGAGCAGGTTGGGCACGGCGAGCTGCGGGGCGCCGTAGGGCGCGCTGCCGGCCAGCTCGGGGCGCACGGGCAGCGCGGGCCGCGCGGGCCGGTGCGTGGCGGCTTCCTGGGGTGTCACGGGGCCGATCGTATCCGCGCGCCCCCGGCCCCTGGCGAGCCGTCTCGCCGGGCCTGTGGACGACGGGCCCGGTGTCGGCGGGGGCGTCTAGGGTCGAGGGCGATGACGACGAACCCGACCGCCACGCCGACCGGCACCCCGGCCGGTACCGACCTGCGCGCCGAGGCCGAGGCGGTGCTGCGCCGCCTGGTCGGCCGCGACGACGCCCGACTGCGCGACGACCAGTGGCGCGCGATCGACGCGCTGGTCACGGACCACCGCCGGGCGCTGGTGGTCCAGCGCACCGGCTGGGGCAAGTCCGCGGTGTACTTCGTGGCCACCGCGCTGCTGCGCGCCCGGGGCGCCGGGCCGACGGTGCTGGTCTCGCCCCTGCTCGCCCTCATGCGCAACCAGGTGGCCGCCGCCCAGCGCGCCGGGGTGCGGGCGGCGACGCTCAACTCCGCGAACGTCACGGAGTGGGACGAGGTGCACGCCCGCATCGCCGACGGGGAGGTCGACGTCCTGCTGGTGTCCCCCGAGCGCCTGACCCACCCGGCCTTCCGGGACGAGGTGCTCCCGCGACTCGCCGCCGACGCCGGGCTGGTCGTCATCGACGAGGCGCACTGCATCTCCGACTGGGGCCACGACTTCCGCCCGGACTACCGGCGCATCCGCACGCTGCTGTCCGAGCTGCCGGACGGCATCCCGGTGCTGGCGACGACCGCCACCGCGAACGCCCGGGTGACCGCCGACGTCGCCGAGCAGCTCGGCACCGCGGTGCACGACGACGTCCTGGTGCTGCGCGGCCCCCTCGACCGGTCCAGCCTCGACCTCGCCGTGGTGCGGACGCCGGACACCGCGGCGCAGCTCGCCTGGCTCGCGCAGAACCTCCCGGAGTTCGAGGGGTCCGGCATCGTCTACTGCCTGACCATCGCCGCGGCGCACCAGGTCACCGAGCACCTGCGCGGCGCGGGGCTCGACGTCCGTACGTACACCGGCCAGACCGACCCCGCCGAGCGGGAGGTCGCCGAGGCCGACCTGCTCGCCAACCGGGTCAAGGCGCTCGTCGCGACGTCCGCGCTCGGCATGGGCTTCGACAAGCCGGACCTCGGGTTCGTGGTCCACGTCGGCGCGCCGTCCTCCCCGATCGCCTACTACCAGCAGGTCGGGCGCGCGGGCCGCGCGGCCGAGGCGTCGGGCGGCAGAGCCACGGCGGTGCTGCTGCCGGGCCGCGAGGACCGCGCGATCTGGGACTGGTTCGCCTCGACGGCGTTCCCGCCCGAGCCGGACGTCCGCGCCGCCCTGCGCGCGCTGGGCGACGGCGGCACCCTGTCCACCGCCGCGCTCGAGACCCACGTGTCGCTGCGCCGGTCCCGCCTGGAGCAGATGCTCAAGGTGCTCGACGTCGACGGCGCGGTGCGGCGGGTGGCGGGTGGCTGGACGGCGACCGGGCAGCCGTGGTCCTACGACGCCGAACGGTACGACCGGGTGACCGCGACCCGGCGGGCCGAGCAGCAGTCGATGGTCGACTACGTCACGACCGAGGGCTGCCGGATGGCGCACCTGCGCCGCGCGCTGGACGACCCCGAGCTCGCCGGACCCGAGGGCGAGGCGTGGCGGTGCGGCCGCTGCGACCGCTGCACCGGGCGGACCGTCGGCGCCGCGCCGGACGCCGCGCACGTCGCCGGGGCGCAGGCGCTGCTCACCACCGCGGGCGTCGCCGTCGAGCCGCGGCGGCAGTGGCCGTCCGGGATGGCCACGCTCGGGCTGGACCTGCGCGGCCGCATCGCGGAGGACGAGCGGGCCGAGCCCGGCCGCGCGGTCGCCCGGCTCGACTCGGTGGGCTGGGGCGGGCTGCTGCGCGACCTGTTCGGCGGCGACGCCGACCCCGCCGCCGGGCTGCCGGTGCCGCTGCGCGACCCGGTGCTCGCGACGCTCGACGCCTGGCACCCGGAGCACCGCCCCGAGGGGGTCGTCGTCGTGCGCTCGGACTCCCGGCCCGCGCTGGTGCAGCACCTCGCCGAAGGGGTCGCCCGGCACCTGGGCGTGCCGCTGGTCGGCGCGGTCGTCCCCCGGCCGGACGTCCCCGCGGGGCGGCACGACGTGAACTCCGCGCACCGGCTGGCCGCCGTCGCCCGCCGGCTGGAGCTCGACCTGCCGCCCGCGACGGCCGAGGGGCTGCCGGGCCGGGCGGTGCTGCTGGTCGACGACCGCACCGACTCCGGGTGGACGCTCACCGTCGCGGCGCGGCTGCTCCGGCAGGCGGGCGCGGCGGCGGTGCTGCCGTTCGTCCTCGGGGTCGGCTGAGCGGCGCGCGGCGGCCGGCGCGGACCGGCCCGCGCGGCGCCCCGCACGGCCGGCCCTGGCCGCGCGTCAGAACCGCGCCTGCACGGCCTCCCCGTGCGCGGGCAGCCCCTCGGCGTCGGCGAGCGCCACGATCCGCCCCGCGACCTCCCGCAGCGCGTCGGCGTCGTACTCGACCACCTGCACCGCCCGGACGAACGAGTGCACCCCGAGCCCGGACGAGAAGTGCGCGCACCCGCCGGTCGGCAGCACGTGGTTCGACCCGGCCATGTAGTCCCCGAGGGACACCGGCGAGTACGCCCCGACGAAGATCGCCCCGGCGCTGGTGACCCGCTCCGCCACGGCGGCGGCGTCCTCGGTCTGGATCTCGAGGTGCTCCGCGCCGTACGCGTTGACGACGGCCAGCCCTGCCTCGAGGTCGTCCACGAGGACGATCGCGGACTGCGGGCCGGACAGCGCCTGCGCGACCCGCTGGGCGTGCCGCGTGACCTGCACCCGGTCGACGAGCTTGGCCTCGACGGCCCCGGCGAGCTCCACCGACGGCGTGACCAGCACGGACGCGGCGAGCGGGTCGTGCTCCGCCTGGGACACCAGGTCCGCCGCGACGTGGTCGGCGTCGGCCGTCGCGTCCGCGAGCACGGCGATCTCGGTGGGCCCGGCCTCGGCGTCGATGCCCACGACGCCGCGGACCAGGCGCTTCGCCGCGGCGACGTACACGTTGCCGGGGCCGGTGATGACGTCGACGGGCTCGCACAGCGTCCCGCCGTCGGCGTCGGCCGCCCCGTACGCGAGCATCCCCACGGCCTGCGCCCCGCCGACGGCGTACACCTCGTCCACGCCGAGCAGCGCGCACGTCGCGAGGACGACCGGGTCGGGCAGCCCGCCGTTGTCGCGCTGCGGCGGCGACGTCACGGCGAGCGCGCCGACGCCGGCCTCCTGCGCCGCGACGACGTTCATGATCACCGACGACGGGTACACCGCGAGGCCGCCGGGCACGTACAGGCCGACGCGGCGCACCGGGATCCAGCGCTGCCGGACCTGCGCGCCGGGGGCCACCTGCACCGTGTGGTCGGCCGGGCGCTGCGCGGCGTGCACGGTCCGCACCCGGCGGATGGTCTCGTCCAGCGCGGCCCGGACGTCCGGGTCCAGCACGTCGACCGCGGCGGCGATCGCCTGGGCGGGGACGCGCAGGTGCTCGGGGCGCACCCCGTCGAACCGCTCGGCCAGGTCGCGCAGGGCGTCGGCCCCGCGGGTGCGGACGTCCGCGAGGATCGGCTCGACGGCCGCGGCGGCGGACTCCACGTCCAGCTCGGGGCGCGGCAGGGCCTCGAGCAGCTCGCGGCGGGACAGGGTGCGACCACGCAGGTCGATGCGGGAGATCACCCTCCGGAGTCTAGGCGCGTCGCCGCCCCGCGCCGCCCGGCCGTCCACCGCCCGGGCGGGGCCGCGCTGGCAGGATGGGACCCGTGACCACCGTGCCGATCTCCGACGACTCCATCCGCCTCGGCCAGTTCCTCAAGCTCGCGGGTCTGGCCGACTCGGGCGCCGACGCCCGCACCCTGCTGGAGGAGGGCGAGGTCACCGTCAACGGCGACCCGGAGTCCCGCCGCGGCCGCCAGCTCCACCGCGGCGACGTGGTGACCGTGGCCACCCCCGCGGGCGAGCACGCCGCCACCGTCGGCTGACCCGCCGCGCGCCGAGACTGCAGCAGATGCGCGCCTCGGGGCGCCGAGACCAGCATCTGCTGCAACCTCGGCGACCCGGGCGGGCCCGGGCAACCTCGGCGACCCGGGCGGGCCCGGGCAACCTCGGCGACCCGGGCGGGACGGGCGGACCCGGGCGAACCCGGCGGGCCGGGGCCGGCTAGACCCCCAGCGGCGTCGTCGCCGACTCCAGGCAGCCCGGCCCCAGCAGGGCCTTGAGGTCGCCGTACAGGGCCGGGGAGCGTTCGACCCGCCAGCCGCCGCGCGGCATGACCAGCGCCGTGCCGCCGCGGGCGCGGGCGACCCGGAAGTGGATCTCCGTCATCCCGGGGTGCGTCTTGAGCACCTCGAGCAGCCGCTCCAGCACGGGCGGCGTGCACCGGGCCTCGGACATCCGCACCGTCACCGGGGCGTCGGCCACCGCGGACAGGTCGGGCAGCGACACCTCCATGGCCTGCAGCTGCATGGCGTCGTCGCGGCGGCGCACCCGGCCGCGCACGACGATCACGGCGTCCTCGGCCAGCACCGTCGAGTAGGCGAGGTAGGTCTCGCCGAAGAACATGATCTCGACCGAGCCCTCCATGTCCTCCAGCGTCACGGCGGCCCACGGGTTGCCCTGCTTGGACATCTTGCGCTGCAGCGACGTGACGAGCCCCGCGACGACGACGGTGGACCCGTCCGGCCGCGCCTCGTCGGCGTTCAGCGTCGCGATCGACACGTCGGCCGCGGCGGACAGGACGTGCTCCAGGCCGGACAGCGGGTGGTCGGACACGTACAGGCCGAGCATCTCCCGCTCGAACTGCAGCCGCTGCTTCTTGTCCCAGTCCGGGACGTCCGGCACCTGCACGGAGAAGCCGGGGCCGTCGTCGCCGCCCAGGTCGGCGAACAGGTCGAACTGCCCCTCCGCCTCCTTGCGCTTCACGCCGATGACGGACTCGACGGCCTGCTCGTGCACGAGCAGCAGGGCGCGGCGGGCGTGCCCGAGCGAGTCGAACGCGCCGGCCTTGATGAGCGACTCGATGGTCCGCTTGTTGCAGACCACCGCGGGCACCTTGTCCAGGAAGTCGGTGAACGACGTGAAGTCGCCCTTCTCCTCGCGGGTGCGGACGATCGCCTCGACGACGTTGGCGCCGACGTTCCGGACGGCGGTGAGCCCGAACCGGATGTCGCTCCCGACGGCGGTGAACAGCGCGGACGAGGAGTTCACGTCCGGCGGCAGCACCGTGATGCCCATGCGGCGGCACTCGTTGAGGTACAGCGCCGACTTGTCCTTGTCGTCGCCGACGGAGGTGAGCAGGCCCGCCATGTACTCGGTCGGGTAGTTCGCCTTGAGGAACGCCGTCCAGTAGGAGACGACGCCGTACCCGGCGGAGTGCGCCTTGTTGAACGCGTACCCGGCGAACGGCACCAGGGTGTCCCAGACCGCCTGGATCGCGGGCTTGGAGTAGCCCCGCTCCTTCATGCCCGCCTCGAACGGCACGAACTCCTTGTCGAGGATCTCCTTCTTCTTCTTGCCCATCGCGCGGCGCAGCAGGTCGGCCTGGCCGAGCGAGTACCCGGCGAGCACCTGCGCGGCCTTCTGCACCTGCTCCTGGTACACGATGAGGCCGTACGTGCCGTCGAGGACCTCCGCCAGGGGCTCCTCGAGCTCCGGGTGGATCGGCGTGATCGGCTGCAGGCCGTTCTTGCGCAGCGCGTAGTTCGTGTGCGAGTTCATGCCCATCGGCCCCGGGCGGTACAGGGCGATGACGGCGGAGATGTCCTCGAAGTTGTCGGGGCGCATCTGGCGCAGCAGGGCGCGCATGGGTCCGCCGTCGAGCTGGAACACGCCGAGGGTGTCGCCGCGGGCGAGCAGCTCGTACGTCGGCTTGTCGTCGAGCGGGATCTCCTCCAGCTCGATCGGCGGCTTGTCGTTCGCCACGATGTTCCGCAGCGCGTCGTCGAGGATCGTGAGGTTCCGCAGCCCGAGGAAGTCCATCTTGATCAGGCCGAGGCCCTCGGACGTCGGGTAGTCGAACTGCGTGATGACGGCGCCGTCCTGCGGCCGCTTCATGATCGGGATGATGTCGATCAGCGGCTCGCTGGACATGATGACGCCGGCGGCGTGGACGCCCCACTGGCGCTTGAGGTTCTCCAGGCCGCGGGCGGTCTCGAGCACGCGCTGCGCCTCGGGGTCGGCCGCGACGACCTGCCGGAACTCCTCCGCCTCGGCGTACCGCGGGTGCTCCGGGTCGTACATGCCGGACAGGGGGATGTCCTTGCCCATGACGGGCGGCGGCATCGCCTTGGTGAGCTTCTCCCCCATCGCGAACGGGAAGCCCAGCACGCGCGAGGAGTCCTTGAGCGCCTGCTTCGCCTTGATCGTGCCGTAGGTGACGATCTGCGCGACCCGGTCGTCGCCGTACTTCTCGGTCACGTACCGGATGACCTCGCCGCGCCGGCGCTCGTCGAAGTCGACGTCGACGTCGGGCCAGGACACGCGCTCGGGGTTGAGGAACCGCTCGAAGATCAGGCCGTGCCGCAGCGGGTCGAGCTCCGTGATGCCCATGGCGTACGACGCCATCGACCCGGCGGCGGACCCGCGGCCCGGCCCGACGCGGATGCCCTGCTCCCGCGCCCAGGCGATGAAGTCGGCGACCACGAGGAAGTAGCCGGAGAAGCCGAGCTGCACGATGACGTCGGTCTCGTACTTCGCCTGCGCGCGCACGTCGTCGGGGATGCCGGACGGGTACCGCCGGTGCAGGCCGCGCTCGACCTCCTTGACGAACCACGAGTTCTCGTCCTCCCCCTCGGGGACGGGGAACCGCGGCATGTAGTTCGCGCCGGTCGGGAACTCGACCTCGCACCGCTCGGCGATGAGCAGCGTGTTGTCGACCGCCTCGGGCAGCTCGGCCCAGGTGCGGCGCATCTCCTCGGCGGACTTCACGTAGTAGCCGTCGCCGCCGAAGGCGAACCGCGACCCGCCCTGGTCGTACGTCGGCTCGTCGAGGGTCGACCCGGACTGCACGGCGAGGAGCACCTCGTGCGCGTGCGCGTCCTCCTTGGTCGTGTAGTGCAGGTCGTTGGTGGCGACCAGCGGCGCGCCGATCGTCTCGGCGACCCGGAGCAGGTCCTTGATCGTCTTCCGCTCGATCTCGAGGCCGTGGTCCATGACCTCGACGAAGAAGTTCTCCTTGCCGAAGATGTCCTGCAGCTCGCCGGCCGCGCGCACGGCCTCGTCGTAGTGCCCCAGCCGCAGCCGGGTCTGCACCTCGCTGGACGGGCAGCCGGACGTCGCGATGAGGCCCTCGGAGTACGTCTGCAGCAGCTCGCGGTCCATGCGGGGCCACTTGCCCATCTGCCCGTCGAGGGACGCCAGCGACCCCATCCGGAACAGGTTGTGCATGCCCTGCGTGGTGCGCGAGAGCAGCGTCATGTGCGTGTAGGCGCCGCGGGCGGAGACGTCGTCGGCCGCCTGGTGCGCCTCGCCCCAGCGGACGCGCGTCTGGTCGAAGCGGCTGGTGCCCGGGGTGACGTAGGCCTCGACGCCGATGATCGGCTTGATGCCGAGCTTCTTCGCCTGGGAGTAGAAGTCGAACGCGCCGAACAGGTAGCCGTGGTCCGTGATGGCCATCGCGGTCTGCCCGAGCCGCTGGGCCTCGGCGAGCATCTCGCCCACCCGCGCCGCACCGTCGAGCATCGAGTACTCGGAGTGGACGTGCAGGTGGACGAAGTCGGAACCCGAGGCCATGCGAGCCATCCTAGGTGGCCCCTCCGACACCCCCCGACCGCCCCGCCGGGCCGGCGACGGACGTCACAGCGACGGCGTCAGCGGTACCCGTCGCGCAGGGTCTCCAGCGCCCGGGACAGGTCCGCGGGGTACTCGCTGGTGACCTCCAGGTACCGCCCGTCGGCGGGGTGCGCGAACCCGAGCCGCACCGCGTGGAGCCACTGCCGGGCCAGGCCGACGCGCTCCGCCAGCGCGGGGTCGGCGCCGTACGTGAGGTCCCCGACCAGCGGGTGCCGCAGCGCCGCGAAGTGCACGCGGATCTGGTGGGTGCGGCCGGTCTCCAGGTGCACCTCGCACAGCGAGGCCGCCGGCAGCATCTCCAGCACCTCGTAGTGCGTCACCGACGGCTTGCCGTCCGCGGTCACCGCGAACTTCCAGTCCTGGCTCGGGTGCCGGCCGATCGGCGCGTCGATCGTGCCCGTCGTCGGCTCGGGGTGGCCCTGGGCGAGCGCGTGGTACACCTTGTCGACCGTGCGCTCCTTGAACGCGCGCTTGAGCACCGAGTACGCGTGCTCGCTCTTCGCGACGACCATCAGCCCGGACGTGCCGACGTCGAGGCGGTGCACGACGCCCTGCCGCTCAGCCGCGCCCGACGTGGAGATCCGGTAGCCCCGCGCGGCCAGCACGCCGACGACGGTCGGTCCGGTCCAGCCCGGCGACGGGTGCGCCGCGACACCGACCGGCTTGTCGACCACGACGACGTCGTCGTCCTCGTACGCCACGCGCAGCGCCGGCACGTCGTCCTCGACCGGCGCCGGCGCGGCGCGCTCGGGCGCGGGCATCTCGACCTCGAGCCAGGCGTCGCCGGGCAGCCGCGCGGACTTGCCGACCGGCACGCCGTCGACGCGCACGAAGCCGCCCTCGGCCAGCTCGGCGGCGCGGGTGCGGGACAGCCCGAGCATCCGGGACAGCGCCGCGTCGACCCGCTCGCCGGCGAGCGCGTCCGGCACGGGCAGCGTGCGGACGTCAGCCATCGCGCCGGGTGGGGGTCTCGGGCGCGGCGGGGCCGGTGGGCGCGGCGGGCGCGGCGGGCGCGTCCTCCGGCTCCGCACGGCTCTCGCGGGTCCCGTCCAGCCGGATGCCCATCAGCGACAGCAGCATGAGCATGCCGGCTGCCACGACGATCGCGATGTCCGCGACGTTCCCGACGAACCAGTCGAGGTACGCGATGAAGTCCACGACGTGCCCGCGGAACACCCCGGGGTCGCGGACGATCCGGTCCGTGAGGTTCCCGAGCGCCCCGCCGAGCAGCAGTCCGAGGGCCACGGCCCACGCGCGGGACCCGAGCCGGCCCGCGACCCGCACGATGACGACGACCACGACGATCGCGACGATCGTCAGCAGCCACGTGGTGCCGGTGGCGATGCCGAGGGCCGCGCCGGGGTTGAACAGCAGCTGCAGGCCGAGCAGGTCGCCGAGGACCTGGCGGCGGACGCCCTCGTCGAGCGCCTGCAGCGCCCAGGCCTTGGTCGCCTGGTCGAGCACCAGCGTGACGGCGGCGAGGGCGACGAGGCCGGCCACGAGCCGGCGGCGGCGGGCGGGGTCGGTGGCGGGCGCGGGCCCGGGGCTGTGCGACATCGCGGCAGAGTCTACGCAGCGCGCGCGGTCCCCCGGACGCACGACGGCCCCCGGGGCGCTCCCCCGGGGGCCGTCGTCGGGCGCTGGTGTCAGCGGCGCTCCTCGCGCTGCTTGCACGCCACGCAGAGCGTCGCGCGCGGGAACGCCTGCACGCGGGCCTTGCCGATGGCCTCGCCGCAGGAGTCGCAGCGGCCGAAGGTGCCGGCGTCGATCCGCGCGAGGGCGCGGGTCGTCTGCTCGAGCATGTCGCGGGTGTTGTTGACCAGGGTGAGCTCGTGCTCGCGCTCCAGGGCGCTCGAGCCGGAGTCGGCCTGGTCGTCGCCGGCGCCGTCGCCGGAGTTGCGCAGCAGCTCCGACAGCTCCTCGTCGGCAGCGGCGAGCTCGGCGGTCAGGCGGTCGATCTCGGCGACGAGCTCGGCCGCGATCTCCTGCACCTCCTGCTCGGTCCAGGGCTCCTCCCCCGCGCGGACCGGGAACCGGGTGGCTGCGTCCGTCAGGTCGGGGAGCGTGCGGGGGGCGGGCGCGCTGAGCGAGTCGTTGATGGCCACGGGGTCCTCTTTCCTCAGGAGTCCGCAGAGACTATGCGCCGTCGCCTGGACGCACAACACACCACGCCCGACGAGGGCGTGGTGTGTCGTGGGTGACGATCGGCGGCGGTCTGCCGGACGGTCGGACGGGTCAGATGCGGTCGCCGGACGGCGTCGCGCCCTGGGCACCGCGCTGCGGCAGCGCGCTCGCCCGGTTGTCCAGGTCCCCGAGCAGGTTCTCGAGGTAGCTCTTCAGGCGCGTGCGGTAGTCGCGCTCGAACACGCGCAGCTCGTCGATCTTGCGCTCGAGGATCGACCGCTCCTGCTCGAGCTCGCTGAGCGTGCGGGCCGAGGTCTCCTCGGCCTCGCGGACGATCCGCTGCGCCTGGCCCTTGGCCTCGTTGACGATGCGGTCGCCCTCCTCCTGGCCCGAGCGCACGTAGTCGTCGTGCAGCTTCTGGGCCAGCGCGAGCATGCCGGTGGCGGACTCGGGCTCGCTCTGCCGCTGCGGCTGCACGGGCGCGGTGGCGACCGGGGCCGGGGCGGGCGTGGGGGCCGGCGCGACGGGGGCCGGGGCCGCGACCGGGGCGGGCTTCTCCGCCTCGGGCTTCGGGGCCGCGGCGGACTGGGCGCCCTGGCGGCTCAGCTCCGCGATGCGGCGCTCGGCCGCGGCGAGCTTGGCCTTGAGCTCCTCGTTCTCGCTCTGGGTCTCCCGGAGGGTGTTCACGACCTCGTCGAGGAAGTCGTCGACCTCGTCCTGGTCGTACCCCTCGCGGAACTTGGTCGCCTGGAACTTCTTGTTCAGGACGTCGTCTGCCGTCAGCAGTGCCATCGTCGTCACCTCTTCGGTCGTACTGGGTCGAGCCGGTGGCAGTCCGCCGACCACCTCGGGCCACCGTAGCGGACATTCCGGTTTGTGCACGCGACCCGCCCGGGGCGGGAGGTGCGCCGATCGGCCGGGTGGCCGGTCGGTCCTGCGAGCGCACGGGTCATACCGCCAGCCAGCCCAGCAGGGAGAGCAGGAAGGAGCAGCCGAGCATGAGCACCAGGAACGCGAGGTCCAGGCGCACGGAGCCGAGCGTGAGCGGCGGGATGACGCGGCGCAGGGCGCGCAGCGGCGGGTCCGTCACGGAGTAGGTGATCTCCGCGACCACGAGTGCAGCGCCCCGCGGCCGCCAGTCGCGCGCGAAGTACTGCACCCAGTCGAGGACCAGGCGCACGAGCAGGACGAGGATGAAGGCCAGGACGACGAGCTGCAGCAGGCCGAGGACGAAGGTCACGCGCCCCAGTCTCCCCTAGTCCGTCAGCTCTGGTTGAAGAAGCCGGCGCGCGAGCCCTCGGCGGGCCGCCCGTCGCCGGTGATCTCCACGGAGGACGGCGAGAGCAGGAACACCTTGTTGGTGACCCGCTCGATGGCGCCGTGCAGCCCGAAGATCAGGCCGGCGGCGAAGTCCACCAGCCGCTTCGCGTCCGAGTCGTCCATGTCGGACAGGTTCATGATGACCGGCGTGTTCTCGCGGAACGCCTCGCCGATCTTGCGCGCGTCGTTGTAGGAGCGCGGGTGGATCGTGGTGATCCGGCGCACCTCGCCGTCGTGGCGCGGGGCCGGCGCGGCGACCGGGCGCTCGACGGGCGCGGCCGTGCGGTGCAGCGGCGTGACCTCGGCCTCGTAGTCCTGTCCCACCGTCGCCTCCGGCTCGTCGTACTCGTCGACGTACTGGTCGTGCTCGCCACGGTCGTCGGCAAGCCCGAGGTACAGCATGGTCTTGCGCAGCGTTCCGGCCATCGCGATCACTCCATCCCCGAACAACGTCATGCGTCCTGCGTCGTCACGCTAGCAACGCCCCCGAGCCGCGCCCGGTTGCGACACGCGGCGTGTCGCGGCCGGTCAGACCAGCGCGACCACGCCCGCGGACCGCCCGGTGGTCCCGCCGGTCCGCTGCGCGCGCCGGAAGGAGTAGAACCGGGACTCGGTGTCGGTGCACCAGCCGGGCTCGTGGACGTCGCGCACCCCGGCCCGGCGCAGCACCGCGGCGGCGCCGGCCGGCAGGTCGAGCCCGGGCGTGCCCCAGGCCGTCGTGCACGCGGCCTCCGGGACGAGCGCGGCGACCTCCGCCTGCATCTCCGCCGGCACCTCGTACCGCGGGCCGCTGATGGCCGGGCCGACCGCCGCGCGCACCCGCTCCGGGTCGGCACCGCGCGCGACCATCTCCGCCAGGGCCGCCTGCAGCACGCCGGCGGCGAGCCCGCGCCGCCCGGCGTGCACCGCGGCGACCACGCCCGCCGGGGCGTCCGCGAGCAGCACCGGCACGCAGTCGGCCACGAGCACGCCGACCGCCGTGCCGCGCAGCGCCGTGACGAGGGCGTCGGCGTCGGCCACGGCGTCCGCGGCGGCCTCGTCCGGGCCGCCGAGGACGTGCACGTCCGCGCCGTGCACCTGCCGGGCGAACGCGACCGGCGCCCCGGCCCACGCCCCGACGCGCGCCCGGTTCTCCCGGACCGCCGCGGGGTCGTCGCCGACGCCGAGGCCGAGGTTGAGCTCGTCCCACGGCGCCGCGCTGACGCCGCCCACGCGGGTGGTGAACCCGGCGCGGACGCCCGGACCGAGGTCGACCTCGAGGACCGGCAGCACGGGGCTACTTGAGGAAGTCGGGCACGTCGAGGTCGTCCTCCTTGCGGCGGGCGACCTCCTCCTCGAAGATCCGCGGGACCTCGAGCTGGCTGGTGCCGGCCTGGTCCGGGCTGAGGAACGCGGGGACGTCCGACGCGGCGGCGGCCCGCTCCTCGTCCGGGTTGACCGGGCGCGGCGGGACGGCCGCGTGCGCGGCGGTCGTCGTGGGCACGGCGGCCGACGGCGGGATCGCCGCGGGCGCCTGGCCCGCGCGCCCGGCGCTGACCTGGCCGAGCCCGCGCGCGTCGCGGCGGACCACCGGGGCGCCGCCGTCGAAGCCCGCCGCGATGACCGTCACGCGCACCTCGTCGCCGAGGGCGTCGTCGATGACCGCGCCGAAGATGATGTTCGCCTCGGGGTGCGCGGCCTCCTGCACCAGGCGGGCGGCCTCGTTGATCTCGAACAGGCCGAGGTCGGAGCCACCCTGGATCGACAGCAGCACGCCGTGCGCGCCGTCGATGCTGGCCTCGAGCAGCGGCGAGGAGATCGCCAGCTCGGCGGCCTGCACCGCGCGGTCCTCGCCCCGGGCCGAGCCGATGCCCATGAGGGCCGACCCCGCTCCCTGCATCACGGACTTCACGTCCGCGAAGTCGAGGTTGATGAGGCCCGGGGTGGTGATGAGGTCGGTGATGCCCTGGACACCGGAGAGCAGCACCTGGTCCGCCGAACGGAACGCGTCGAGCACCGACACCGAGCGGTCCGAGATGGACAGCAGGCGGTCGTTCGGGATGACGATGAGCGTGTCGACCTCGGCGCGCAGGGCCTCGATGCCGGAGTCGGCCTGCACCGTGCGCCGGCGGCCCTCGAAGGTGAACGGCCGCGTGACCACGCCGATGGTCAGAGCGCCGAGCGAGCGGGCGATCCGGGCCACGACGGGCGCGCCGCCGGTGCCGGTGCCGCCGCCCTCGCCCGCGGTGACGAAGACCATGTCGGCGCCCCGCAGGACGTCCTCGATCTCCTCCGCGTGGTCCTCGGCGGCCTTCTTGCCGACCTCGGGGTCGGCGCCGGCGCCGAGCCCGCGGGTCAGCTCCCGGCCGACGTCGAGCTTGACGTCCGCGTCGGACATGAGCAGGGCCTGGGCGTCGGTGTTGATGGCGATGAACTCGACACCCTTGAGGCCGACCTCGATCATGCGGTTCACGGCGTTGACGCCACCACCGCCGATGCCGACGACCTTGATGACCGCCAGGTAGTTCTGCGGAGCTGCCACGGTGGGTGCCTCTCGTTGCGCTGTCGACGAACCTTCACCCTCAACTAGAGGGTTATAGTTATGTCAGTTCTGGTTCTGACCGTATGGGTCGCACGGCGACCGTTCAACGACCGCGCGCGCGTGTCGGCCATGTCGCGCGCGGCCTCACCCGACGACCGGCATCGTCGGCGCGGACACGTCGTACCGGGCCGAGCCGGCGGTCTCCGGGGCCGCCCGGAGCGCCTGCAGGACCGCCGCCTTGAGCGACACGTCCTGCGCGCTCCCCCACTCCACCGTCGCCCCGTCCCGCAGCACGAAGCTCACGGTGTCCTGGGTCCCCGCGGACACCTGCCCGATGTCGGCCAGCAGCGCCTCGGGCAGCGCGTGCAGCACGCCGAGCGCGGCCGCGAGGATGCGGGCCTCCCCGACGGGGACCTCGACCACGGGCAGGCCCTCCGGCGGCGCGTCGGCCCGGCCGACCTGCACGCCCTCCTCGTCCACCAGCGCGTAGCCCGCCCCGCCGGACTCGCCCGCGTCCTCGGCGCGCTCCACGACGTCCGCCGACTCGGGCACCGCCGCGACGGGCTCGCGGGAGACGAGCGCGACGGACAGCCCGTGCGGCCAGTCCCGGGTCAGCACGACGTCCCGGACCCCGGGCACGTCCAGCAGCGCCGTCCGCAGGCGCGCGGTGTCCAGCCGGGTCAGGGGCGTGCCGGCCTCCTCGTCCACGACCGCGCGCACCTGGTCGACCGCCACGACGGTCCCGGCGCCGGTCACCGCCACCTGCTCCCGGTCCAGCGCGAGCGCCGGCGAGAGCAGCAGCACCCAGGCGAGGCCGGCGACCACGACGACCGAGCCGGCGACCAGCAGGATCTGCCGCCAGGCGAGCCGCTGCCGGGCGCGGGCCCGCTCGGCGAACCGCGCGGCCGAGCCCTGGCTCACCACCGGCGGGCGCACCGGGAACGCACCGGTGCGCGGGGCGAGCGCGCGGCCCGGGGCGGCGGCGGACCCCGCGGCGGGGGTCGCCGGGCCCCCGGGACCGGCGCGGCCGGCGGTTCCCGGTGCCGTGCGGGGCGCGGTGCTGCGGGCGCGGCCTGGCTCCGGGCGGGCGGCGTCGGCGGCCGGGACCGACTGGGTCGGCGCGGTCGCCCCGCCGGACCCGGGCGCGGGCTGCTGCGGCCCGCGCGGCCGGGGCGGCGCGGGCCGGGGCGCGGGCGGGCGCTGCGGCCCGGACGCGCGCCCGGGCTGCGGCGGACGCGGGCGCTGGGGCGTCACGCCGTCCCGCTCCCGCCGTCCCCGGGCTCCGGCGCGCCCAGCGCCTCGAGCACCTCGGCGGCGAGCAGCGTCACGTCGCCGGCGCCGACCGTGAGCACGAGGTCCCCCGGCGCGGCGGCCGCGGCGACTGCGCGGGCCGCGTCGTGCCCGTCCGCGACGAACGCCGCCCGGCCCGGCGTCGGGACGCGCTGCACGATGGTGTCGCCGGAGACCTCCGGGGCCGGGTCCTCGCGCGCGGCGTAGACGTCGGTCACCACGACGGTGTCGGCGAGGTCCAGCGCCGCGCCGAACTCCGTCGCGAAGGTGCGCGTGCGCGAGTACAGGTGCGGCTGGAACAGCACGTGCACCCGGCCGTCGCCCGCGACCTGCCGGGCGGTGCGGAGAAGCGCCGCGACCTCGGTCGGGTGGTGCGCGTAGTCGTCGACGACCCGGACGCCGCCCGCCGTACCGCGGTCCTCGAACCGCCGGCCGGTGCCGCGGAACTCCCCCAGCCCGGCCGCGACGGCCGCCGCGTCGGCCCCGACGGCCCACGCCGCCAGGTACGCCGCCGCGGCGTTCGCGGCGTTGTGCTCGCCCGGGACGGCCAGCTCGAGGTCGGCTCCGGGCACCTCGGCGGACCGGGACGTCAGGGTGACGTGCCAGCGCCCCCCGGTCGCCCGCACCGGGCCGAGCACGAGGTCCGGGCCGGCGTCGTCGGCCGCGATGGCCGCGTCCGTGCCGTACGTGAGCACCCGAACGCCGCGCCGGGTGAGCCGGTCCCGGACGGCCGCGACCAGCCGCGCGGCGCCCGGGTCGTCCAGGCAGGCGACGAGCGCGCCGCCGTCGAGCACGCGGTCCGCGAACGCCTGGAACGCCGCCTCGAAGGCCTCGGTCGTGCCGTAGTGGTCGAGGTGGTCCGGCTCGACGTTGGTGACCACGGCGACCGCCGGCGCGTACGCCAGGAAGGAGCCGTCGGACTCGTCGGCCTCCGCCACGAAGACCTCGCCGGCGCCCGTCCGGTACCCCGGGCCCGCGCCCTCGGCCGTGAGCACGGTGCCGCCGATCGCGTACGACGGGTCGAGCACCGGGTCCTCGCGGCCGGCCGCGGCCAGCGCGGTCGCGACCATGGTCGAGGTGGTGGTCTTGCCGTGCGCCCCGGCCACCGCGATGCCGATCCGGCCCGCCATGAGCGCGGCCAGGGCATCGGAGCGGTGCAGCACCGGGATGCCGCGCTCGCGCGCCCTCGCGACCTCGGGGTTGGTGTCGCGCACGGCGCTGGACCGTACGACGGTGTCGACGTCCTCGACGTGCGCCGCGTCGTGGCCGACGTGCACGGTGACGCCGGCCTCGCGCAGCCCGGCCAGCGCCGGGCCCTCGTGCGCGTCCGAGCCGGAGACCGTCAGGCCGCGCGCGACCAGCAGGCCCGCGACCGCGGACATGCCCGCGCCGCCGACGCCGAGCAGGTGCACGCGGCCGAGGTCGTCCAGCGCGGAGCCGTGCGGCGCGGGCTCCTCGGCCGGGGCGGCGTCCGGCTCGGCGTCGGCGGGCCCGGCGTCGGCGCCCTCCGGCGCGTCCCCGTCCGCTGCGCGGGCAGCCGCCGCGGCCGCCTCCGCCTCCGCGCGCTCCGCCGCCAGCCGCTCGGCCTCGGCCTGCTCGGCCGCTCGCCGCTCGCCCTCGGCCAGCGCCTCGAGCACCAGGTCCGCCACCCGCGCCGCGGCGTCGGGCACGCCCACGCGCGCGGCGGCGGCGCCCATCTCCCGGCGCTCGTCGGCGGCCGCGGGGTCGAGCAGCGGCAGCAGGTGCGCGGCGATCCACTCGCCCGTGAGGTCCTCGTCGGCGACGAGCAGCCCGCCGCCCTCGGCGACCACCGGCTGCGCGTTGAGCCGCTGCTCGCCGTTGCCCACGGGCAGCGGCACGTACACGGCGGGGATACCGAGCGCGGCGAGCTCGCTGACGGTGCCCGCGCCGGAGCGGCACAGCACGAGGTCTGCCACGGCCAGCGCCTGCTCCATCTCGCCGAGGTACTCGCGCACGTGGTACCGCTCGGCGCCGGGCACCCCGCGGACGGCGGCCCGCACGTCCTCCGCCTTGCCCGCGCCGGTGAGGTGGAGCACCTCCGCGCCGGTCGCGAGGATCGCGCGGGCCTGCGCGGCGACGGCGCGGTTCACCGAGACGGCGCCGAGCGAGCCGCCGGTGACGAGCAGCGTGACCCGGGCGGGGTCGAAGCCGAGCTCGGCCGCGGCGCGGCGCCTGGTGCCCTCGGGGTCGCGCGCGCGGTCGGCCAGCAGCCCGGCGATCTCCGGGCGCAGCGGGAGGCCGGTGACCTGGGCGCGCGGCAGCCGGGTGCCGGGGAACGTCACGGCGACGGCCGCCGCGGTGCGCGCGCCGAGGCGGTTCGCCAGGCCCGCGCGCGCGTTCTGCTCGTGCACCACCACCGGGACGCCGCGCGACCGGGCGGCGAGGTACGCCGGGGTCGAGACGTAGCCGCCGAACCCGACGACCGCCTGGGCGCCGGTCTCGTCGATCGCGACGCCGGCCGCGTCCACCGCGGCGCGCAGCAGCCGGGGCAGCCTGAACCAGTCGGGGGTGGGGCGCCGGGGCAGCGGCACCTTCGGGACCACGTGCATCTCGAGGCCGCGCTCCGGGACCAGCCGGGACTCCAGCCCCTCCGCCGTGCCGAGCACCGCGAGGTGCAGCTCGGGGTCGCGGGCGCGCAGCTCCTCGGCGACGGCGAGCAGCGGGTTGACGTGCCCCGCGGTGCCGCCGCCCGCGAGCAGCACGGCGCGCGGACGCGGCTGCTCGGGGTTCTCGCCGCCCGGGGTGGCGTCGGGTGCGGTCACAGGGTCCTCCGGTTCGGGCGCGGTCGCGCCGGTGGTGCGAGCAGGTGTGCCGCGGGTCGCGGCGGCGCGGCGTCAGGCACGGGTCCGCCCGATCACCGCGAGGGAGCGGCGCACGACGCTCGGCCGCGCGGCGAGCGCCTCCGCGGCCCCGGGTTCGGTGCGCGCGAACGAGACGACCACGCCCAGCGCGACGAGCGTGGTGATCAGCGCCGACCCCCCGGCCGACACCAGCGGCAGCGGCACGCCGATCACGGGCAGCAGGCCGACGACCACACCCATGTTCACCAGCGCCTGGCCGATGATCCACGCGGCGACGCCGCCGGTCACGACCTGGGCGAACGGGTCCGGGTGCCGGGCGATGATCCGGAACATGGCGAAGGCGAGGACGCCGAACAGCACGAGCACCAGCAGCGTGCCGATCAGGCCGAGCTCCTCCCCGATGATCGCGTAGATGAAGTCGTTGTGCGCCTCGGGCAGGTACGACCACTTCTCGCGGCTCTGCCCGAGCCCGAGCCCGAACCAGCCGCCGGTGGCCAGCGCCTGCAGGCCGTGCTTGGTCTGGTAGCAGCCGTCGGTGGGGTCGCAGTCGCCGCTGAAGAAGTCCATGATCCGCCCGACGCGGTTGTCGCTGGCGACGGCCATCACGGCGACCACGGCCGCGGCACCCACCCCGGCGACGGCGAAGATCCGCATCGGCACCCCGGCGACGAACAGGGCGCCCGCGACGAGGATGAACATCGTGATGCCGGTGCCCAGGTCGTGCCCGAGCAGCACCAGGCCGATGGCACCGGCGGCGACGGGCAGCGCGGGGATCGCCGCGTGCTTCCAGTCGTCGAACAGCGGCTGCTTGCGCACGAGGATCGCCCCGAGCCACACGACGAGCGCGAGCTTGAGGGCCTCGGACGGCTGCGCCGAGAACCCGGGCAGGTAGATCCAGCCCCGGTTGCCGCCCTTGCTCAGGCCGAGCGGCGAGAACACGAGCAGCTGCCCGGCGATGCCGACGGCGAGCAGCGGCCAGGCGAGCCGCTTGTAGGCGCGCGTCGGCACCCGCGAGGCGAGCCACATCAGCGGCAGGCCGATCAGCGCGAACTGCGCCTGCCCGAGGAACACGGCGTACGGCGAATCCCCGCTCGCCAGGGACTCGACCGACGAGGAGGACAGCACCATGACGAGGCCGAGGACGAGCAGCAGCATGCTGGCGCCGACGAGCAGGTAGTAGCTCGTGACGGCGCTGTTCCACTGCCCGAGGCGGGAGGGGGCGCGCGGGGTCCCGGGCGCCGGGGCGTCGGTCGTCTGGGCCATCGGCGCCGGGCTCACCCCCTCGGCTGCAGTGCGCGGACCTCGGCGGCGAACGCCTCTCCCCGTGCGGCGTACGAGGAGAACTGGTCCATCGAGGCGCACGCCGGCGCCAGCAGGACGGTGGTGCCCGCGCCCCGGGCGTCCGCCAGGCGGCGGGCCTCGGTCACGGCGCGGGTCATCACGGTCCCAGTGTCACCGGGATCGACGCGGACGACGGGGACCTGCGGCGCGTGTCGGGCGAGCGCGTCGGCGAGCGGCGCGGGGTCCACGCCGATCAGGACGACGGCGTGCAGCCGGTCCGCGCGGGCCGCCACGAGGTCGTCGAACGTGGCGCCCTTGGCGAGCCCGCCCGCGAGCCACACGACGCTGCGGGGCGCGAAGGCGGCGAGCGACGCGGCGGCGGCGTGCGCGTTCGTGGCCTTCGAGTCGTCGACGTAGCGCACGCCGTCGACCTCGGCGACGGTCGCGATCCGGTGCGCGCCCGGCGCGTACGCGCGCAGGCCGGCCCCGACCGCCTCCGGCGGCACCCCGTGGGCGAGCGCGAGGGCGGCGGCCGCCAGGGCGTCCTGCACCACGTGCGGCGCGAGACCGTCCGGGCCGGCGAGATGCGCGAGGTCGTCGAAGGTCGCGAGCTCGGCGGCGTGGGTGTGCCGGAGCGCCGCGAAGCCGCGGTCGACGAGCATCCGGTCGACCAGCCCGACCTGCCCGACCCCGGGCGAGCCGAGCGTGAACCCGACCGCGACCGCCCCGTCGGCCACGTCGGCCTCGCGGACCAGGTCCTCGGTCGTGCGGTCGGCGGCGTTGTACACGCAGGCCACCTCGACGCCCGCGTAGACGCGGCCCTTGTCCGCGGCGTACGCGTCGAGCGAGCCGTGCCAGTCCAGGTGGTCGGCGGCCACGTTCAGCACCACGGCGGCCTGCGCGGCCATCGACTCCGTGTGGTGCAGCTGGAAGGAGGACAGCTCGACGGCCAGCACGTCCAGGGCCGGGTCGGTGGCCGCGAGCACCACCGGCGTGCCGACGTTGCCGACGGCGGCCGCCCGCCGGCCGGCCGCCCGCAGCACGGACGCCAGCATCTCCACGGTCGTCGTCTTGCCGTTCGTGCCCGTCACCGCGAGCCAGGGCGCGGGTCCCCCGCCGGAGTCGCGGTCCACCCGCAGGCGCCACGCGAGCTCGACCTCGCTCCACACGGGCACCCCCGCGCCGCGCGCGGCCGCGAGCAGCGGGTGCGCGGGCGGCCAGCCCGGCGAGACCACGACGACGTCCGCCGCCGCGAGACCGTCGCCGGACAGGAACGCCTCGACGGTCGCGTCGGCGTCCGCCGCCCGGTCGTCCACGGTCGTCACCCGCGCGCCGAGGCCGGCCAGCACGTCGCGGGCGGCGCGCCCCGACACCCCGAGCCCGGCGACGACGACCCGCGCCCGGGAGAGAGCCTCCGGCGTCCTGAGGTCGTCGGCACCCACGGTCAGCCCGTCACCCACTCCGCGTAGAAGATGCCGATCCCGAGCGACACGAACAGCCCGGCGATCAGCCAGAACCGGATCACGATGGTCACCTCGCCCCACCCCGACAGCTCGAAGTGGTGGTGCAACGGCGCCATCTTGAACACCCGTCTCCCGGTCAGCTTGAAGAAGCCGATCTGGATGACGTCGGACAGCACGATGATGACGAACAGGCCGCCGATGATCGCCGCCAGCACCTCGGTGCGGGTCACGATCGACATGCCGGCGAGCGCGCCGCCGAGGGCCAGCGAGCCGGTGTCGCCCATGAAGATCTTGGCGGGGCTGGCGTTCCACCACAGGAAGCCGAAGCACGCCCCGGTGATCGCCGCGGCGACCACCGCCATGTCCAGCGGGTCGCGGGTCGCGTAGCACCGGGCGCCGGCCGTCAGGGCGCAGCGCTGGTTGAACTGCCAGACGCAGACGATCACGTACGCGCCGAACACGATCAGGGACGAGCCGGTCGCGAGGCCGTCGAGCCCGTCGGTGAGGTTCACGGCGTTGGACCACGCGGTGATGAGGAAGTTCGCCCAGATCACGAAGAGGATCGCGCCGACGGTCGCCCCGGCGAACGCCAGGTCCAGGCCGGTGTCCCGGATGAACGAGATCTTCGTGGACGCCGGGGTGCGCATCGTGGCGTCGGGGAACTGCAGCGCGAGCACCGCGAACACGATCCCGACGAAGCCCTGGCCGATGATCTTCCACCGCGCGGACAGCCCGAGGCTGCGCTGCCGGGAGATCTTGATGAAGTCGTCGAGGAACCCGACGACGCCCAGCCCGGTCATGAGGAACAGCACGAGCACCGCGGACGCGCTGGGCAGGTTGCCGGACGCGATCGCCGCGGCCCCCCACCCGATGAGCGTCGCGGCGATGATGACGACGCCGCCCATCGTCGGCGTGCCGCGCTTCGTGTAGTGCGCGGTCGGCCCGTCCTGGCGGATGAACTGGCCGTACTGCTTGGTGACCAGGAAGTTGATGAACAGCGGGGTGGCGAGCAGCGCGACGACCATCGCGACGCCGCCGGCGACGAGGACGGAGATCACGGGCGCACCCCCGCCCCGGCCGCGCCGGTGAGCAGGTCGCCGAGCCGCCACAGGCCCGCGCCGTTGGACGCCTTGAGCAGCACCACGTCACCGGGGCGCAGCTCGGCCTCGAGCAGGGACGCGGCCGCGTCGACGTCCTCGACCACGACCACCTCGTCCCCCCAGGAGCCCTCGCGGACGGCGCCGGCGGCGATCCCGTGGGCGCCCGCGCCGACCACGACGGTCAGGTCGATGTTCAGGCGGACGACCTGCAGGCCGATCGCCTCGTGCTCGCGGCGCGCGTCGGCGCCGAGCTCCATCATCTCGCCGAGCACCGCGATCGAGCGCCGCTCCCGCCCGGCGACGACGGCGAGCGCGCGCAGCGCGGCCCGCATCGAGTCCGGGTTGGCGTTGTAGGAGTCGTCCACGACGGTCACCCCGTCGGGGCGCTCGACGACGTGCATCCGGTGCGGGCTGATCGCGTCGGCGGCGGACAGGCCCGCGGCGACGTCCGCGAGCGGCAGCCCCACGGCCAGCGCGGCGGCCGCGGCCCCGAGCGCGTTGTGCACGTGGTGCTCCCCCACGAGCCGCAGGGTCACCTCGGCGCGCTCCCGGGAGTCGTCGCCCTCGACCGGCGGGACCCGGCCCGCGTCCAGGGTGAACGCGGCGCGGCCGGCGCGGTCCACCCGCAGGTCCACCGCGCGCAGGTCCGCGCCCGTGGTGGTGCCGAAGGTCGCGACCGGGCCGGGTGCCTGCGCGGCCATCGCCAGCACGCGGTGGTCGTCGGCGTTCAGCACCGCGACGCCGCCGGGCGCGAGGCCCGCCACCAGCTCGGCCTTGGCGCGGGCGACCGCGTCGATCCCGCCGAAGCCCTCCAGGTGCGCGTGCCCGACCACGAGCACCACCGCGACGTCCGGCGGCGCGATGCTCGTCAGGTACTCCAGGTGCCCGATGCCGGACGCGCCCATCTCGAGCACGAGGAACCGGGTCTGCTCGTCGGCGCGCAGCACCGTCAGCGGCAGCCCGATCTCGTTGTTGAACGACTTCACCGGTGCGACGGTCGGGCCGGCGGCCGTGCAGAGCTGGGCCAGCAGGTCCTTCGTGGTGGTCTTGCCGACCGAGCCGGTGACCCCGATGACGCGCAGGTCCGTGCCGCCGGGCTCGACGGCCGCCTCGCGCAGCTGCGCGAGCACCACGCGGGCGAGGTCGCCGAGCGCCTTCTCGACGTCGTCGACGACGACCGCGGGCAGCTCGACCGGTCCCCCGTCGTCGGGCCCGTCGTGCGTGACCGGCCGCGCGGCCAGCACCAGCGCGGCGCCGGCCCGCACGGCCGCGCCGGCGTACTCGTGCCCGTCCACGTGCTCGCCCGGCAGGGCCACGAACAGCGACCCCGGCTCGACCTGCCGCGAGTCCACGACCACCGGCCCGGTCACCACCGTCGCGGGGTCGAGGTCCGCCGGGCGCAGCCGCCCGCCGGTCGCGGCCGCCACCTGCGCCGCCGTCATCGCGATCACGCGGGCTGCTCCTCGGACGCGCCCCGCCCGCCGCGCGCGGTCAGCGCGGCGTCCGCCGCCCGGAGCACGTCGCGGTCGTTGTAGCGGTGGAAGACCCCGGCGATCTCCTGGGTCGGCTCGTGGCCCTTGCCGGTGATGATGATGGTGTCCAGCTCCGTCGCGAGGTCGAGGGCGTCGTGGATGGCCTGCGTGCGGCTCGTGGCCTCGTGCACGTCGGTCAGGTCGGGGCGCTGCTCGCGCACCCCGTCCAGGATGGCGGCCCGGATGGACGCGGGGTCCTCCGAGCGGGGGTTCTCGTCGGTGACGACGAGCACGTCGGCGAGGCGCGCCGCGATCCGGCCCATGATCGGGCGCTTGCCGCGGTCCCGGTCGCCGTCGGACCCGAAGACGATGATCAGCCGGCCGGGGGTGATCGGGCGCAC
Organism: Cellulomonas hominis; assembly: GCF_014201095.1. Lineage (NCBI taxonomy): Bacteria > Bacillati > Actinomycetota > Actinomycetes > Micrococcales > Cellulomonadaceae > Cellulomonas > Cellulomonas hominis. The sequence goes on along the minus strand of NZ_JACHDN010000001.1, from coordinate 3,387,775 downwards.
GGCCTCGAGGGCGAGCACGAGCGCGTCCGGGGTGTGCGCGTAGTCGACCAGGCACAGCGGCCGCTCGTCGGGCGCCGGGCGGCGCTCGATCACGCGCTCCATGCGCCCGGGCACGCCGCTGGACGTGCCCACCGCCTCGATCGCCACGTCCAGCGGCACGCCGGCGCGGTGCGCGAGGACGACGGCCAGCGCCGCGTTCGACACGTTGACCAGGCCGGGCAGCGGGCTGGCGGCCGTGTGCGTCGCCCCGTCCGGGCCGCGCAGGGTGAACGTCGAGCCGACGCCGTCCAGGCCGATGTCCGCCTCGGTGACCGCCCAGTCGGCGGTCTCCCCCTCGGGCGCGCCGACGTAGGTCGCGACCGTGTCCACCGGGACCTCGGCCTCCGCGGCCAGGCGGCGGCCCCACTCGTCGTCGACGACGACGACCGCGCGGCGGGCGTGGCCGGCGCGGAACAGCTGCGCCTTCGCCCGGTAGTAGCCCTCCATGTCGCCGTGGAAGTCGAGGTGGTCCCGCTGCAGGTTGGTGAACCCGGCGACGTCGAGCTCGAGGCCGTTCATCCGGCCGAGCGCCAGGGCGTGCGAGGACACCTCCATCGCCGCCGCCGTCGCGCCCCGCTCCAGCCCGAGGGCGAGCACGGACTGCACGACGGGCGCCTCGACGGTGGTGCGCGGGCTCTCGATGGCCTCGTCGCCGATGCGCAGCTCGACCGTGCCCATGACCACGGTGCGCTCGTGCGCGCGGCGCAGCGCCGAGTCCACGAAGTACGTCGTCGTCGTCTTGCCGTTCGTGCCCGTGACGCCGACGGCGGCGAGGCGCCGGGCCGGGTGGTCGTGCAGCCACGCGGCCAGCGGGCCGGACAGGGCGCGGGGGTCGTCGGTCACGAGGGCCGGCACGCCGAGGTCGCGCACGAGCTCGGCGCCCGCGGCGTCCGTGACGACCGCCACGGCCCCGGCCCGCACCGCCTGGGGGGCGTGCGCGGCGCCGTGCGTGTGCGCGCCCGGCACGGCGACGAACACGTCACCCGGCTGCGCGTCGCCGCTCGCCATGGTGATGCCCGAGGTCAGCAGCTCGTCGGGCACCGGGGCACCGGCCGGGACGAGCCCGAACGCGTCGGCGAGGTCGGCGACCCGGCGCTGGTGGGGGTGCTCCGGGCGCAGCCGGCCCTGCGGGGACGTCATGGGGACGAATCTACCGCGCGGGGCGCGGGCCCCCGCGACCGGAGCGTGCGGGCGGACGGTGCTCACGGGCGTCTCACCAGGTCGTGGGGAAGAGCTCCGGGGTCGTCCCGCTGGGGGCGACGCCGAGCTCGGTGAGCGCGTAGCCCGCCACCTCGGAGAACACGGGTGCGGCCACGGTGCCGCCCCACTCGGACGTGCGCGGGTTGTGCAGCACGACGCTGACCGCGATGGCCGGGTCGTCCGCCGGGGCGACGCCGATGAACGAGGCGCTGATGCCCGGGGTGGCGCTCGCACCCACCCAGGACTGCGCGGTGCCGGTCTTGCCCGCGACGCGGTAGCCCGGGATCTGCGCCGAGGAGCCGGTGCCCTCGTCGACCACGTTCTCCATCATCGTGAGCACGGTCTGCGCGGTCGCCGCGGACACGACCTGCGTCGCCTCGGCCGCGGGCGCGGGGGTGTACGTGCCGTCCGGCTCGGTCCAGCCCTTCACCAGGTGCGGCGTGATCCGGACCCCGCCGTTGGCGATCGTCGCGAACACGTCGGTGGCCTGGAGCGTGGTGACCGAGACGCCCTGGCCGAACAGCACGGCGTACTTGGTGCGGCCGTCCCAGGAGTCGGAGTCGTGCAGGATGCCCGGGGACTCCCCCGGCAGCTCGACGCCCGTGCGCGCGCCGAAGCCGAACTTGGCCAGGTAGTCGTACCGGACCTGCTGCGGGATGTTCTGGCCGATCATCACGGTGCCGGTGTTGGACGACTCCGCGAGGATGCCCGTCGTGGTCAGGCGCAGGCCCGCGTGCTCGTGGGAGTCCTTGAAGGTCTGGCCGTTCGGCGTCGTGTACTGGTAGGGCACCTCGAACTCGGTCGTCGGGTCCACCAGGCCCGTCTCCAGGGCCGCCGCCATCGTGATGACCTTCGCGGTCGAGCCGGGCTCGAACACGTCGGACACCGCGCTGGACCCGTTCCACAGGTCCGTCGTCGCGCCCGGGTCGTTCGGGTCGACCGTGCGGGACTCGGCGATGAACAGGATCTCGCCCGTCTTCGGGTCGATGCCGACGATGGAGCCGGAGTCGGCCCCGGTCGCGGCGACCTGCTCCTCGATGGCCTGCATGGCCTTCCACTGCAGGTCCGCGTTGATCGTCAGCTGCACGCTGCGTCCGTCGACCGCGTCCGTCGACTCGGAGAACCCGCCGGGGATCTGCTGCCCGCCGCGGCCGCGCTCGTAGGTGGTGCTGCCGGGCGTCCCGGTGAGCTCCTCGTTCAGCTGCGCCTCGATGCCCTGGGCGCCGACGCCCTCGGCGTTCACCCAGCCGAGCAGGTTGCCCGCCAGGTTGCCGTTCGGGTAGATCCGCTCGGAGACCTGCGTCGCGGTGATGCCGTTGATCCGCAGCTCGCTGACCGCCTGCCACACCTCCGGCAGGACCGTCTTCGCCACGTAGACGAAGCCCGTGTCGCGGGCCAGCTTGGCGCCGAGCTCCGCGGCGTTCGTGCCGAGGACCGGCGCGAGCAGCTGGGCCGCGCCCGCCGCGCCCGTGTACGTCTCGCCGTCGACCTTCGCGGACCACGTCCGGATCAGGCGGGGGTTGGCCTCGATGTCGTACCGGTCGACCGAGGTCGCGAGGACCTCGCCCTCGGAGTCCGTGATCTGGCCGCGGGCCGCGACGAGCTGCGCCCGGGTCAGCCGGTCGTCCAGCGCCTCGGCGGCGATGGCGCGGTTGTCGATGCCCTGCAGCCAGAGCAGCCGGCCGGAGAACACGGTCAGCAGCAGCGCGACCACGACGACGAGCACGGTCCGCCGGCGGTCCAGCATCGCGACGCTGGGGCCCGCGGGGCGCCGCGGCCCCCGCTGCGTCGGCACGCCGGAGGCGGGGTGCCGGACCGCGCCGGTGCGGGCTCCGGGCCGGGCGGGACGCACGGGGGCGCGGCCGCCGGGCCGGGTCACTCGCCCGCTCCCGTCGCCCCCTGGACCGTGCCGTCGGACAGCCGCAGCCAGGCGGTCGAGCCCGCCGGCTCCATGCCCAGCTCCGCGGCCCGCTCGGCCAGCCGGGCCGGGGCCTTGTTCGCGTCGAGCTCCGCGGACAGCGACTGCTCCGAGCGCGCCAGGTCGGCGAGCCGCAGGTCCAGGGACCGGGTCGCGTAGGAGCCGGCGGCGAGCTGCGTGTTCAGCAGCAGCGCCGCGAGCAGCGCCGCCGCGAGGATCGCCATGCACGTGACCACGAACGGCACGTGCGTGCGGGCCTGCGCCGGCGGCCGGACCAGGCGCAGCCGCGGGCGCGCCGGGGCCGGGGTCGAGGACGGGCGGGGGCGGACGCGCGGGGCGGACACCCGCGGCGTGGCCTGCTCGGCGCTCATGCGGTTCTCCTCGGTCCGGGGGTGCGGGTGGGTCGGGTGCTGCGGCCTCGGGGGCCGCGGGGATCGGGCGGGGCCGGCCGGTCACCGGCGCGCAGGTGCTCGGGCGTCGGCCGGAGGCGTTCCGCCGCGCGCAGGCGCACCGACTGCGACCGCGGGTTGCGGGCCGCCTCGGCGGCATCGGCCTCCTCGGCGCCCCGGGTCAGCAGCCGCAGGTACGGCTCGTGCGTGTCCGGCACCACCGGGAGCCCGGGCGGCGCGCTGATCTCCGCGCCGGCCGCGAACGCCCTCTTCACCAGGCGGTCCTCGAGCGAGTGGTACGCCTCGACGACGATCCGGCCGCCGACGACCAGCGACTCGATCGCCGCCGGCACCGCGCGGCCGAGCACCGCGAGCTCGTCGTTCACCTCGATGCGCAGCGCCTGGAACGTGCGCTTCGCCGGGTTGCCGCCGGTCTGCCGGGCGGCCGCGGGGATGCCGGCGCGCACCAGGTCGACCAGCTCCCCCGACCGCTCGATCGGCGCGGACTGCCGGGCCTGCACGATGCGCCGGGCGATCCGGGCGGCGAACCGCTCCTCGCCGTACTCGCGCAGCACCCGGGTCAGGTCGGCCTCGTCGTACGTGTTGAGAACCTCCGCCGCGGTCCGGCCGCGCGTCGGGTCCATCCGCATGTCCAGCGGGGCGTCCTGCGCGTACGAGAACCCGCGCTCCGCCTCGTCGAGCTGCAGGGAGGAGACGCCGAGGTCCATGAGCACGCCCTGCACGCCCGGCAGTCCGAGGCGCTCCAGCACGTCGGGGATCTCGTCGTACACCGCGTGCACGGGGGTGAACCGGTCGCCGAACCGGGCCAGGCGCGCCGACGCGAGGCGCAGCGCCTCCGGGTCCCGGTCCACGCCGACGACCCGCACGTGCTCGAGCGCGGACAGCACGCCCTCGGTGTGGCCGCCCATGCCGAGCGTCGCGTCCACCAGCACCGAGCCGGGCTCCGCGAGCGCCGGGGCCAGCAGGTCGACGCAGCGCTGCAGGAGCACCGGGGTGTGCCGGGAGGCGGCGTCGCGCTCGGACATGCGGGTCCTCCTCTCGCCGGCGTGCCGGGGGTCTCGTGCTGCTGGGGCTGGGGTGCCACGGGGGTGGTCGGGCGGCCCCTCCGCCGTCCGACCAGATCCCCCACCGGCCCTCTGACGCCGGGGAAGTGGCGGCAGAGCTGCCGGGGGGAGGTCTCGTCGGGCGGTGGCGGGTGCGGTCGGTCGGGGCCGGATCGTGGGTCGTGGGGGTCCGTGGGGGTGCGGCGGGTCAGAAGGCGCCGGGGAAGACCTCCTCGGCGGTCTCGGCGTAGCCGGCCTCCTGCTCGGCCAGGTACGTCTCCCAGGCCTGGAGGTCCCAGATCTCGACCCGGGTGCCGGCGCCGATCACGGCGACGTCCCGGTCGAGACCCGCGTAGGCCCGGAGCATCGGGGGGATGGACACGCGTCCCTGCTTGTCCGGCACCTCGTCGGAGGCCCCGGACAGGAACACGCGCAGGTAGTCGCGCGCCTGCTTCGAGGTCACCGGCGCCTGCCGGAGCTTGTCGTGCATCCGCGCGAACTCGTCGAGCGGCAGCAGGAACAGGCAGCGGTCCTGGCCCCGGGTCATGACGAGCCCCTGCGCGAGCTGGGGCCGGAACTTCGCCGGGAGGATCAGCCGCCCCTTCTCGTCCAGCTTCGGGGTGTGCGTCCCGAGGAAGGGCACGGAGGCGCCGAGCCCGGCCAGCGCCTGCTCGAACCCCACGTCGTCCACCTCCCCCGGACCGCGCGACGAGCACCCGTCGGCACCCGATGGCTCCATGGTACTCCACTTCGCTCCACCTGTACCCCGTGAATCGACTGCGGGTGGGTGAATCTGAGGCGTCGTCGCTGGTCACGCGCGGTGGAGCGAGGTGGAGGAGATCTCACCTCCGGGACGGCGTCCGGCGGTTCGCAGCCGCGGGTCGGCGGGCCCGGGCTCCGCAGCGTCCGCTCGAAACCGCAGGTCAGGCGCGTGTGCGCGCGGTGCCGCGTGACCGGCGCCGCGCCCGGGGAGCGATGTGGAGGACCCGGGCGTACGGCCGGTGGGGGGAAGTGGAGGCGCCGGGGGTCGCTCCACCTCCCACGGCGCACCCGGGACGCCTAGGCTTCGACCACCCGACGGAGGAGACAGTTCGATGCCGCGAGCCGTACCCGGCGCGTCCGAGATGGACGAGCTCATCACCGTGACGGACCGGATGCGCGCGGGGATCGACCGCGTGGTCACCGGCCGCCCCGAGCTGGTCCGCACCACGGTCGCCGTGCTGCTCGCCGAGGGGCACCTGCTCCTCGAGGACGTGCCGGGCGTCGGCAAGACGACGCTCGCCAAGGCCCTGGCCCGGACCATCGACTGCACGGTCGGCCGCGTGCAGTTCACGCCCGACCTGCTGCCGAGCGACCTCACCGGCGTCACCATCTACCGTGCGGCGACCCAGGACTTCGAGTTCCGGCCCGGGCCGGTGTTCTCCCACGTGGTCATCGGCGACGAGATCAACCGCGCCTCGCCGAAGACGCAGTCGGCGCTGCTCGAGTCGATGCAGGAGGCGCAGGTCACCGTCGACGGGTCCACGTACCCGCTCCCCCGGCCGTTCCTCGTGCTCGCCACCCAGAACCCGGTCGAGATGGAGGGCACCTACCCGCTGCCCGAGGCGCAGCGCGACCGGTTCATGGCCCGGCTCACGGTCGGCTACCCGAGCCAGGAGGCCGAGCTCGCGATGCTCGACCTGCAGGAGACCTCCGACCCGCTCGCGCACCTGTCCCCCGTCACCGACGCCGCCCAGGTCGCGCGCCTCATCGAGACCACCCGGCACCTGTACGCGTCGCCCGCGGTGAAGCAGTACGTCGTCGACCTGGTGTCCGGCACCCGCGAGGACCCCGCGCTGCGGCTCGGCGCCTCGCCGCGCGCCGCGATCCAGCTGCTGCGCGCGGCCAAGGGCTACGCCGCCGTCGCCGGCCGGGACCACGTGCTCCCGGACGACGTGCAGCAGCTCGCCGAGCCGGTGCTCGCCCACCGCGTCATCCTGAGCGCCGAGTCCCGGCTCTCCGGGCGGACCGGGCAGGACGTGATCGCCGACCTCGTCGCCCGCACCGCCGTCCCCGTGCCGGCCCGCACGGCGGTCCGCGACCGGACCGCCGCCGGCTGATGCGCCTGCGCCCGACCCGCCGGGGGGTGGGCCTCGTCGTCGTCGGGCTCCTCGTGAGCGCGGCGGGGACGGCGTTCGGGTCCACGGACCTGCTGACCATCGGCACGCTGCCCGTGCTCCTCGTCGCGCTCGGGCTGATCGGCGTCGCCCTGGTCGACCCGGGGCGCGGGCGCGGTCTGCGCACCCGGCGGACCGTGCAGCCCGACCCCGTGCACGTCGGCCGGACCGCGGACGTGCAGGTCGTCGTCGCGCTCGCCCGCGGGGCGTCCCGCGCCCGGCTCACCGACCTGCGGCTGCGCGAGCAGGCGGCCGTCGAGCTGTCCGGCGGCCGGCCGCTGCGCGCCACCGTGGCCCGCGAGCCGCGCGCCGTCCGGCTGCGCTACCCCGTCCAGGCCGTCCGGCGGGGCCGCTGGGCGCTCGGGCCGCTGGTCGTCACCCGCACCGACCCGTTCGGGGTCGCCCAGGTGCGGGCCACCCTCGGCTCCCGGGAGACGGTGACGGTCTGGCCGGCCGTCGTCGACCTGCCGGTGCCGCGCGAGCTGCTGGTCGCCGAGCCGGAGCGCTCCGTGGTCGGCGCCCGCTCGCCCGCCGCCGACGACGCCGCGCTGCGCGACTACCGCGTCGGGGACGACCTGCGCCGCGTGCACTGGCCCAGCAGCGCGCGGCGCGGCGAGCTCGTCGTCCGCTCCGACGAGCGCGCCGGGATGCGCCCCGTGACCGTGCTGCTCGACCAGCCGGCCGCGGGCGACGCCCTGGAGTGGAGCATCTCCCTGGCCGCCTCGGTCGCCCTCGCCGTGCACGCCGCCGGGCACCCCGCCCACCTGCTCACCGGGACCGCCGTCGACGACGCGCAGGTCGACCGGATCCGCCGGCCCGCGCCCCAGGAGCTCCTCGACGCGACCGTCGAGCTGACCGGGCACGCCGACCCCGGCGCCGCCGAGCGCGCGCTGCTCGCGGAGATCGGGCGGATGGACGACGCCGACGGCGGGTCGGGCCTCGTCATCGCCGTGCTCGGCCCCCAGGGCCCCGACGGGCGCGCCGCGCTCGCCGGCGTGAGCCGGACCCGCCCGTCCTGGGCCGTGGTGCGCGGCGCCGACGACGACGAGGCGGCCGGGGCGACCACCCGGGCGCTGCGGCGGGCCGGCTGGCGCGTCGTCCAGGCCGAGCCCGGCGCGGACCTCGCGGACGCCTGGTGGCGGCTGACCGGGGGTGCGGCATGAGCGGCACGTCGCTCCGCCGCGGCTGGCGGTCCCCCGTCGCGACCGCCGTCGTCGCCGCGGCCACCTGCACCGCGCTCGGCGCGCTGTCCGGCCTGCTCGCCGGCGGCACCTGGGCGCTGCGCGCCTGCCTCGCGGTCGCCGCCACCGCCCTCGTCGTCCTCGGCGCCCGCGCCCTGACCCGGTCCACCTGGATCCCGTCCACGATCGGCCTGCTCGTCGCCGCGTACGCCCTGCTGGCGGTGTACGCGACGCCGCCCGGCGCGAACCCGCTGCTCGTCGGACCGGCCACGCTCGACCGGGCCGGGCAGCTCGCCCAGCAGGCCGCGCAGCTCATCGAGACCTCCGTGGTGCCGATGCCGGTGTGGCCGCCGGTCGAGATGCTCATCGTCGGCGCCGCCGTCCTGGTGTTCCTGGCCGCCGACCTGCTCGCCGTCGGCTGCGGCATGCCCGCGCTCACCGGCCTGGCGTACGTCGCGGTGTGGACCCCGGCCGTCGTGCTCGGCTTCCCGGGCAGCGCGTGGGCTCTCGCCGGCACCGGCTTCCTCTACCTCGTGCTGCTGGCGCTCGCGCAGCCACCGGTCGGCCGGGAGCGCGGGGTCCGGCGCGCCGGCGTCGTCGCCGCGGGGGCGGCCGGCCTGGTCGTCGTGACCCTCGCCGCCGGGCCCGTGGTCGCCGCGGTGCCCGCGTGGTCCTGGCTCGACCTGCCCGACGTCGGCACCGGCGCCGTCGGGCCGGTGCGGCTCGCGGACGACCTCGACCTGCGCGACAGCCTGCGCGACCAGTCGTCGCAGGTCGTGCTGCGGTACACCGTCGAGAGCGTGGACGAGGACGCCGAGGGCCCGACCGCCACCGCCGGGCTGGTCGGGCCGCTGCGCTCCTTCACCCTGCGCGACTTCGACGGCCGGTCCTGGCAGCGCGACCCGGGTGCCGACCTCACCGACTGGGACCGCGGCGGGCTGCTCGCCTCGACGCCCGGCCTGGTCGGCGCGACCCCCGACGCGTCGCGCGGCACGCTCACGGCCGTCGACGTGCAGGTCGGCGCGCTCCGCGAGCAGCGACTGCCGGTGAGCACGTTCCCGCGCACCGTCGACATCGACGGGCGCTGGTCGTACGACCCCGCCCGCGACGAGGTGGTCGGGCAGGACCGGACCGACGTCGACACCCGGTACTCGATGATCGTGGAGGTGCCCGACCTCGAGCCCGACCTGCTGCGGTCCACGTCCGGCGAGGTCCCGGACGACGTCACGGGCTACCTCGACGTCCCCGGCACCGAGCACGAGCAGGACCTGCGCGACCTCGCCGCCGAGATCACCGCGGGCGCCACGACCACCTACGACCGGGCGCTCGCGCTGCAGTCGTACTTCCGCGACGGCACCCAGTTCCGCTACGACACCTCCGTCGAGGCCGGGGAGAGCGACGACGCCGTCTGGGACTTCCTGGAGTCCCGACGCGGGTACTGCGTGCAGTTCGCCACCGCGATGACCGTGCTCGCCCGCACCCTCGACATCCCGGCCCGCCTCGGTGTCGGGTTCCTGCCGGGCGAGCTCGGCTCCGACCGCGTCTACCGGGTCACCGGCGCCGACGCCCACGCCTGGCCCGAGCTGTACTTCCCCGGCACCGGCTGGGTCCGGTTCGAGCCGACCCCCGCCGTGCAGACCGGGCCGCCGCCGTCGTGGAGCAACCCGTTCCGCGCAGCCGGCCCGAGCGCCTCGCCCAGCGCCACGGCGCAGCAGCCGGGCGCGGCCCCGAGCACCAGCAGCACGTCCGCCCCCGGCAGCACCGGCGGCGGGCTGCCCGGCGGCACGCTCACCGACGAGTCGCGGGCCCCGCTCCTCGCGCTCGTCGGCCTGGTCCTCGTCGCGGCGCTGACCGTCGCGGGCATCGCCCTGCACCGCCGCCGCCGGCCGCGGACAGGCCTGACCCCCGAGGCCGCGTGGCGGCGGCTCCGCGACCGGCTGCGGCGCGCGGGCATCGTGTGGTCCGACGCGCACACCCCCCGGCAGGCCGCGGCGGCGGTGCGCGACCAGGTCCGCAGCCGGCGCGGCCGGCCGCTGTCCGGCGACGCCGACCGCGCGCTGACCGCCCTGGCCGCGGCGGTCGAGCAGGACCGCTACGCCCCCGCGCCCACCCCGCACGACGCCGCGGAGCTCCAGGCGTGGATCGGCGCGGTGCTGACGGACGTCAGCGCGACCCCTCGCGGCGAGGCGGGCCCGCTCCCCGCCGAGGCCTGACCCGCCCCGCCGCCCGCGCGCCGGTGCGGCGGCGCGGCTCCACACCGGCGCGGCGGGTCGCTCTCACGACGCCGAGATGGGACGCCCGCGCCGACATAGGACCACGGGAGGCCCTGTCTCGGCCGCGCAGCCCTCTCTCGGCGTGCTGCGCTCGCGTGACCGGCGCCGAGATCGGCGCTCCCGACCGAGATCGGTCGTCCGACGCACCGATCTCGGTGGGGAGGACCGATCTCGGCGCCGCGGGAGGGTCGCGGCGGGCGCGAAGGGTGCCGACGGCGGGCGCGAAGGGTGCCGACGGCGGGCGCGCGTGGCACCGTCCGGACGCGCGCACCCTCCCGGCGACCGGTCGCGTGCGCGAGCCAGCCGGGGCGTGTCGGCGGTCGGCGGCGGCTCCGCCGTCGGCGGCGTGTCCGCGCTCGGCGGCGTGTCCGCAGTCGGCGGCGATTCCGCGGTCCGCGGCCGACACGGTGCCCACGAGCCCGACCGCACGCGCGCGTCGTCGACGCGCCGAGCCGGCGTCCCGCGGGTACCGCTCAGACGGGGACGGAGAGGGTCAGCGACCCTGCTCGCGTCGGCGGTCCCAGCGGTCCTCCATGCGGTTCATGAAGCCCTTCTTGCGCGGTGCCGGTCGCGAGGCGGTGCCGTCGGGGCGAACCACGCCGACCGGTCCGCTGCTGCGCCGCGGCCGCGTGAACGCGATCGCGACGGAGGCGAACATCACGACGAAGCCCAGCACCCCGAGCCACACCTCGGACGACGCAGCGCCGCCCACCAGGAGCAGCAGCCCCACGACGGCACCGATGCCGCCCAGGACGTACCGCAGAACCGGCTTCCGCCCACGCGATGTCAGCGTGTTCGCGAGCCGAGGATCGTCAGACGTGAGCTGTCGCTCCATCTGCTCCAGTACACGTTGTTCGTACTCGGAGAGAGGCATCCGGACCCCCGTGCTCCGCCGTCGGGACTACTTCACGTCAGGATAGATGGCGTTCGCGGAAGTCGGTAGTCGGGCGACCCGGCCCGGGCAGTGAACGCGCCGGCACCCGGGCCGCGGGCGGCTCCGTGTCGGCGTCGGGGGCGGGCTCGGCGCGCGCCGAGCGGCCGACGGCACGGGTCCCGGCACCGATCGCGGAGCGCCCGAACCGCTCGCGCACGAGGTCCATCGCGCGCTCCGCGTCCCGGCGGGCGTCGGCGTTCTCCGCGACGGCCTCCTCCAACGTGGGCTGCCGCACCACGTCCTCCGCGGGCGTCAGCCCCTCGGCCCGGACCCCCACGAGCCGCACGGGCAGCCCGCCGAGGTCCGCGGCCGCCAGCAGGTCCCGGGCGGCGAGGTACAGCTCGCGGCCGACGTCGGTCGGCTGCGGGAGGGTCCGCGACCGGGTGAGGGTCCGGAAGTCCGAGGTGCGGATCTTCACGGCCACGGTGCGGGCGACGAGCTGCTGCGCCCGCAGCCGCCCCGCGCACCGGTCGGCGAGCTCGAGCGCCTTGCTCTCCACCACCCGCATGTCCCGCACGTCGACCGCGAAGGTCTCCTCCGCGCCGACGCTCTTCTCCTCCCGGCCCGGCAGCACGGGCCGCGGGTCGCGCCCCCACGCGAGGTCGTACAGGTGGGCGCCGGCGACCCGGCCGACGGCGCGCTGCACGGTGCCGACGTCGCTCTCCGCCAGCTCCGCGACGGTGCGGATGCCCCAGCGCTCGAGCGCGGAGGCCGTGCGCTCGCCCACCCCCCAGAGCGCCCCGACGGGCAGCACGTGCAGGAACGGCACGGTCGCCGCCCGCGGCACGAGCAGCACGCCGTCGGGCTTGGCGTGCCCGGAGGCGAGCTTCGCGACGAACTTGGTCGCCGCGATCCCGACCGAGCACGTGATGCCGTGCTCCCGCTGGACGCGCTCCCGGATGAGCGAGGCGATCCGCGTCGGGCTGCCGAGCCGGCGTCGCGCCCCGCTCACGTCGAGGAAGGCCTCGTCGACGCTCACCTGCTCGACGAGCGAGGTGACGTCCCGGAGGATGCCCATGACGCCGCGCGACACCTCCTGGTACGTGCCGTGGTCGGGCGGGACCACGACCGCCTGCGGGCAGAGCCGCCGCGCGGCGGACATCGGCATCGCGGAGTGCACCCCGAAGGCGCGCGCCTCGTACGTGGCCGCCAGCACCACCGACCGCTCCGACCCGCCCACGACGACCGGCTTGCCGCGCAGGTGCGGTCGCCGGGCGAGCTCCACCGAGGCGAAGAACGCGTCCATGTCGACGTGCAGGATCGAGCACCCGTCCTCCTCGGTGCCCCAGTCCCGCCGCGCCTCCTGCGACCGCGGACCTCGGCTCATCCGGCGCGCACCTCGCCCGCGGCGTCCTCGAGCTCCGCCCGGACGATGTCGAGGAAGTCCTCGGCGTGGCAGAGCACCTGCTCGGCCCGCTCCGCGCTCACGGCGTCGAACCGCCCGGCGTCGACCGCCGCCCGCAGCCCGGCACCCGCGGCGAAGTAGCTCGACCAGCGCCCGAGCTCGGGGGCGACGGAGTCCAGCAGCTCCCAGACGGTGCGCGGCGCGCGGCGGCCCGAGAGCGGCTGCCGCTCGGAGAGCACCGCCGCCCCGGCACGCAGCGCCGCGAGGTGGGCGTGCGTGAACTGCTCCCAGGGCTCGGAGGAGAACTGCGCGGCCACCAGCTCGGCGTCGGCGCGCTGCAGCAGCTCGGCCGCGCGACCCGACAGGCCGGGCACGGCGTTCCGCGGGGCACGAAGGGTCCTGACCGGCATCGCGCACCTCCCTCTCTCGACAGCCCCAGTATCGAACACCTGTTCGAACGCGTCAACCCGTACCGTGTCCGGATGGCGTCCCGCGACCGCTCCCGCAGATCGTCGGGCACAGCCTCCCACCGGCCACCGACACGCGCGTCGCGGGGCGGACCGCCCGCGGAGCGCTGGCCCGTCGGCCCGGTGCCGATCGCGACGGGGACCGCGGAGGTGCAGCGTTCCCCCGACGACCCGGACGCCGTGACCCTCCTCGTGAACGGCGTCCCGAGCTCGCACCTCGACCTGGCCGACCCGGAGCGCCTCGAGTTCGAGTACATGCAGCAGATGGCCGCCGTCCTGGCGCACGTGCCGGTGCCGGGCGGCCCGTTCCGCGCGGTGCACCTCGGCGCCGCGGGCTGCGCGCTGGCCCGGTGGGCGGACGCGCGGTTCCCGGGCGCGCGGCAGGTGGCGGTCGACCTCGACCCGGTCCTGGTCGCGCTCGTGCGGGAGTGGTTCGACCTGCCCCGCTCGCCGGCGCTGCGCCTGCGGGCGGGCGAGGCGCGCGCCGAGCTGGCGACGCTCCCGGGCGCGAGCGCCGACGCCGTCGTCCGGGACGTGTTCGCGGGCGACCGCACGCCGCCGCACGTGACCACCGAGGAGTTCACCCGCGACGTCGCGCGCGTGCTCCGTCCGGGCGGGGTCTACCTGGCGAACTGCGCCGACCGCCCGCCCCTCGCGCTGGCCCGGGCGGAGGCGGCGACCGCGGCGGCGGTGTTCGCGCACGTGGGCGTCGTCGCCGAGCCGGCGGTGCTGCGCGGGCGCCGCTACGGCAACCTCGTGGTGGTCGGCACGGACGACCCGGACCTGCTGGACGACGCCGGCCTCGCCCGGCAGCTGCGCACGCTCCCGGTCCCCGCCCGGCTGCTCACGGGCGATGAGCTCCGCGTGTTCACCGGTCGCGCCGCCCCGCTGCGCGACGCGGCGCCCGAGATCGAGCCGGACCCGGACGTCGATCCCGACCCGGACGCCGGGGCCTGAGACGCGGACGAGGCCGCACCCGAGCGGGGTGCGGCCTCGTCGCGGAGGTCTCCGTCGTCGGACGGATCAGCTCGCTCGGATCAGAGCGGGCGGACCTTCTCGGCCTGGGGGCCCTTCGGGCCCTGCGTGATCTCGAACTCCACGCGCTGGCCCTCCTCGAGGGAGCGGTAGCCCTGGGAGTCGATGGCGGAGTAGTGGACGAAGACGTCGGCGCCGCCGCCGTCCTGGGCGATGAAGCCGTAGCCCTTCTCAGCGTTGAACCACTTGACAGCACCCTGTGCCATGTTCTTGTCCTTCTGTCCATCCGGTGACGGAACCGGGACCTCGTGCCCCGGACCGTGCCGCAATGCCTATCCCGCGTCCTGCACCGGGTGGACCAGCCGGATGGCTGGAGGGTGCCGCGCGGGGGTCCCGGGGGACCGTCCCGACCGGCGCCGGTCAAGCGTCAGTACGTCACTGCAACACGGGGAGTCTCTCACGCAGGTCAGTGGCGCGCCATGCTTCTTCCGGCCCTCGATCCCGCTCGACGACAACGATCCGGTCACGGTCCGGTCACAGGACGACCACGCTGACCGAGCGGTCGGTCGGCCTCCGGCCCGCGTCAGACCGCCAGCCCGGGGTGCGCGCGCCGGGCGCCCCGCCGGCCCAGCACCATCCCCAGGAACCCCACCGCCCACGGCAGCGCCACCCACGCGAACGCCGCACGGAACGCCTCGAGGTCCCGCACGCCTCCCCCGGCGCGGTCGAGGACGACGCCGACCGCGAGCATCGTGGCCAGCGCCCCGACGAACCCGCCCGTGTTGACGAACCCCGTCGCGGTGCCCAGGCGCGCGGGCGGCGTGCAGGACCGTGCCACGTCGAACGCGACCAGCGAGGTCGGCCCGCCGACCCCCACCACGACGACGAAGACCCCGAGCACGACCAGCGGCACCGGCGAGGCGGGCACGGTCACCGCCAGCCACGCCAGTCCGATCGCGACCGAGGTCCCGAGGGCGAGCGGCATCCGGGCGCCGGGGTGCCGCCCGACGAGGAGGCCGACGACCGGCCCGGCGACGACCGCGGCGACGACGTTGAGCGTCAGCAGCGCGCTCGCCTCCCCCGCCGTGCGCCCCTGGCCCTCCACGAAGAACGCGTAGCCCCACAGCAGCACGACGACGTGGTTGCTGAACTGCCCGGCGAAGTGCATCCAGAACGCCAGCCGGGCGCCGGGGTCCCGCAGCACGGCGCGCAGCGCACCGGGCTCGCGCGGCGCCGCCGCCCGGGGGTCCTGCCGCCAGGGCCGCCGCAGCAGCCCCACCCGCGAGGCCGGACCTGCCGCCGGGGCGTCCCGGACCACCGCGAGCACGGCGATCGCCGCGACCAGCCCCGCGGCGGCGACGGACAGGAAGGTCGCGCGCCACCCGGCGGCGTGCAGCAGCGCGACCACCGGGAGCGCGGACAGCAGCTGCCCGAGCTGGCCGATGCTGCCGGTGAGCTGCGTCATCAGGGGCACGCGCCGGACGGCGAACCACGCGGGCACCAGCCGGACCACGGACACGAACGTCAGCGCGTCACCGGCCCCGACCAGCACCCGCCCGGCGAGCACGAAGCCCGCCGACGGAGCGAGCGCGAGGACCGTCTGGCCGACCGCCATCCCGAGCGCCCCGGTCGCGACCAGCGCGCGGGGCCCGTAGCGGTCGAGCAGCACCCCGACGGGCACCTGCAGCAGCGCGTAGACCACGAGCTGCGCGACGGCCATCGACGCGAGCAGCGCCGACGACACCCCGAACCGCTCGGTGACCTCGAGCGTCGCGACGCCGAAGGACGACCGGTTCATGATCGCCACCACGTACGCCGCGACGGCGACGCCCCAGACGAGCAGGGCGCGGCGGTCGGAGGTCACGTGGGGTCATTCTGCCCCCACGCGGCACCCCGTCCCGCACGGGGCGTCAGAGCCCGGGGCCGTCCCCGCGCTGCTCGGCCAGGAACCGCTCGAACTCCTCGCCCAGCTCGTCGGCCGTCGGCAGCTCGGAGGTCTCGGCGAGCAGGCTCGGCCGCCCGATGTTCCGGGTGAAGGCGTCGTACTGCTGCTCCAGGGCGTGCACGACGGCACCGACCTCGGCGGACTCCTCGACCTGCCGCTCGACCTCCAGGCGGGTCTCCTCGGCCGCGGCGGTCAGCGCGCCGAGGTCGAGCTCCAGCCCGGCGGCGCGCTGCACGTGCTCCAGCGCGGTGATGCTGGCCTGGGGGTACGGCGACTGCGCGAGGTAGTGCGGCACGTGCACGGCGAAGCCCATGGCGTCGTGCCCCGACTGCCCCAGCCGGATCTCCAGCAGCGACCCCGCATCGGCCGGCACCTGCACGGTGCCGAACCACGACGTGTAGTCCGCGACCAGCTCGGGCCGGTTGGCGTGCGCGGTGACCGACAGCGGCCGCGTGTGCGGGATGCCCATCGGGATTCCGTGCAGCCCGACGGTCAGCGGCACGTCGAACCGCTCGACGATCTGCCGGACCGCCGCGACGAACCGCTCCCACTGCACGTCCGGCTCGACGCCGTGCAGCAGCAGGAACGGCACGCCCGAGGTGTCCCGCACCAGGTCGACCGCGAGCTCGGGCTCGTCGTACTCGCCCCAGTGGTCGCCGTCGAAGGTCGCGGTGGGCCGGCGGGACCGGTAGTCCAGCAGCTGGTCGACGTCGAAGGTGGCGAGCCGCTCGGTGGGGAGCTGCTCGGTGAGGTGCTCGGCGGCGAGGCGGCCCGCGCCGCCGGCGTCGACGAAGCCGCGCACGGCGTGCACGAGCACCGGCCCGCTGCCGCCCGCGGTCCGCGCCTCGACCTCGGCGGCGACCGCCGGGTCGACGGCGTAGATCTCGCTCGGATCCAGCATGGGTCCTCCTGTGCTCACGTCCTGTCGGGGGCCGCGCGGGTGCGCACGGCCCGTCCAGGTGGCACAACACCGCGGGTGCCCCGCCTCTTCCCGCTGCGGCCGACCGGGTGGCGGCGCGTGGGCGGGCGTGACACGGCACGGCCCCGATGGCGGATAATGGACGGCCGCTCGCGCGGGCCGTCGTGCCCGCCGGGCGCGCGCAGGCGCGGGAGGGACGCGCCGAGGGGACGACCGACGGGAGCACCGGTGACGGGGATCGAGGCGCAGCTGGCGGCCGAGCAGCAGGTCGTGGACGGGCTGTACGCCCGCCTCGACGAGCTCCGGGCCCAGACCCGCGAGCGCCTGGCCGAGGTCCGCCGGGTCGGTCCGTCCGGCTCGCCGCAGAACCGGTCCGAGCGGGACGCGTTCGCCACGCTGTACGAGGACCGGCTCGCGCGGCTGGAGGCCGTGGAGGACCGCCTGGCGTTCGGCCGGCTGGACCTGGCCGAGGGCGGGCGCCGGTACATCGGGCGCATCGGCCTGAACGACGACGAGCACGCCTCGATGCTCACCGACTGGCGCGCCCCCGCGGCGCAGTCCTTCTACCGGGCGACCTCCGCGCGGCCGGACGGCGTCGTGCAGCGCCGGCACCTGGTCACGCGCGGCCGCCGCGTCACGGGCCTCGAGGACGAGGTGCTGGACCTGGACGTGCTCGCGGACGCGGAGGCCGCCGAGGCCCTGGGCGCGCTGTCCGGCGAGGGCGCCCTGCTGGCGGCGCTGGCCGCGCGGCGGACGGGCCGGATGGGCGACATCGTCGCGACGATCCAGGCGGAGCAGGACGCCATCATCCGCGCGGAGCTGGCGGGCGCGCTGGTCGTGCAGGGCGGGCCGGGCACCGGCAAGACGGCGGTCGCGCTGCACCGCGCGGCGTACCTGCTGTACGCGCACCGCCGGACCCTGGAGCGCTCGGGCGTCCTGCTGCTCGGGCCGAGCCGCACCTTCCTGCGGTACATCGACCAGGTGCTCCCCTCCCTCGGCGAGACCGGCGTGGTGTCCACGACGGTCGCCGAGCTGTACCCCGGCGTCGTGGCGAACGGCGAGGAGGACGACGCGGTCGCCGAGATCAAGGGCCGCCTGGTGTGGCGCCGGATCATCGAGCGCGCGGTCCGGCAGCGGCAGCGCGTCCCGGAGCGGCCGACGACCGTGACCGTCGACGGGCACACCATCGTGGTGCGGCCGAACGACGTCCGGTCCGCGATCGCGCACGCCCGCCGCGGCCACCGGCCGCACAACCAGGCGCGCGTGACGTTCGTGCGGGACATGCTCGGCCGGCTGGCGGAGCAGTACATCAGCCAGCTCGGCTGGTCGGTCGCCCCGGACGAGCGCGGGGAGGTCGTCGAGGAGCTGCGCACCACCCGCGAGATCCGGATCGCGCTGAACCTGGCGTGGATGCCGCTCACCCCCCAGGGCCTGGTCTCCGCGCTGCTGTCCCGCCCGGCCCGGCTCGACGCGGCAGCCCCCGAGCTGTCCGCGCACGAGCGGGCCGCCCTGCTGCGCGACCCGGACGCCCCGTGGACCGCCGCGGACGTGCCGCTGCTCGACGAGGCCGCCGAGCTGCTCGGCGAGGACGACCAGGCCGCCCGCGCGCAGGCCCGGCACGACGCCGCGCAGCGCGCGCAGGAGCTCGACTACGCCCGCCAGGTCCTCGAGCAGTCCGGTACCGGCCTGGTGTCCGCGGAGCTGCTGGCGGACCGGTTCGCGTCCACCGGCCCGGCGCTGACGACGGCGGAGCGCGCGGCGGCCGACCGGACCTGGACCTACGGGCACGTCGTGGTCGACGAGGCGCAGGAGCTCTCCCCGATGGCGTGGCGGATGGTGCTGCGCCGGGTGCCGACCCGCTCGCTGACCGTCGTCGGCGACGTCGCGCAGACCTCGACCGCCGCGGGCACCCGCGACTGGGCCGCGACGTTCGACCGGGCGCTGCCCGGCGGCTGGCGGCTCGCCGAGCTCACGGTGAACTACCGCACGCCGGCGTCGGTCGCCCGCACGGCCGAGCGGGTGGGCCGCGCGGCGGGCCTGCCGCTGTCGCCGACCACGTCGGCGCGGGACGTCGAGGACGCGCTGCGCACCGAGCACGTGGACGCCGCCGCGGTCCCCGAGGCGGTCGCCCGGCACGCGGCCGAGGCGCTGGCCGCGGTGCGCGACGCGTCGGGCGCCGGCCGGGTCGCGGTCATCGCCGCGCCCGAGGCCGTGGCCGCCCTCGCCGCGGTGCTCCCCGACGCGGGCGGCACCCGGGCCGGGTCGCCCGACCTGGACGCGCCGCTCACCCTCATGACGCCGACGCAGAGCAAGGGCCTCGAGTTCGACGTCGTCGTGCTGGTCGAGCCGGCCGACGTGCTCAAGGGCGGCGCCGGCGACCTGTACGTCGCGATGACCCGGCCCACCCAGGCGCTGCACGTCGTGCACGCCCGCCCGCTGCCCGCGGGGTGGGACGCCTGAGGTCTGTCCGCCTTTCGGGACCGGCTTGGACCCCCGGGCGGCGAGGCGCACCATAGGGGCGTGCCACGCGCCCTGCTGCTCGAGAACCTGCATCCCCAGGCCCGGACCATCCTGGAGTCCGCCGGCTACGAGGTCGTCACGCGCTCCGGCGCGCTCGACGAGCCCGAGCTGATCGAGGCCCTCCAGGGGGTGCAGCTGCTCGGGATCCGCTCCAAGACCCAGGTCACCGAGGCGGTGCTCGACGCCGCCCCCGACCTGGTCGCGGTCGGCGCGTACTGCATCGGCACCAACCAGATCGACCTGCACGCGGCGGCCTCCCGCGGCGTCGCGGTGTTCAACGCCCCGTTCTCCAACACCCGCTCGGTGGTCGAGATCGCGCTGGCGGACATCATCGCGCTGACGCGCCGGCTCACCGTGCTCAACGGCTCGATGCACGACGGCGTCTGGAACAAGTCCGCCGACGGGGCCCACGAGGTGCGCGGCCGCACGCTCGGCATCGTCGGCTACGGCAACATCGGCACCCAGCTGTCGGTCCTCGCCGAGAACCTCGGCATGTCCGTGGTGTTCTACGACACCGCGGAGAAGCTGTCGCTCGGCAACGCCCGCCGCGCCGAGACGCTGGACGAGCTGCTCGACGTCGCGGACATCGTCACGCTGCACGTCGACGGCCGGAGCGGCAACGCGGGCCTGTTCGGCGCGAAGCAGTTCGCCCGGATGCGCGAGGGCGCGATCTTCCTCAACCTGTCCCGCGGCTTCGTCGTGGACTACGCCGCCCTGCGGGACGCCGTGCTGGCGGGTCACGTCGCGGGCGCGGCGGTCGACGTGTTCCCCGTCGAGCCCAAGCGCAAGGGCGACCCGTTCGAGTCGGAGCTGCGCGGGCTGCCGAACGTCATCCTCACGCCGCACACCGGCGGCTCCACGGAGGAGGCGCAGGAGGCGATCGGCCAGTTCGTGTCGAACAAGCTGCGCGACTTCATGAACACCGGCACGACGATGCTCAGCGTCAACCTGCCGAACCTCACGCTCGAGCACCGCCCGAACGTGCACCGGCTCACCTACCTGCACCGGAACGTCCCCGGCGTGCTGGCCGCGGTCAACCAGACCCTGGCCGAGCACGGCGCGAACATCGAGGGCCAGCTGCTCGCGACCCGCGGCGAGGTCGGCTACGTGGTGACCGACGCGGTCGCCGTGGAGCGCGAGGTCGTCGAGGCGCTGCGCGCCCGCCCGGAGACCATCCGGCTGCGCGTCGTCGACTGAGGCGGGCCGGGCTACGGTCGGGGGCATGCACCTCGCCGACCCGGACCGCCACGACCGCCTCCCCCTGCGCCGCGCGGGCCGCACCGGCCTCGACCTGCCCGCGGTGACGCTCGGGCTCTGGCAGAACTTCGGCGACGGGACCCCGTTCGCGGACCAGCGGGCGCTGGTGCTGCGGGCGTTCGACCTCGGCGTCGTGCACCTGGACCTCGCGAACAACTACGGGCCGCCGCCGGGCGCCGCCGAGGAGTTCGTGGGCCGGCTGCTCGCCACCGACCTCGCGCCGTACCGGGACGAGCTGCTGATCGCGACGAAGGCCGGGTACCGGCAGTGGCCCGGGCCGTACGGCGAGTTCGGGTCGCGCAAGTACCTGCTCGCGTCGCTGGACCAGTCGCTGCGGCGGCTCGGCCTCGACCACGTCGACGTGTTCTACAGCCACCGGTTCGACCCGGACACCCCGCTGGAGGAGACGATCGGGGCGCTGAAGACGGCCGTGGACTCCGGGCGCGCCCGGTACGCGGGCATCTCGTCCTACTCGGCCCGGCGGACGCGGGAGTCGCTGGCGGTGGCCGACGCGATCGGGCTGCCGCTCGCCCTGCACCAGCCGTCGTACTCGATGCTGAACCGCTGGGTCGAGCAGCCCGACGACGCCGCGGGCGGCCGGAGCCTGCTGGACGTGGCAGGCGAGGCGGGGCTCGGCGTGGTGGCGTTCTCCCCGCTCGCCCAGGGGATGCTCACGCGGAAGTACCTCGGCGGCGTGCCCGCGGACTCCCGGGCGGCGCGCGGCGGGCCGCTGCCGGCGGAGTACCTGAGCGACGAGAACCTCGCCCGGGTCCGGGCGCTGGCCGCCGTCGCGGACGCGCGGGGGCAGTCCCTCGCGCAGCTCGCGATCGCCTGGGTGCTGCGCGACCCGCGGGTGACCTCCGTGGCCCTCGGCGCGCGCACGCCGGAGCAGCTCGAGGAGAACCTCGCGGCGGTCCGCGGGCCCGCCCTGACCGACGCGGAGCTCGCCGAGATCGACCGGCACGCGGTGGACGCCGGCATCAACCTGTGGGGCTCGCGGTCGTCGAACCTGTGAATCGACCGTTGCCTGAGGCTACGCGCGCGTAACTTACGGCTGCGTAGGTTACGGTGGCCCCGTGACCGACTTCACGCGACCGTGGCACGACTCCTACGCCCCGGGCGTCCCGCCCGTCGTGGACGTGCCGGACGAGCCGCTGCTCGCCGCCCTCGACCGCGCCGCCGCCGCGTGGCCCGACCGGGTGGCCGTCGACTTCATGGGTGCGCCGACGACCTACGCGGAGCTCGCGGACGCCGTGGCGCGCGGGGCGGGCGTGCTGCGCGACCTGGGCGTCGGTGCCGGCGACCGGGTGGCGATCGCGCTGCCGAACTGCACGTCGCACGTGGTCGCGTTCTACGCGGCGCTGCGCCTCGGTGCGGTCGTCGTCGAGCACAACCCCACCTACACCGCCGGCGAGCTGCAGCACCAGCTCGCGGACTCCGGCGCGACCGTCGCGCTGGTCTGGGAGAAGGCCGTGCCCGCCGCGCTCGAGGCGCAGCCGGGCACCGCGGTCCGCACGGTCGTCGCCGTCGACGTCTCCGCCGACCTGCCGGCGGTCAAGCGGTTCGCCCTGCGCCTGCCGCTGCCCGCCGCCCGGCGCACCCGCGCCGCGCTGCGCACCACGCCGCCCGCCGGGACGCCCGTCTGGCACCGGCTGGTGTCCGGCGCCGCGCCGCTGCCCGCCGACCACCCGCGCCCGGGCGCGGACGACGTCGCGCTGCTGCAGTACACCGGCGGCACGACCGGCACCCCGAAGGCCGCCGTGCTCACGCACCGGAACCTGGTCGCCAACGCGGTCCAGGGTCAGGCGTGGACGCAGGCGCAGCCCGGGACCGAGACGATCTACGGCGTCCTGCCGTTCTTCCACGCGTTCGGCCTGACGCTCTGCCTCACCTACGCCACGCGGATCGGCGCGACGCTGGTCGCGTTCCCCAAGTTCGACCCCGAGGCCGTGCTCGCCGCGCAGCGCCGCCGCCCCGGGACCTTCCTGCCGGCCGTCCCCCCGATGCTCGACCGGCTCGCCACGGCGGCCGAGGCCCGCGAGGCCGACCTGTCGTCGTTCCGGTACGCGATCTCCGGGGCGATGTCGCTGTCGCCCGCCACCGCGGCGCGCTGGGAGCGGCTCACCGGCGGCCTGGTCATCGAGGGCTACGGCATGACCGAGACCTCCCCCGTCGCGCTGGGCAGCCCGCTGTCCCCCGCGCGCCGGCCCGGGGCCCTCGGCCTGCCGTTCCCGAGCACCGACGTCCGCGTCGTCGACCAGGAGGACCCGACCCGCGAGGTCGCCCCGGGCGAACAGGGCGAGCTGCTCATCCGCGGCCCGCAGGTGTTCCAGGGCTACTGGGGCCGGCCCGAGGAGACCGCCGAGCAGCTGCTGCCCGGCGGCTGGCTGCGCACCGGCGACGTGGTCCGGCTCGACGACGACGGGTTCGTCGTCCTGGTCGACCGGATCAAGGAGATGATCGTCACCGGCGGCTTCAAGGTCTACCCCTCGCAGGTCGAGGACAAGCTCCGCACCATGCCGGGCGTCAGGGACGTCGCCGTCGTGGGCCTGCCCGGCGGGGACCTCGGCGAGAAGGTCGTCGCCGCGGTCGTCATGGAGCTCGGGCACGCGCAGGTCGAGCTCCAGGCGGTGCGCGAGTGGTGCGCCGAGCGGCTCGCCCGGTACGCCGTCCCGCGCGAGATCGTCATCCTCACCGACCTGCCGCGCTCCCAGATCGGGAAGGTCCTGCGCCGCGTCGTCCGCGACGACCTGCTGGCGGCGGCCGGCCCGGCCTGAGCCCGCTGCCCACGACGACGGGCCCCGCACCGGATGCCGGTGCGGGGCCCGTCGCGTCGTCGGGGATCAGGCGACCGGCAGGTTCTTCGCCCACCAGCCGAGGACGTGCTCGAACCGCACGAGGCGGTGCCGCGGGCGGCCCGACCGCGTCAGCTCGTGGCCCTCGCCGGGGAACAGCAGCAGCTCGGACGGCACGCCGCGCCGCTTGAGCTCCACGAACCAGCGCTGGCCCTGCTCGACCGGGCACCGCCAGTCCTGCTCGGAGTGGATGACGAGCGTCGGCGTGGTGACGCGGGAGACGTGCGCCATCGGCGACTGCGCGGCCACCGCGGCGCGCGCCTCGTCGGTGTCCCCGTCGCCGAGGTACTCCAGCCCGAAGAACCAGCCGATGTCGCTCGAGCCGACGAAGCTGACGGGGTCGAGGAACCCGCGCTCCACGATCGCTGCGGCGAACCGGTCCGTGCGGGTGGTCAGCCAGGCGGTGAGGTAGCCGCCGTACGAGCCGCCCATGACGCCGACCCGCGCGGAGTCCAGCGCCGGGTCGGCCAGCGCGGCGTCCAGCAGCGCGAGCACGTCGTCCGTGTCGACCGTCCCGAAGCCGTGCCGGATGGCCGAGCCGTGCGCCGAGCCGTAGCCCGCCGAGCCGCGCGGGTTGCCGTACACCACGGCGTAGCCGGCCTCCGCCAGGGTCTGCACCTCGTCGAACAGGCCGACCGTGTACTGCGCGTACGGGCCGCCGTGGATCATGAGGATCGTCGGGTGCGGGCCGGCGAACCGCTCCGGGTCCGGGGTGACGACCCAGCCGTGCACCGGGTACCCGTCGGGCGCGGTGGCGGACAGCTCGACCGGCTCGCGGACCCGGCCGGTCTCCCGCAGGGGCGCCGACCAGTCGGTGAGCACCCGGGAGGCGCCGGACGCCCCGGCCGCGAGGTCGATCGCGTGCAGGTCGCCGGACGTCGCCGGGCCCGCGACGGTCGCGACGGCCACCGAGGCGCCGGACGCGACCGCGACGCCGTGCGCCGCGACCGGGCCCGTGAGCAGGTCCCGGGTCGTGCCGTCCGCGCGGTGCTCGCGCAGCAGCACGGTGCCGCGGTGCAGCACGCCGGCGAGCACGCCCTCCGCGGTCACCGCGACGGTGCCCGGGTCGAGGTCGACGGCCTCCTCGTCGGTCAGCCGCACCGGCGCGCCGTCAGGCCCCGGGACGCCGGCGCCCGGGCGCAGCGCGAGCCGGTACAGGCCGGTCTGCCGGGCGACGAAGTCGCGGCCGGTCGGGCCCATGTCCTGCGCGAGCAGCCACAGCGTCGCGCCGTCCCGGCTCGGCAGCGCCGCCGCGACCGCGAGGGTGCTGCCGGCGTCCGCGTCGGTCAGCGGGTGCAGGGCGTGGTCGGCGTCCGCGGCGGTGTCCACGACGACCGCGTCGGAGCGCAGGTCCTGGTCCCGGCCCGCGTGCCGGGCGGCCACGGCCACCACGTAGCGGCCACCGGGGAGCCAGGCGATCTGCTCGACGTCGACGTCCCCGTCGGTGACGGGGCGGGCCGCCGGCGCGTCGCCCGCGGGCAGAGCGTCGCGCGTGGCGGGGTCGGAGGGCACCGGCACGACGAACAGGCGGCGCCGCTTGTCCCGGGTGAAGCCCACGCCGTCGTGGCGGTACGGCAGCTCGGTGATGTGCCGCGGGCGCTCGGCACCCGCCTCGACCTCCGGGGAGTACCGCCCCTCCTCCGGGACGCGCGCGACGTACGCGAGCTCCGTGCCGTCCGGGGAGAACCGCGCGGCCGACACGCCCAGCGGGGCGTCGGTCAGGCGCACCGGCTCGCCGCCGGCCGCCTCCACGACGAACAGCTGCGGGCGGCCCTTCGGCTCGGCGCGCAGGAAGGCGACCCAGCGCCCGTCCGGCGACACCTGCGGGTCGGTGTCGCGGTGGCCGCGGGTGAGCTGCGCCGGCGGCGCGGAGCCGTCGGCCGGCACGCGCCAGAGCGCGCCGGTGTACTCGTCGGCATCGAGGTCGGGCGCGGTGCGCGAGACGACGGCGAAAGAGCCGTCGGGGGCGATCGCGGGGGTTCCGGGGACGTGCAGGAGCGACAGGTCGGCTGGGATCACGCGGTCGAGATTAGTCCGCCGGGGACCGGGGCCGGGGGCCGGACCACCACGCGAGCGGAGGTTCCGCGGCGCGGGCCGGGGCACGGACCGCCGGGCGGCTCGCCGGGTGGCTCACCGAGTGGAGGTTTCTGGCTCGACACGCCGGCGTGTCGCGGCGCAACCCTCCACTCGGCGCGCGCGGAGGCGGGAGCCCGAGCCTCGGCGCGGCCGCGACCGCGGCCGCCGGGAGCGCGGGTCAGGACCCGGCCGGGTCCCCGTCGGCCGGGCCGGCGGCGGCCTGGCGCGCGACCTCGTTCTCCGCGCGCAGCACCGTGATCGCGGCCTCGAAGTCGTCCAGGCTCTCGAACGCCTGGTAGACGCTCGCGAACCGCAGGTACGCCACCTCGTCCAGGTCGCGCAGCGGGCCGAGGATCGCGAGGCCGATCTCGTACGCGTCGAGCTCCGCGCTGCCGCTGGCCCGCAGGGTCTCCTCCACGCGCTGCGCGAGGATCGCGAGGTCGTCCTCGCTGACGGGCCGGCCCTGGCAGGCCTTGCGCACGCCGTTGACGATCTTCTCGCGGCTGAACGGCTCGGTGGCGCCGGAGCGCTTGACGACCGAGAGGCTGGCGGTCTCGATCGTGGTGAACCGGCGGTTGCACTGCGGGCACTGCCGGCGGCGGCGGATGGACAGGCCGTCGTCGGAGGTGCGGGAGTCGACGACGCGCGAGTCCGCGTGGCGGCAGAACGGGCAGTGCATGAGGGGTCTCCTCCGGGTCCGTGGTCGTGCGGCCGGGGCGGCGGCGGGCGCCGTGCCCGCCCGGACGACCGGGACACGGTAGGACCCCCGCCGCGGCCGGTGCAACACGGTCCGCGGTGCCGGGCGTCCGTGCACGGGGACCTCGGTCCCGGCCGGCCTGCTCAGCTGCGTAATACCTTACGTACATGACGCGGACCGAGGCCGAGGCGGAGCTGTTCGGGACCCTGTTCGTCCTCGGCCAGCACCTGACCCGGCACACCGACGAGGCGCTGGCCGGCTACGGGGTCACGAGCCGGCAGTGGCTCCTGCTGGCCGTGCTGGTGCGCGCGCTCCCCGGCGACGAACCCACGCTCACCCGGGCCGCGGAGGTCTACGGGACCTCCCGGCAGAACGTCAAGCAGATCGCGCTGCAGCTGGCACGGCGCGGGCTCGTCGAGCTCGTGCCGGACCCCGGGGACCGCCGCGCCACCCGGATCCGCGCGACGCCGCGGGTCGCGGAGCTGTTCGACTCCCCCGCCGCCGTCGCGGAGCAGCAGGCGTTCGTCGGGCGGGTGTTCGCGGGCCTCGACGACGCCGACCTCGACCGCCTGGGTCACCTCGTGGGCCGCTGCCTGGCGGGGCTGTCCGACGCGGAGGTCCGGTCGTGACGCACCCGCGCCCGCGCCCCGCGCGCCCCGGGCACCCGGCGCACCGGCCGACGCTGCGCGGCACCGCGCGTGCGCTGGTGGGCGTCCTGATCCTGCTGCACGGCGCGCTGCACGTGCTCGGGTACGTCGCCGCCCCCGGTGGCCCGGGCCTCGCCGGGGCCGAGGGCACCCGGTTCACGGTCGGGCCGGTCGCCGGGTACGCCTGGCTGGCCACCGCCGCGCTGCTCGTCGTCACGGGGCTCGCCCTGCTGGCGCGCCGGCCGGGATGGTGGCGGCTCGGGGCCGTCGCCGTGGTCGCGTCCCAGGCGCTGGTCGTCTCGCAGTGGCCCGAGGCGTGGGCCGGGACGGTCCCCGACCTGGTCCTGGCGATCGCGGTGGTGCACGGCTGGTGCGCGACCGGCTCCCGCTCGGCCCGCACCCGTTACCGGCGGGGCGTCGCCGCGGCCCTCGCCCAGGCAGCGCCCGACCCGTCCGCGCCGCCGAGCCCGATCACCGAGCACGACCTCGCCGTGCTCCCGCCCGCGCTGGCCGGCTACCTGCGCCGGACCGGCAGCGTCGGCCGACCGCCGATGACCGCGTTCCGGGTGACGCTGCGCGGCCGCATCCGCGGCGGACCCGGCGACCGGTGGATGACGTTCACCGGCGAGCAGGTGTCCACGTCCGGCCCGCGCCCGACGCGGCACTTCCTGCTGGACGCCACCGCGGCGGGGCTGCCGGTCGACGTGCTGCACGTGCTGACCGACGGCACGGCCACGATGCGCGCGGACCTGCTCTCCGCGATCCCGGTGGTGCGCGGGGCGGGGCCGTCGATGGACCGGGGCGAGACGGTCACGCTGTTCAACGACCTGTGCCTCATGGCCCCGTCCGCGCTCGTGCGGGCCCCGGTCACCTGGGAGGCGCTCGACGCGCGGCACGTGCGGGGGACGTACCGGCAGGGCGGGCAGACGGTGCGGGCGGTGCTCGCGTTCGACGAGGCCGGCGACCTGGTCGACTTCGTGTCCGACGACCGGCTGCGCGCCTCCCGCGACGGGCGCTCGTTCACCCCCGAGCGCTGGTCCACGCCCGTGCACGGGTACGCGCGGCACGACGGCCGCCGGCTGCCGTCCGCGGCGAGCGCGCTGTGGCACCCCGAGGAGGGCGAGCCGTTCGTTTACGCGGAGATGACGCTCGTGGACGTCGCGGAGCTCGCGGCCCCGGGGTCCTGAGGACCCGGGCCGGGCCGGCGCCCGGAACGACGACGAGGGTGGCCGCTTCCGCGGCCACCCTCGTGGGGACGCCCCCGTCCCGTCTCGTCCGGACGACTCGCCTCGTGCGGACGGTTGCTGCACGCCTTCGCGCCGGACCCGTGGGTCACGACGACGACGCGTCCCTCGCGGCGAGCCCCCCAGCCAGCCGTTCGAGGTGGCACCACCCTAGAGGCGCCCGCTCCAATTACGCAAGCCGCCAGTTTCGTTAATCCTGCGACGCGTCAGCACGGCCCGCGCGACGCCGTCACCAGCGGGGATCCGTCGGTCAGGAGCCCGCCGGGACCAGCAGCACCTGACCGGCGATCAGCGAGGAGTCCGCCATCCCGTTGAGGTCCCGCAGCTGCGCCACGACGTCCCGCACGTCCTCGCCCGGGACGGCGACGTCCGACGCGATCTGCCAGAGCGTCTCCCCCGCGACGACCGCGTGCGTGGTCACCTCGGTCGCGCGCTGCGGGGCGTCGGCGACCGCGCGCCCACCCATGACGCCGGCGGCGACGACGAGCAGGGCGAGCAGCACCAGGACGACGCGCCCGCGCCGGGTGAGGTGCAGCCGCGCCGGGGCCTCGGCCGCAGCAGCGGGGCGCGCCCGCACGGGAGCGGGAGCGGTCCGGGCACCCCGGGGACCGATCGACGGGGCGACTCGCGGGTGCGCTGCGATGGCGCTCATCTCCACCACTTCCCTCCTGGACCGCCGCGCGGCCCCTCGAACACCTGTTCGTTCGAACGTCTGTACGAACTCAACCACACCGAGCGATCGATGTCGAGACACGGTCGAACAGGTGTTTGAAACACCTGCCCGCGCGCCCTACGCTCGGGACGTCGGGTACAGCGCACCACGAGGGTCTGACACGCCCGCCCGGCGGACCGTCAGCGGACCGCCGTCGGGCGTCGTGACCAGCGGGGACGCGACCGGCACGGCGGACGGGTGCGACGCGCACCGGCGCCGCGGACGACGGGAGCGGACATGGCCGGCGAGGGAACGGGTGCCACGGCGAGCACCGGCGGGGACGACGTCTCCGTCGTGGAGCTGCAGCCGGACGGCGACGGGCTGACCCCGCGCCAGCGCCTCGTCCTCGAGACCGTGCGCGCGTCCGTCGAGTCGCGCGGCTACCCGCCGAGCATGCGCGAGATCGGCGACGCGGTCGGCCTCACCAGCCCGTCGAGCGTCAAGCACCAGCTGACCGCGCTCGAGCGCAAGGGCTACCTGCGCCGCGACCCGAACCGCCCGCGAGCGATCGAGGTCGTCCAGCCCGACGACTCGCGCGGCGTCGCCCCGCTGCCGGGCGTCCCGGGGATCGGGGACGAGGACAGCGCCGCCCGCGAGGGCGCCCCCGAGGCGGCCTACGTGCCCGTCGTCGGCCGGATCGCCGCCGGCGGGCCGATCCTCGCCGAGCAGCTGGTCGAGGACGTCTTCCCGCTGCCGCGCCAGCTCGTCGGCGCCGGCGAGCTGTTCCTGCTCAAGGTCGTCGGCGACTCGATGGTCGACGCGGCGATCTGCGACGGCGACTGGGTGGTCGTCCGCCGGCAGCCGGTCGCGGAGAACGGGGAGATCGTGGCCGCGATGCTCGACGGCGAGGCCACGGTCAAGACGCTCAAGCGGCAGGACGGCCACGTGTGGCTGCTCCCGCAGAACCCGGCGTACTCCCCCATCGACGGCGACCACGCCCAGGTGCTCGGCCGCGTGGTCTCGGTGCTCAGGGCGCTCTGACCCCGCGCGGCGCGCGCGGGCGCGGGGGCGGTCAGCCGGCCACGCGCGCGCCGAGGGCGGCCAGCGCCCGCGCGACGTCCTCCTCGTCGTTCCACACGTGGAACGCCACCCGCACCCGCCCCGCCCGGCCCGCGACCCGGCACCCGGCGGACTCCAGCGCCGCCCGCCGCGCCCCGTCCGCGTCCGGCAGGCTGACGATCGCGCTCCCGCCGGGCGGCAGCCCGAGCCCGGCGCGGAACGCGTCCGCGAGCCCGACGGCGTGCGCCCGCACCGCCGCGGGATCGGTCGCGGCGAACGCGTCGAGCGACTCCGCGGCGCCGAGCCATGCCTGCCACGCGGGCGACACGTCGAACCGCCGTGCGTCCGCCGCGAGGTGCATCTCCGGGCCGTAGCAGGACGTCCACGGATCGTCACCGGCGTACCAGCCGGCCTGCACCGGCCGGAGGCGGTCCTGGACCTCGGGCCGCACCGTGAGGAACCCGACGCCCCGCGGCGCGCACAGCCACTTGTACGCCGCCGTCACCGCCACGTCGTACCGACCGGCGTCCACGGGCAGCCAGCCCGCGGCCTGCGTGAGGTCGCAGAGCGTCCACGCCCCCGCGGCCCGGGCTGCGGCGACCACGGCGTCGTCGTCCAGCACCTGCCCCGTGGCGGACTGCACGAGGGAGTACGCGACGAGGTCGACGCCGGGCACGACGGCCTCCGCGAGCCGGTCGGCGGGCGCGTGGCACACCCGCAGCCGCGGCGCCTGCGCGAGGAACGGGTACACGGTGGACGTGAAGTCGCCGTCGACGCACACCACCCGGGCACCGTCGGGCAGCGACGCGGCGACCACCGCGGCCATCGCCGACACCTGCGAGCCGATGGCGACGCGGTCCACGTCGACCGCGGTCAGCGCGGCGAACCGGGCGCGCGCGGCGCCGACCGCCTCCTCGTAGCGCGGCACGTCGAGCCCGCCGCTCCCCCAGCGGTCCAGGTCGGCGCGCAGCGCGCGGACGGTCCGGCGGGGCGGGACCCCGGCCGTCGCCGCGTTCAGGTAGCCGGGGGCGGGGTCGAAGTCGGAGCGGAGGTCGTCGAGGGAGCGCACCACCCGACTCTCCCGCCGCCCGGCACATGCGCGCAACGGGCAGTTCCGCGCAGACCCATGCCGTGCGATTATGCTTCGCGCCATGCCCGCCCGGACGCTCGACGCCGCCGCCCTCCGCCTGGTCCGCACCGTGCACGAGGCGGGGAGCGTGACCGCCGCCGCGCGCGAGCTGGGGCTCACGCAGCCCGCGGCCAGCCAGCAGCTCCGGGTGATCGAGCGCACCGTCGGCACGCCCGTGGTGGTGCGCGCCGGCCGCGGGGTGCGCCTCACCGAGGCCGGCCTCGTGCTCGCCCGGAACGCCGCCGCCGTCGAGTCGGCCCTCGCCGCGACGCTCGAGGAGGTCGCGGCGGTCGCCAGCCTGCGGGCCGGGCGCGTGCGGGTCGCCGCGTTCCCGTCCGCGGCCGCGACGCTGCTGCCGGGGGCCCTGGCCGCGCTCCGGCAGGCGCACCCGGGCCTGAGCACGACGTTCGCCGAGGCCGAGCCGCCGGAGGCGCTGGCCGAGCTCGCCGCGGGCCGCGTCGACGTCGCCCTCGTGTTCCGCGACGCGGACGCCGAGCCCGCCGACGACCGGCTGCGACGCGTGCCCCTCGTCCGGGACGAGGTGCTCGCCGTCCTGCCCGCCGCCGACGGCCGCGAGCCCGGCACGCCGGTGGACCTCGCCGACCTCGCGGGCCGACCGTGGATCGCCGGCTGCCCGCAGTGCCGGGCGCAGCTCGTCGGCACGTGCGCCCGCGCCGGGTTCACCCCGCGGGTGGACTTCGCGACCGACGACTACCTCGCCGTGCTCGGCCTGGTGCGCGCCGGCCTCGGGGTCGCCACCCTCCCGGGTCTGGCGCTGGCCGCGCTCCCGCACGCCGGCGTCACCGTGCACCCCGCCCGCCCCGGTGCGGCGCGGGTCGTCGAGGCCGTGACCGAGCCCGGCACCGCCCGGGTCCCGGCGGTCGCGGCGGCGCTCGACGCCCTGCGGGTCGCCGCGTCGTCGGTCGCGCAGCCGCACGTGCACACGTACCCCCGCCGCACCCCGACCGCCACCCGGCACGCAGGTGCGTCGCCGCTCACCCCGGCCGGGTGACCCGCCCCGCGGGGGCGCCGACCTACGCTCGCTGACGCCCGCCACGCGCCCAGGGACGGAGGCCCACGATGCCGGCACCCCGCGTCGAGCGGGTCACGCGGTTCCTGCTGGGCAAGGACGCACCCGACCTGCTGTACGGCGCGATCGTGTCGGCGGCGATGCTCGCGGTCACCAGCCTGCACGCCGAGTCCAACGACATCGTGGCGGTGGCCACCACGGCGGTGATCATCACGTACTGGCTGGCGCACGTGTACGTCGACGCCGTCGGCGGGCGCCTCGAGGACCGCGACCACCACACGGGTCAGCGGCTCATGACGGCGCTGCGGGAGAGCACCGGAGTCCTGCTGGGGTCGCTCCCGCCGCTGCTGGTGTTCCTGCTGGCGCGCGCGGTCGGCGCCGACGTCACCGACGCGGCCGTGGCCGCCCTGGTGTTCACCGTGGTGATGCTCGTCGCCGGCGGCGCGCTGGTCGCCTACCTCGCCGGGGCGCGCGGCCTCGCCCTGGTGGGCGAGGCCGCGATCTCGGGCGCGTTCGGCGGCGTCGTGCTGGCCCTCAAGCTGGTCCTGCACTGACCCCGGCGGGGCCGGGCGAGGCAGCCCGCGTCAGAGCCCGAAGCGGCGCGCGACGGCGCGCAGCGACTCCGCGGACCGGCGCAGGCCCGCCAGCTCGTCGGTCGACATCGGCACCTGCAGCCGCTCGCCCACGCCGCCGCGGCCGACCACCGACGGCACGGACAGGCACACGTCGCTGATGCCGTGGTAGCCGTCGAGCAGCGACGACACCGGCAGGATCCGGCGCTCGTCCTTCATGATCGCCTCGATGATCCGGGACCCGGCCAGCGCCACGGCGTAGTTGGTCGCGCCCTTGCCGGCGATGATCCGGTAGGCGGAGTCCACGACCTCGCGGGCGATCGACTCGCGGACCTCGTGCGTGAGCGGGACGTGCCCCTCCATCGCGTTCCAGTCGAGCAGCGGCACGCCGCCGATCGTCGCGGAGGACCACAGCGGCAGCTCGGTGTCGCCGTGCTCGCCCGCGATGTAGGCGTGCACGTTCTGCACCGCGACGCCCGTGTACTGCGCGATGAGGTACCGCAGCCGCGAGGAGTCCAGCACGGTGCCGGAGCCGAACAGCTGCGTCGGCGGCAGGCCCGAGACCCGCAGCGACGCGTAGGTCACGATGTCGACCGGGTTGGTCACCATGACGTAGACCGCGTTCGGCGCGACCTCGACCAGCGAGGGCAGGATCTTCTTCACCAGGGAGATCGTCGCCTCGGCCAGGTCGATGCGGGTCTGCCCGGGCTTCTGCTTGGCGCCGGCGGTCACCATGACGACGTCGGCGTCCGCGCAGGCGGCGATGTCGTCGGAGCCGATCACCTCGGCCATCGGCATGAACTGGATGCCGTGCCCGAGGTCCAGCGCCTCGGCCTCGACCTTCGCCTTGTTGATGTCGTAGAGCACGACGCTGCGGGCGGCGCCCCGCATGAGCGCCGCGTACGCCATCGTCGACCCGACCGCGCCGGCGCCGACGACGGCGAGCTTGGTGGTGCGCCGCGGCGACGCCCCGCTCCCGGCAAGGCCGAGCTCGTCGCCCTCGACGTCGTTCGTCTGCTCGCTCACGGCGGTCCTCCCGGTGGTGCTGCGGCTGCGTCGGCGCCGGTCGGCGCGCTGCTCACGAGGCTAACGGGCCGGGGCGCACCCGCGCGCCCGCTGCGCCGCGCGTCGCGCCGGCGCAGGTGCGAGCCGCGTCACGCCGCGGCGAGCCGGCGCAGCGCCCCGAGGGCGACCTCACGGTCGGTGGTGCGCCAGAACGCCGGCAGCGACCGGGCCAGGAACTCGCCGTACCGGGCCGTCGCGAGGCGCGGGTCGAGCACGGCCACCACGCCGCGGTCGTCCACGGAGCGGATCAGGCGTCCCGCGCCCTGGGCGAGCAGCAGCGCCGCGTGCGTCGCGGCCACCGACATGAACCCGTTGCCGCCCGCCGCGGCGACCGCCTCGGAACGGGCCGAGCGGACCGGGTCGTCCGGGCGCGGGAACGGGATCCGGTCGATGAGCACGAGCTGGTTCGACCGCCCGGGCACGTCGACGCCCTGCCAGAGCGAGAGCGTCCCGAACAGGCAGGTGGCCTCGTCCTCCGCGAACCGGCGCACCAGGGTGGGGAGCTGGTCCTCGCCCTGCACGAGCACGGGGACGTCGAGCCGCTCGCGCATGGCCTCGCCGACGGCCACCGCGGCCCGCCGGGACGAGAACAGCCCGAGGGTGCGGCCGCCGGCCGCGGTGACCAGCTCCGCGATCTCGTCGAGCTGCGCGTCGGTGGCGGGCTCGCGGCCCGGCGGCGGCAGGCGGCGGGCGATGTAGAGGATGCCCTGGCGGGGGTAGTCGAACGGGCTCCCGACGTCGACCCCGTGCCACGGCAGCGTCGTCGTGGCGGCGGACGAGCCGGAGCCGGATGCTGCCGCCCCGGCGGCCGGGGTGGTGCCCTCGCTCCCGCCCGGCGCCGCGAGGGCCGTGGTCGCGGCGGAGGCGGTCGCCGCGGCGGCCTCCCCCGCGCCCTCGAGGCCGATCGCCCGCGCCATCGACCGGAACTCCCCGCCGAGGCTGAGGGTCGCGGAGGTGAGCACCGAGGCCCGGCCGGACAGCAGGTGCGTGCGGATGAGCCCGTTCACCGCGAGGGGCGCCGCGTAGATCCGGGTGGCGCCGTCCCGCTCGCCGCGCGAGCACCACAGCACGGTGTACCTCTGGTCGTCGGCGTCGGCGGCCATGCGGTCGGCGACCTCGAACAGGGCGAGGACCGCCGACGACGCGATCTTCAGACCCGAGTCGGCGGGCGCGGCCTCGCCCGACGCCGGCTTCTCGGGCCGCAGCGCCGTCAGCAGCCCGCGCGCGGCGTCCCGCACCATCGCGACGGCGGACCGGGTGCCCTCGGGCAGGCCGTCCGCGAACCTCCCCTCCGGCAGGTGGATCAGGGCGGCGCCGAGCGCGGCCGCGGCGCCGTCGAGCTCGGTCGTCGCGACGCCCCCGTGCCGGCGCGCCATCCGCCCGGCGTGCTCGACCGCGCCGACGGACATCTCGGCCGTCGACTGCGCCGTGACCCGGTCCGCGAGCTCGTGCGCCTCGTCGACCACGAGCACCTGGTGCTCGGGCAGGACGTTCGGCGAGCCGGACGCGGCGACGCCGAGCATCGCGTGGTTCGTGACGACGACGTCGGCGGCGCGCGCGGCGGCCCGGGCGCGCTCCGGGAAGCACTCCTCCAGCATCGGGCACCGCTGCCCCAGGCACTCCAGCGAGGTCACGGACACCTGCCGCCAGGCGCGGTCGGTGACGCCGGGGACCAGGTCGTCCCGATCGCCCGAGTCGGTCGCCTCGGCCCACTCCCGCAGCCGGACGACCTGGGCGCCGAGCGGCTCCTTCTCGGGCGTCCCGCCCTCCGGCGCGTCGGGTGCCTCTGTCGTCGCGGGGTGCTCGGCCGCGCCGTGGTCCCCCAGGTCGAACAGCATGCCCTGGTCGTCCGGCGGGTAGCCGCCCGCGGTCTTGTGCACGCAGACGTAGTTGTGCCAGCCCTTGAGCAGCGCGATCCGGGGCCTGCGCGGCAGCTCGGGCGCGAGTGCGTCGGCGACGAGCGGGAGGTCGCGGGTCATCACCTGGCGCTGGAGCGCCAGGGTCGCGGTGGACACGACGACGCGCTCCTCCGCGAGCACCGCGTGCCGGACCGAGGGCACCAGGTAGCCGAGCGACTTCCCGGTGCCGGTGCCGGCCTGCACCATGAGGTGCTCGCCCCGCTCGATCGCGCCCGCGACCTCGCGCGCCATCCGGAGCTGGCCCTCGCGCGGCGACCCGCCCAGGGCCGCCACCGCCACGTCGAGCAGGTGGTCGACGTCGGGGGCGGGATCGGGCACCCGGACAGGGTAGTCGCCGCCGGGGACACGGCGGGCCGCGCGCCCGGCCGCGGCCCGGCCGGCGGGCTACCGGACCTGGACCGCCGCGGCCGTCAGCTCCGACGCGAGGCCCGCGTCCACCCGGCCGCGCAGCGCGGTGCCGTGCGGCGTGTGCTCCTCGGCGTCGATCTCGCCCGTCTCGTGCACCCGGTGCACCAGGTCGCCGCGGTCGTACGGGATCACCACGTCGACGGTCACGCCCGGGCGCGGCAGCTGGTCCGCGATGACGGCCTGCAGCGCGTCGACGCCCTCGCCGGTGTGCGCCGAGACGACGACCGCCCCGTGCTCCCGCGACCGCAGCCGCGCCAGCGCCTCGGGCTCCGCGAGGTCGGCCTTGTTCAGGACGATGATCTCGGGCACGTCCATGGCGCCCGGGATGTCCGCGAACACGTGCCGCACGGCGGCGATCTGCCCCTCGGGGTCCGGGTGCGACGCGTCCACGACGTGCAGGACGAGGTCGGCGTCCGCGACCTCCTCCAGGGTGGACCGGAACGCCTCGACGAGCTGGTGCGGCAGGTTCCGCACGAACCCGACGGTGTCCGCGAGCGTGTACACGCGGCCGTCCGCGGCCTGCGCGCGCCGGACGGTCGGGTCCAGGGTGGCGAACAGCGCGTTCTCCACCAGCACGCCGGCGTCGGTCAGGCGGTTGAGCAGCGAGGACTTGCCGGCGTTGGTGTACCCGGCGATCGCGACGGACGGGATCGCGTTCTTCTTCCGCGACGCCCGCTTGGTCTGCCGGGCCGGCTCCATCGCGGCGATCTCGCGGCGGAGCTTCGCCATCCGGTTGCGGATGCGCCGGCGGTCCAGCTCGATCTTCGTCTCACCGGGACCGCGGGAGCCCATGCCCGCACCGGCGCCGCCGACCTGGCCACCGGCCTGCCGGGACATCGACTCGCCCCAGCCGCGCAGGCGCGGGAGCAGGTACTCGAGCTGCGCGAGCTCCACCTGCGCCTTGCCCTCCCGGGACTTGGCGTGCTGGGCGAAGATGTCGAGGATCAGCGCCGTCCGGTCGACGACCTTGACCTTGACCACGTCCTCCAGCGCGCGGCGCTGGGACGGGGCGAGCTCGCCGTCGACGACCACGGTGTCCGCGCCGACCGCCGCGACGACGCCCGCGAGCTCGGCGGCCTTGCCGGAGCCGAGGTACGTGCCCGGGTCCGGGGTGTGCCGGCGCTGCAGCAGGCCGTCGAGCACCTCGGAGCCGGCGGTCTCCGCCAGCGCCGCGAGCTCGCGCAGCGAGATCTCCGCGGACTCCTGGGTGCCGGAGCCCCAGAGCCCGACCAGCACGACGCGCTCGAGGCGCAGCTGCCGGTACTCGACCTCGGTGACGTCCTGGAGCTCGGTGGACAGGTTCGCGACCCGGCGCAGCGACGTGCGCTCCTCCAGGTCGAGCTGCTCGCCGTCGTGGGCCGTGTGGACGGTCGCGCCCTCGTGGACCGCGGTGCCCGCCCGCGCGAGCACGCGTGCCACGACGTCGTCGGCGACCCGCTGGGCGTCGCGCTCGGCCTGCTGCGCGTCCACGGCGGTCTCCTGGGCGTCCTGCTCGCGCGTCGTGGGGTTCTGGGGGTCGTTCACGCGGTTCCTTCGCGGTCGGGGATCGGGCGGTCCGTCGTCGGCGCCCGCGTACCAGTGTCGCGCGCCGGGAGGGCCGACGCGAGGCAATTCGCCACCGGCGGACGCCCGGTAGGGTCGCGGTCGTGACCGGCACCGAGCACTACTTCACCGCCGAGCCCGCGTCCCCCGACGAGCGCCGCACGCGCACCGTGCACCTCGCGGGCCGCGACGTCACGGTCGAGACCGCGGGCGGGGTGTTCTCCCCCGACCACCTGGACGCCGGCACCGACGTGCTGCTGCGGCACGTGCCCGACCCGCCGCGCGACGGCGACCTGCTCGACCTCGGCTGCGGCTGGGGGCCCGTCGCGCTCAGCCTCGGGCTGCTCGCCCCGCACGCGCGCGTCTGGGCCGTCGACGTCAACGAGCGCGCGCTGGACCTCACCCGGCGGAACGCGGCCGGGCTCGGGCTGGACGGGCTGCGCGCGGTGCGCCCCGAGGACGTGCCGGACGACGTGCGGTTCGCCGCGATCTGGTCGAACCCGCCGATCCGGGTGGGCAAGGAGACGCTGCACGCGATGCTGCGGCAGTGGCTGCGCCGGCTGGTGCCGGGCGGCGAGGCGTACCTGGTGGTGGCGAAGAACCTCGGGTCCGACTCGCTGCTGCGGTGGCTAGCCGACGAGCTCGCGGGGGTCGCCGCCGTCGACCGGGTGGCGACGGCGCGGGGGTTCCGGGTGCTGCGGGTGGTCGCCGCGGGCTGAGGCGCGCTGCGCCGGCTCAGGGGCGCGCGAGCGCTGCGACGGCCGCCCGGGCCTGCGCGAGGCTCGGCACGCCGGTGGCGCGCGCGACCGGGACGCCCGCCGCGTCGAGCACGACGACCGTCGGGGTCTCGGTGACGGCGAACCGGGCGGCCAGGTCGGCGCGGTCGGCGACGTCCACCTCGACGTGCGCGACGCCGTCCCCGGTCGCCACCACGCGCTCCAGCACGCGACGGGTCGCCCGGCACGGCGCGCAGAACCCCGAGGACAGCTGCACGAACGTCGCGGCGGCCCCCAGGGGCGCGCCGAGGGCGGCGGCGTCGAGCGGCAGGGCGTCGGTGGTCACGCCAGGTCGAACGCCGGGGCGGGCCGCGGGTGTTCCCCGGCCGGTCAGCCCGCGAGCGCGGTGGGGTCGACGTCGAGGTCCGCGACGAGCACCGCCGGGCCGGCGAGCTCGACGTGCCCGTCCGCGAGGACGCTCACCCGCACGGTCCCGCCCGGCACGTCCACGAGCCACACGTCCGGCGCCTGCGGGCCGGCCCACGCGCGGACCGCGAGCGCCGCGGCGCACGCGCCGGTCCCGCACGAGCGGGTCTCCCCCACGCCGCGCTCGTGCACCCGCATCCGCACCCGGCCCAGCGCCGCGCCGTCGGCGTCGCGCTCCTCGCCGAGCGGCACGACCAGCTCGACGTTCGTGCCGTGCGGCGGCACCGGCTCGACGGCCGGGGCGCGCGTGAGGTCGGCGGCGTCGAGCTCCGCCTCGCCCGCGAGCGCCAGGACCGTGTGCGGGTTGCCGAGGTCGACACTGAGCGCCGGGCGCGGCACGTCCAGGCCGGCGACGGCCACCTGCGCGTCGAACCCGTCCGCTGCCGCCTGCTCCCCGCCCGGCAGGAACCAGGTGCCCATGTCGACGGCGTACCAGAGCTCGCCCGCGGGCCCCTCGACCTCGCGCACCCGGCGCACGCCCGCGCGGGTGCCGAGCACGAGCTCGCCGTCGGCGGGGTCCCACAGGCCGAGCGACCGCGCGTACGCGGCGACCACGCGGACGCCGTTGCCGCACATCTCCGCGATCGAGCCGTCCGCGTTCCGGTAGTCCATGAACCACGTCGCCGCGGCGTCCTCCGCCAGCACGGCCGCGCCCTCCGGCAGGTCGGCGCTCGCCACGAGGCGGATCACCCCGTCGCCGCCGATGCCCGCGCGACGGTCGGCCAGCGCCCGGACCAGGTCCGCACCGAGGTCGACGCCGGTGCGGCCGTCCAGCAGCACGAAGTCGTTCTGGGTGCCGTGCCCCTTGGTGGCGTGCAGCGTGCGCGCGGCGGTCTCGGGGGCGACGGGGGCGGTCATGACCCCAGACTACGGCGCGGAGCCGGGTCGTCCGTGGCGAGGCCGAGGGCCCCGGCGTCGGCGTCCGCCACCAGCGCGAGAGCCCG
This sequence comes from Cellulomonas hominis, assembly GCF_014201095.1. Classification (NCBI taxonomy): domain Bacteria; kingdom Bacillati; phylum Actinomycetota; class Actinomycetes; order Micrococcales; family Cellulomonadaceae; genus Cellulomonas; species Cellulomonas hominis. Next base: position 3,348,152 of record NZ_JACHDN010000001.1, on the reverse strand, counting down.
GTCCACGAGGTCCGGGTCGCGCGCGTCCAGCCAGTGCACCCGCGGGTCCCGGCCGAACCAGCCCATCTGCTTGCGCGCCAGCCGGCGGGTCCCCGCGACCACCTGCGCGCGGGCCTCGTCCTCCGTGAGCCCGCCCCGGAGCATCGCGAGCACCTCCGCGTACCCGACCGCGCGCGACGCCGTCCGCCCGATCCGGTCCCGCAGGCCGCGGACCTCCTCGACCAGCCCGGCCGCCCACATCCGGTCCACCCGGGCCAGCACCCGCTCGTCCAGCACCGCCCGGTCGCAGTCCAGGCCGATCTGCACGGCCGGGACCGCGTAGTCGTGCCCCGGCAGGTTCGCGGAGTACGGCCGGCCGGTCAGCGCGATGACCTCCAGCGCCCGCACGATGCGCCGGGCGTTCCGGGGGCCGATGCCCTCGGCCGCGACCGGGTCCAGCCGCTCGAGCTCCGCGTGCAGGGCCCGCGCACCCTCCGCCTCGACCCGCTCCTCCAGCCGCGCGCGGACCTCCGCGTCGGTGCCCGGGAACTCGATGCGGTCGAGCAGCGCGCGCACGTACAGGCCGGACCCGCCGACGACGACCGGCCGGTGCCTGCGCGCGGCGATGCCGGCCACCGCCGCGCGGGCGTCCGCCTGGTACGAGGCCACCGAGGCGTCCTCGTCCGGCTCGAGCACGTCGAGCAGGTGGTGCGGCACCCCGCGGCGCTCCGGGACGGTGAGCTTGGCGGTGCCGATGTCCAGGCCGCGGTAGAGCTGCAGCGCGTCGGCGTTCACCACCTCGCCCCCCAGGTGCTCGGCCAGGGCCACGCCCAGGTCGGACTTGCCGGTCGCGGTCGGGCCGACGACGGCGACGACGAGGGTCAACGGGTCTCCTCGGGGTGGTTCTCGGGTCGGGCCGGCAGCCACGCGGTCACGCAGTGCGGGGCGCCGGCGACGACGGCGGGGACGTGCGCGGCGACGCGGACCGGTTCATCGCCCAGGGCGGCGAGCGCCGCGGACCACGGCGCCCACCCGGACACCGCGAGCGCGGCGGCGTCCCGCGGGCCGAGCGCGACCAGCGCCGACGCGAGCGCGGCCGGGCCGCCGGCCAGGCCGGCGAGCAGCGCGGCGTCCACCTCGGCGGCGCGGGGGTCCTCCGCCAGCGGAGCGTCGACGCCCTGCCGGGCGCTGGGCGACCCGACGACCACGAGCAGCGCGGCACCCGGCGGGAGCACCGGGACCTCGGCGGCCGCGCGCGGCACCTCGACCACGTCCACCGGGGCCGACACGGCGGCGGCGCGCAGCAGCACGAGCGCGACGGAGGCGGGGACGTCGGCGCGCGCGGCGGGGCGGTCGGGCCCGGACGGCGCGGCGAGGCCGGTGGCGCCGAGCCCGGTCGCGACCGGGTGGGCGATCGTGCGGGCCCGGCGCGCGGGGGCGACGACCAGCACGGGCCCGTCGGTGACGCCGGACGCCTCCCGGACCGCGGCGACGGCCGCCTCGCGCAGCGCGGCCGCGGGGTCCGCCCGGCCGGCCGCCCCGGGGACGAGCAGGGCGGTGTCGGGCAGGAACACCACGGCCGGACTCACCCTCCGACGGTATCCCGCCGCGCCCGCTCCCCGGACACCCGCGCGGGCTCCGACCCCGACGCCGGCGCCGGCGCACCAGGCTCGCCGACATCGGCACGTCCCGCCGAGATCGGTCCGTCCGGCGACCGATCTCGGCGCGGACCACCGATCTCGCCGCTGCCCACCCGACGACGCGCTGCCCAACCGACGACGCGCTGAGCACAGGGCACCGGGGCGCGGGCGCACCGGCGGCCGGTCCCGGCGGGGGCAGGGCCCCACGGGGTCAGGACGTGAGGGTGCGGGCCAGGTCGTCGGCGCGGGCCTCCTGCCCCGAGCGGCGCAGGACGTCGACCAGCGCGTTCGCCACCTCGCCGTGCGGGTCCCGCCGGCGGGCCGCGGCGAAGCCCTCCATCGCGGACTCCAGGTTCCACACGGCCTCGTCCACGTGCCCCAGCTGGTCGTGCAGCCGCCCGGCCAGCCAGAACGCGTGCGCGGCGTCCGCGAGCGCCCCGAGGCCGGCGTACGCCTCGGCGGCCCGCTGCGCGCGCTCGGCACCAGCGCCGTCCCGCTCGGGGCCACCCAGGGTCGCGAGCAGCCGGGCGGCGGCGTCGTCGAGGTCGGCGGAGGCGCGGCGGACGGCGCCCTGCTCCCGTGCGGCGAGCGCCGGGTCGAGGTCGTCGGCGGGCACCGGTGCGGCGCCGAGCGCGGCCAGCAGCCGGTCCGCCTCGGCCAGCACGACCTCGGCGTCCCCGGTGACGGCGGCGGCCGCGGCCCACGCGACGACCACCGGCGCGGCGACCGTCGGCGCGACGGCGCCGGCCCGCAGCCGGGCGACCGCGGCGGCGTACCCGGAGGCGGCGCCGTCGTCGTCCCCGAGCACCTGGGCGCAGTGCGCCGCCTCGGCGTACGCGAAGCCCGACTCGACCAGCAGTCCGGCGCCCTCGGCGGCGACGGCGGCGTCCAGGTACGCCCCGGCGGCGGCCTCCTGGTCGCCCGCGGCCGCGAGCCGCTCGGCCTCGGCGAGCAGCGCGTCCGGCGTCACGGGCGGTGCGGCGTGCGAGGCGGCGGGCGCCGCGGGCGCGGGCGCCGCCCCGGAAGGCCGGTCCAGCCCTCGCGGCAGCACGTCCAGGTCCAGCACCTCGTCCGCGGGCCGGGTCCGCCACGCCCGGGCGACCGACTCGGCCTCCGCGGTCGTCCCGTTCCGGGCGTCGAACTGCGCGGCGAGCGTCTCGGCCTGCGCCCGCAGCCAGTCGTCCAGCTCCGCGACGGTGGCGGCGGGCACGGTCGCGAGCCGCAGCGAACGGTCCCCGTGGGCGTCCCGCAGCACGTGGGTCGCGGCACCGACCAGCCGGGCGAAGGCCAGCCGGGAGTAGGGCGTGTCCCCGCCCGTGAGGTACTGCTGGTCGGCCTCGATCGCGCGCAGCGCCCGGTCGACCTGCCCGCCGCGGGCCAGCAGCCGGATGCGCCGGCCGCGGGCGCCGACCATGTCGGACTCCGCCTCCGCGAGCGCGGCGACGGCCCGCCGGTGGGTGCGCGCGGCGTCCCGGGGCCGTCCGGTCTCCAGGTAGGCCTCGGCGAGGTAGGACAGCATGTCGGCGGGCTCGGAGGCGCACGACGGGTCCTGGGCGAGGGTCTGCTCGATGAGCCGGATCCCCTCGTCGACGCGGTCGGTCGCCAGCAGCCAGGCGGCGCGGTCGCCGGGGTCGCACGCCTCGCACTGCGAGTACGCGTCCCGCGGGGTGGCGACCCACGCCTGGTAGGCCGCCTCGGCGTCCGCGGCGCCGCGCTGCCGGGCCCAGGCGAACCGCTCGTAGGCGACGGCGTCCATCCCGTTGCCGGCCAGGGCGTACCGCCGCTCCATGTCGGCGAGCGTGCGGTCGATCTGCTCGGCCGGCACCGTCGGGAAGTCCGCGAGGCCGCTGACCATCCACTTGAACGACCAGAACAGGCTGTGCCGGTCCGCGTCGTCGAACTGCTCGGGGTGCTCGTCCCACCAGCGCAGCAGCCGGGCGAACGCGACGAACGACCGGTCGACCTCCCCGCCCCACTGGTACGCCTCGACGAGCGTGCCGAGCGCGTACGCCCGGGCGGCGTCGGGGCCCTCGGCGTCCACGAGCCGCACCTGCCGCTCGGCGGCCTGGGTGCGCGCGAGCCCGTACGGCATCTGCCGTACCCGGGTGATCTCCTGGTTCGCCTCGTCCAGCGTGCGGCTCATCTCCGGGTCCCCTCGTCAGCGCGAGCGCAGCGAGTGGTGGCGTGGGGTGTGATCACGCCTGCTCCTCCCCGGCCGGTCCCCCGGCCGCGTCGTCGTGGGTGCCCCCGGCCAGCCCGGCGCGCAGCAGCACCGCCAGGGAGCCGGACATCAGCTCGGCGTCCCGCGCCCGCAGCGGCTCGCCCGCGAGCAGCAGCGCCGAGACGTACAGCGACCGCAGGCCGGCGGCCGCGACCTCGCCGGGCGGCGCGCCCAGCAGGTCCCGCACCAGCGGGTTCGCGTCGTTGAGGACGAGCTGCCGCGCGGCGGCGGGCGCGGCGAACCCGGCGAGCACGTCGCTCCACACGTCGTCGGCGGCGGCCATCGCGGCGCGCAGGTCGCGCTGGTGCTCGCCGTCCCGGTCGTGCAGGAGGACGGCGGGCAGGTCGGCGGGCTCGAACGTGCGCAGCAGCGGCTCGCAGTCCAGCGGGCGCAGAACGTCCCCGGCGGCGCGCACGGCGTCGAGGGTGGCCAGCTCGCGCTCGGGGGCGACCGGCGCGAGCACCTGGGCGATGTCCCCGGCGCCGAGCGGGCGGACCTCGACCCCGAGCCGGGACCGCGCGCCGAGCCGGGCCAGCAGGTCGGCGTCGTACACGTACCCGGCGTTCACCACCGCGACGCCCTGGGCGCGGGCCACGGGCGCGATCCGCTTGTAGTCCTCGAGGGTCGGCGCGTACACGACCCGGCCGTGCTCGGCCGCCACCTCGGCGAGGGTCAGCGTCCCGTCGGTGGTCTCGTACGGCAGGATCCGCGCGGCCAGGTCGAGCATCGTGTCGTCGGTCAGCGCCAGCGAGCGCACCGCGAGGTGGTGCGTCGCCACGAACTGCCGGGCCAGCGCGGTGCCGGACTCCAGGGTGCGCAGCGTCCAGGCGCGCACCTGGGCGGCGAGCGCCTCCTGCGTGGCCAGCAGCACCTCGTCGGTGTAGAGCTGCTCGCGGGAGGCGGTGGGACGCAGGCCGGACGCGTCGATCGCGCAGCGCACGAAGAACGCCCAGTCCGGCAGCAGCCCCTCGACCCGCGCGCCGAGCAGCATCCGCTTGAGGGACACGCGGTGCGTCCCGCCGCCGCCGGGCGGCACCGCGGCGGGCAGCAGGAACGCCACGCCCGTGACCCCGGCGAGCGGCACCTCCAGGTCGAGGTGCGCGAGCGGGGTGAACCCGAAGGTCTCCTCGCAGTACCGGGTCAGCGCCCGGGTGCGCTCGGCCTCGTCGGCGTGCGTCCGCGCCCACGGCAGGTCGGGGGCGGTGACGCGGCGCCAGACGTGCCCGGGCCGGGGCGAGCCGTCGGCGGGCCAGGGCGCGTCGGATGCCGGCGCGTGGGGCACCGGCCCGACCCCCAGCGGCACCTCCACCGCCACGTCCACCGGCAGCAGCGACCCGAACTCCGCCGCGAGCGCCGCGACGGTCTCCCCCGCGAGCCAGTGCTCCAGGTCCCGCCGGGGCCGCAGCCGCACGGTGCTGCCGGGCGCGACGTCGGCGCCCGGCAGCTCCACGAGGTCGTAGGACCCGTCGGCGCGCCCGGTCCACCGCACGGCGGGCGCGCCCGGGTCGCGGGCGGACCGGGACACGAGCTCGATCTCGTCCGCGACCATGAACGCCGACAGCAGGCCGATGCCGAACTGCCCGAGGAACTCCTCGCGCCCCAGCCCGAGGTCCAGGTCGCGCTTCGACGACCGCCCGACGGTCGCGAGCAGCTCCTCCGCCTCGGCGCGGGTCAGCCCGATCCCGGAGTCGACGACCGCGAGCGAGCCGTCCGGGAGCGGGCGCAGCCGCACCGTCGCCGGGCAGCCGGGGTCGGCCGCCCGGCGCGCGGTGATGGCGTCGACGCCGTTCTGCAGCAGCTCGCGCAGGTAGACGCGCGGCCCGGAGTACAGGTGCCGGGCGAGCAGGTCGACCACGCCGTGCAGGTCGACCTGGAACGCCCGGCCGGCGGGGTCCGTCATCGGCGGTGCGTCACTCGCTCTCGTACTCGGCCTTGGCGAGCGCGGCCTCGGCCGGGTACGCCTCGTCCAGCTGCTCGAACAGGCTGAGCGCCGTCGTGATGCCGCACGCGAGGTGCAGGTCGATCTGCTGGTCGGTCACGCCGTGCTCGTAGTCGACCGTGTGCTCGGCGTACACGCCCACGACGTCGTCCTCGGCGCGCACGTAGCCCTTCGGCCACAGCTTCTCGGAGTTCCAGGTGTTCACGAGGTCCACCACGCGGGCGTACTGGTCGAGGCCGACCTTCCGGTTCCACCGGCCGCGCACCTGCAGGTACTCCTGCTGGCCGCCGATCCGGAAGAAGTAGAAGAGGTGCCCGTCCCAGTACCCGCCGATGTCGCCGTCGTCGTCGACGCCGTACTTCATGTCGCGCGCGTCCAGCACGGCGGTGATCCGCTCGTGCGACAGCGGCTCGGGTCCGGCCGCGGCGCCCGCGGCGTCCGGCTTGGTGAAGAAGCCCATGTCCGTCCTCGTCCTCGGTGCGGGCGGCGGGCGCCCGCACGGCTGGCATCCGTGCAGGTGACGGCGCCGTGGCGGCGCGCGTCGGGGTCGAGCCTAAGCCCCCGCGCCGACACCGTGGCCGGTCCGGGGCACCGACCCGTGCGCCCGCACGCCCGCCCTGGCGCCGCGCGCGCCCGCGGGTAGGGTTGGCGCATGGGTCTGTTCCGGAACCGTCGCCCACGCCGCGGAGCCGACCGCCCCGCGCGCGGCCACGAGACCGGACCGGTGCCCGCGAACCCCGGTCGCGCGGGCCTGCGCGGCGGCAGCGACGGCGCGGTGACCGTCGACGACGGCCGCCCCACCCCCCTGTCGGCCGACCGGATCGTGCGCTGGTTCGAGCGCAACGACTTCCACTACTTCACCGACGACGACGGCGACCTCGGCGGCCTGTGGCGCGGCCGGCTGTTCTACTTCTTCCTGTTCGGCGACGACAAGGAGATCCTCCAGGTCCGCGGGCAGTGGAACCGGGAGATCGCGATCGAGCGCCTCGAGGAGGTGCTCGACGCCTGCGCGGAGTGGAACGCCGAGCGCATCTGGCCGAAGGCGTACGTGCGGGTGCGGGACAACGGCATGGTGCACGTCGTCGCGGAGGTGTCGACCGACCTCGAGCACGGGGCGACCGACGCGCAGCTCAGCCAGATCCTGTTCTGCGGGCTGTCCACGTCGAGCACGTTCTTCGACGCGATCGACGAGCTGTACCCCGACCCCGCGGCGGTGGCCCCGTGACCGAGCCCCGCACCCCCGGCTGGCTGTCCCGGGTGCTCGCCACCCGGTCCGCCGCGGCGACGCCCGAGCGCCGGGTCCCGCTGCAGGCCCGCCCGACGCCCCTCACCCGGGACCGGGTGGCGTCGGCGCTGTCGTCGCGCGGCTACCACTACCGGGTGGACGAGGACGGCGACCTCACCGGCGTCTGGAACGACTCCCGGTTCTGGTTCCTGCTGCTCGGCGAGCAGCACGAGATCCTGCAGGTCCGCGGGCGCTGGCACCGCCAGCTCCCGGTCGACAGCCGCCGGGCCGTGACGCTCGCGCTGAACGACTGGAACCGCGAGCGCATCTGGCCGAAGCTCTACCTCCGCGAGGAGGAGGGCCAGATCGCCGTGTACAGCGAGGTGTCCACCGACCTGGAGCACGGGGTGACGGCCGAGCAGCTCGACCAGCTCATCTCCTGCGGGCTGGGCACCGGCGTGCAGAGCTTCGCGTCGTTCGACACGCTGCTGCCGCCGACGGTCTGAGCGCGCGTCAGCGCCCGATCGTCGGCAGGCCCAGCAGCACGGGCGCGCCCGCCCCGGCGCCGCCGCCCGTGCCGCACGCGTCGCCCGACCCGCCGTGCGCGTGGTCGTCCTGGCCCGACTGCCGGCGCTCCCACGCGTCGCCCGCGCGGGTCCGGCGGACGGCGAACGACCCGCCCTGCACCGCGGAGTCCGCGACCAGGTGGTGCGGCGCGGCGTGCGTGACGTCGACGGTGACGAGGTCGCCCGGGCGCGGCGCGTCGGCCGCGGCGAGCCCCGCGGGCAGCGCGAGGTGCACGAGCCGGTTGTCGGCGGCGCGGCCGGACAGGCGGTGCGTCGCACCGTCCTTGCGCCCCTCGCCCTCGGCGAGCAGCACCTCGACCGTGCGGCCGACCTGGGTGCGCATCTCCTCCAGCGCGATCCGGTCCTGCAGCGCCACCAGGCGCTCGTACCGCTCCTGCACGACCGCCTTCGGCAGCTGGTCCGGCAGGTCGGCGGCGGGCGTCCCGGGGCGCGGCGAGTACTGGAACGTGAACGCCGACGAGAACCGCGAGGCCTCGACCACCCGGAGCGTCTCGGCGAAGTCCTCCTCGGTCTCCCCGGGGAACCCGACGATGATGTCGGTGGTGATCGCCGCGTGCGGCATCCGCGCGCGCACCCGGTCGAGGATGCCCAGGAACTTCTCGGAGCGGTACGACCGGCGCATCGCGCGCAGGATGCGGTCCGAGCCGGACTGCAGCGGCATGTGCAGGCTGGGCATCACCGCCGGCGTCTCGGCCATCGCGGCGATGACGTCGTCGGTGAACGCGGCCGGGTGCGGGGAGGTGAACCGCAGGCGCTCCAGGCCGGGCGTGGCGCCGGCGGCGCGCAGCAGCTTCGCGAACGCGCCGCGGTCCCCGAACTCGACGCCGTACGAGTTGACGTTCTGGCCGAGCAGCGTGACCTCGATGGCGCCCTGGTCGACGAGGGCGGCCACCTCGGCCAGCACGTCGCCCGGCCGGCGGTCCCGCTCCTTGCCGCGCAGGTGCGGCACGATGCAGAAGGTGCAGGTGTTGTTGCAGCCGACGCTGATCGAGACCCAGCCCGCGTAGACCGACTCGCGGCGGGTCGGCAGCGTCGAGGGGAAGACCTTCAGCGACTCCTCGATCTCGACCTCGGCGGCCTGGTTGTGCCGCGCGCGCTCCAGCAGCACCGGCAACACGTCGAGGTTGTGCGTGCCGAACACGACGTCCACCCAGGGCGCCCGCTCGACGATGCCGGACCGGTCCTTCTGCGCGAGGCAGCCGCCGACGGCGATCTGCATGCCCGGACGCGCGCGCTTGGCGCCCGCGAGCCGGCCGAGGTTGCCGTACAGCCGGTCGGCCGCATTCTCCCGGACCGCGCAGGTGTTGATGACGATGACGTCGGCCTCCTCGGCCGCCGCGGCCTCGGGCGTCGCCGCCACGTACCCGGCCTGCTCGAGCATGCCCGCCATGTGCTCGGAGTCGTGCACGTTCATCTGGCAGCCGAGCGTCTTCACCAGGTAGGTGCGCGGGGCCGCGCCCGCCGCGGTGCCGAGGGCGTCGGGGGCGGCGAGGACGGGGGGCGTGGTCGTCGTGCTCATCGCGGACAAGGGTACGTCCGCGATCTCCCGCCCCCCGTCGGCGACGGCCCGCCGACGCCGACATGACTCCGCCGTTACCCTTCTGTGACGCGAAGGGGTGGCGCCTGTCACATTCGCCCCTTACGTTCCAGAGATGGCACAGCCCGAGCCCGCCCCGGCGCCCGCAGCCCCGCGCCCCGCGCACGGCGGCCAGCCGCTCGTCGTCCTGGAGCACGTCAACAAGCACTTCGGCGACCTGCACGTGCTGCGGGACATCGACCTGACGGTGCGCCGCGGCGAGGTCGTCGTCGTCATCGGGCCGTCCGGCAGCGGCAAGTCGACGCTGTGCCGGACGATCAACCGGCTGGAGACCATCGAGTCCGGCACGATCACCGTCGACGGGCAGCCGCTGCCCGCCGAGGGGCGGGAGCTCGCGAAGCTGCGGGCCGACGTCGGCATGGTGTTCCAGTCCTTCAACCTGTTCGCCCACCGCACCGTGCTGCAGAACGTCACGCTCGGGCTGCGCAAGGTGCGCCGGCTCGGCGCCGGCCCCGCGAAGGAGCGGGCGATGGCGCTGCTCGAGCGGGTCGGCGTCGCGAACCAGGCCGACAAGCTGCCCGCGCAGCTGTCCGGCGGGCAGCAGCAGCGCGTCGCGATCGCCCGCGCCCTGGCCATGGAGCCCAAGGTCATGCTGTTCGACGAGCCGACCTCGGCGCTCGACCCCGAGATGATCAACGAGGTCCTCGACGTCATGGTGGCGCTCGCCGGCGAGGGCATGACGATGGTCGTGGTGACCCACGAGATGGGGTTCGCCCGCCGCGCCGCCGACCGCGTCGTCTTCATGGACGGCGGCGCCGTCGTCGAGGAGGCCGACCCCGAGACCTTCTTCACCGCCCCGCGCAGCGACCGCGCGCGGGACTTCCTGTCCAAGATCCTCACCCACTGACGCGAGACCGGACCGACACGACACGACACCGACCGACACGCGACGCTAGGAGAGCCCGATGAGAACCCGCACCGCAGGACCGATCGCCCTCACCGCCGCCGCCGTCCTCGCCCTCGCCGCGTGCGGCGGATCCGACGACACCGGGGACGAGACCACCCCCGAGGTCTCCGACGTCGCGGCCGGCGACTTCCCCGAGGGCTCGACGATGGCGGAGCTGGCCGAGGCCGGCTCGATCACCATCGGCACCAAGTTCGACCAGCCGCTGTTCGGCCTGGTCGGGCCCGACGGCAACCCGGAGGGCTTCGACGTCGAGATCGGCAAGATCATCGCGGGGGCGCTCGGCATCCCCGAGGACGGCATCACCTGGACCGAGACCATCTCCGCGAACCGCGAGTCGTTCATCGACTCCGGCCAGGTCGACATCGTCATCGCCACCTACACGATCAACGACGAGCGCAAGAAGGTCGTGTCGTTCGCGGGCCCGTACTACGAGGCCGGCCAGTCGATCCTCACGCTCGCGGACAACGAGGACATCCAGGGCCCCGACGACCTCGCGGGCAAGAAGGTCTGCACCGTCTCCGGCTCGACGCCCGAGGCGAACCTCCTGGAGAACTTCCCCGACACCGAGGTCGTGCCGTTCGGCGCGTACTCAGACTGCCTCGAGCCGCTGCGCGGCGGCCAGGTCGACGCGATGAGCACGGACAACGTCATCCTCGCCGGCTTCGCGGCCGACGACCCGACGTTCGAGGTCCGCGGCGAGCCGTTCACCGAGGAGCCGTACGGCATCGGCCTCGCGCTCGACGACACCGACTTCCGGATGTGGATCAACGACGTCCTGGAGGCCTCGTTCGAGGACGGCACCTGGACCGAGGCGTGGGAGGCGACGGCCGGCACGGTGCTGCCGACGCCCGAGCCGCCCACCGTCGACCGGTACTGACGCCCGCCGTCGCGCGGCGCCGCGCGTCCCCGCCCGGGGCGCGCGGCGCCGCACCGTCCGAGTCCGTGGAGGACCCTGCGTGGACCTGATCGCCGACAACCTGCCGGCCTACCTGAGCGGCTTCCGCGTCACCCTGCAGCTCACCGCCATCTCCGGGGCGATCGCCCTGGCGGCGGGGACGGTGCTCGCCGCGATGCGGGTCTCGCCCGTGGCGACGCTGCGCGGAATCGCCGTCGTGTGGGTCGAGGTCCTGCGGAACACGCCGCTCACGCTGGTGTTCTTCTTCCTCGTGTTCGTGGCGCCGCAGTTCGGCGTCCTGCCGCCGCTCGGGTTCTGGACCGCGGTGCTCGCGCTGTCGGCGTACACGTCGGGGTTCGTGTGCGAGGCGGTCCGGTCCGGCATCAACGGCGTCCCCGTCGGCCAGGCCGAGGCGGCCCGCGCCATCGGGCTCACGTTCGGGCAGACGCTCGGGCTCGTCGTCCTGCCGCAGGCCGTGCGTTCCGTGGTGCCGCCCCTGATCAACGTGCTGATCGCGCTGACGAAGAACACGTCGGTCGCCGCCGGCTTCGCGGTCGTGGAGCTGCTCGCGTCCGGCCGGCGCATCGCCCTCGCCAACCCCAGCGAGAGCATCATGGCGCTCGTCAGCGTCGCGCTGTTCTACCTGGTCATCACGATCCCGGCGGGGTACCTCGCCGGGATCCTCGAGCGGAAGGTGGCGTTCGCGCGATGACCTCCGTCCTCTACGACGAGCCCGGACCGGTCGCCCGCCGCCGGGAGCGGATCGGGTCGGTGTTCGGCGGCCTGCTGATCGTCGTCCTGCTGGCCCTGGCCTTCCGGTACGCCGACCAGCGCGGCCTGTTCGGCGCCGACCGCTGGGACGTGCTGTACGACCCGCCGAAGAACCAGACCGCCGAGGCCGTCTGGACCTCGATGGTCGTCAAGGGCCTCGGGGCCACGCTGCGGGCCGCGGTCGTCGCCGCCCCGCTCGCGCTGCTGCTCGGCCTGCTGCTCGCGGTCTGGCGCACCACGCGGGTCCGGTGGCTGCGCGCGCCGGCGACCGTCGTCATCGAGCTGTTCCGCGGCCTGCCCGTGCTGCTCATGATGCTGTTCGCGCTGCTCGGGTTCGGGTGGGACGCGTTCGCGGCGGTCGTGTTCGGGCTCGTCGTCTACAACATGGCGATCATCGCGGAGATCCTGCGGGCCGGTCTGGCGTCGCTGCCGCGCGGGCAGGCGGAGGCCGCGTACGCCATCGGCCTGTCGCGGACCCAGACGCTGCTGCTCGTGCTGCTCCCCCAGGCCGTCCGCACCATGCTGCCGAGCCTGATCGCGCAGCTCGTCGTCCTGCTCAAGGACTCGTCGCTCGGGTTCATCGTCGGCTACCCCGAGCTGCTCAAGGCCATGCAGAACAACGCGCAGTACTTCGGCAACAAGTACTACGTGGCGCTGTTCCTCATGGGCGCGGGGATCTACCTGGTCGTCAACATCTCGCTGACCCGGCTCGCCGTGTGGTTGCAGGGGCGCAGCACCCGGACGTCCGGGCGGGCCGCTCGGGACGCGACGGTGGTGCCCGGGGCGCCGGGCGGGGCCGGCGGGTTCGCCGCCGGCCCCGGGGGCGGCGGGCCCGTCTGACCGGCCGGGCAGGTCAGCCCGCGGTGGCGCTCGCCCGGACCTCGCGGACCACCGTGACGGTGATCTCGCCCGGGTAGGACAGGTCCTGCTCGATGTGCCGCGCGATCTCGACGGCCAGCCGGTTGACCTCGGTGTCCGCCACCTGCGACGGCTCGACGACCACGCGCATCTCGCGCCCCGCCGCCATCGCCAGCGCGCGTCGCACCCCGGCGTGCCCGGCGACCAGCTCCTCGAGCTTCTCCAGCCGCTCGACGTGCTGCTCGACGTCCTCGCGGCGGGCGCCCGGCCGGGCGGCGGACATCGCGTCCGCGACCTGCACCAGCACCGCCTCGACCGTCTCCGCCGGGACCTCGTCGTGGTGCGCGGCGATCGCGTTCACCACCGCCGGCGACTCCCCGTGCCGCGCCGCCAGCGCCGCCCCGACCGCGGCGTGCGTGCCGGGGACCTCGCCGGTCAGGGCCTTGCCCAGGTCGTGCAGCAGAGCACCGCGCCGGGCGACCTCGACGTCCGCGCCGAGCTCCGCCGCGACCTGCGCGGCCAGCAGCGCCGACTCGACCACGTGGTCCAGCACGTCCTGCCCGAACGACGTCCGCACCCGCAGCCGCCCGAGCACCCGCACGAGCGCGGGGTCCAGGCCGCGGACGCCCGCGCGCTCGGCAGCCGCGTGCCCCGCCTCGTCGGCGCGGTCGTCCGCCCCCGCCACCGCCTCCGCGTACGCCGCCTCGATCCGCTGCGGGTTGATCCGGCCGTCCGCCATCAGCGCGTCCAGCGCCACCCGGGCGACCTCGCGGCGCTCCGCGTCGAAGCAGGACAGCACCACGGCGTCGGGCGTCTCGTCCACCAGCACGTTCACGCCGGTCAGCGCCTCGAACAGCCGGATGTTCCGGCCCTCCTTGCCGATGATCCGGCCCTTCATCTCGTCCGACGGCAGCGGCAGCAGGGTCAGGCTGCTGTGGCTGCTCGTCGCGACGGCCGTCCGCTGCGCCGCGGTCGCCAGCACCCGCCGGGCGCGTGCCTCCGCCGTCCGCCGGGCCTGCGCCTCGATGCGGCGCACCGAGGCCGTCGCCGCCGCCTGCGCCTCCGCGGTCAGCCGGCGCAGCAGCTCCGCGCGCGCCTCCTCCGCGGTCAGGCCCGACGCCGCCTCCAGCCGCTCGACCGCCTCGCGCTGCGCCTCGGCGAGCCGCTCCCCCGCGGTGCGCTCGGCGTCCGCCACGGTCGCCGCCGCCGTCCGCTCGGCCGCCGCGACCCGCTCCGCCGCCGCGGTCGCCGCCTCCGCGGCCTGCTCGGCGGCCTGCCGGCGGAGCTCCGCCGCCGCGTCCTGCGCCGCGCGCGCCTCCCGCTCCCGCTCGGCCGCGGACCGCTCCGCGGCGGCGGCGTTCACGTCACGCTCCGCGGCGCGCGCCTCCCGCCGCTGGGCGTCGGCCAGCGCCTGGCGGGCCTCGTCGCGGATCGACTGCACGTCCTCGCCGGCCTGCCGACGCACGGCCGCCGCCTCGCGCCGGGCGAGCAGCACGAGGATCAGGGCGACGAGGCACGCCGCGAGCAGGCCGACGATGATCGCCACGTCCTGCATGCGGTCACGCTCCTCGTCCGGGGTTCGGGCCGGCCCTGGGTGCGGACCGGGGTGCTGGGGGTCGCGGCGCGGTGCTCCGAGGGCCGGCCCGGGGCCGGGCGGCGGCCGGGCGACCGGCGACGCGACCGGGCCATTCTCCACCAGCGGCGACGCCCGCGGGCCCACGTCCCGCGTCGCGGCCGTGCCGCGCGCGGGACGCGAGGGCAGCGGCCGGGCGTCCGGAACCGCGCGAACGTCCGACTGCTGCCTTCGCGTCCGCCCGCACGAGCCGCTCGGACGGACGGACGACTCTCATGCTCCGTCCCCTCCGGACGCCGGACGCCGGGCGCCGGCCGCCGTGCGCGTCGAGGTTGCAGCAGATGCGGGCATCGGTGCGCGGAACCCGACGTCTTCTGCATCCTCGACGTCGGACGTGCGGACGCGCGGACGCGCGGACGCGCGGACCTGCGGCCAGGCGGACGTCGAGGTGGCAGGATCCGCGTCCCGCCGGGATCGCCGCACAGGCGGATCCTGCAGTCTCGGTGACTACGCCGTCGGGAGACGTGGCGATCACGAGCCCGCGGCACAGCCCTGATCGACCGCCGCGTGGTGCGGATCGCCGCTCCCGGTCGGGAGCGCCGAGTCGAGCCGCCGAACCCCCCGGGCAGACCGGGGTCGGCCCCCGACGCAGCCGACCGTCGGCCGGCATCCGCGAGGATCAGTCGCCGTCCTCGGCCGCGCCCTCCGCGGCGAGCTCCTCGCGGACGACGCGCGACACGAGCGAGCCGCCGTAGCCCTTGCGACCGAGGGCGCCGTACGCGCGGCGCAGCCGGACGTCCCGGTCGAGCCCTCGGGTCGCGGCGAGCTTCTTGCGCGCGAGCGCGCGGGCCGCCTGCTCCTCGTCCTCGTCGTCGACCTGCTCCAGGGCCTCGCGGGCGATCTCGTGGTCGACCCCCTTGCGCCGGAGCTCCTGCGCGAGGGCGCGGCGGGAGAGCTTGCGCTCGGCGTGCCGGCTGCGGACCAGGATCTCCGCGTACGCCGCGTCGTCGACGAGCCCGACCTCGGTGAACCGGTCGAGCACGCGCTCGGCGACGGCCTCGGGGACGTCCCGCCGGGCCATCGCCTCGGCGAGCTGCGCCCTGCTGCGGGGCGCCGCGGTGAGCTGCCGCAGCGCGATCGCGCGGGCGACGGACTCGGGGTCGGGCTCGGCGTCCGACGCGGCGGCGCCCGATCGGGGCGGCTCGGCGGCCGGGGCGCGTCGGCCGCCCCGCGCGCGCGACCCTCGTCCGGCACCCGACCGGCCGACGGATCGGCGAGGGGCGGTCGGTTCCAGGTCGTCGTCCGGCGCGCGGTCGTCGCCCGGCACGAGGTCGTCGGCCGGGACGAGGCCGTCGGCCGGCACGAGGTCGCCACCGGCGGAGCCCGCCAGGGCATCGGGAACCGGCCCTGCAGCACCCGACCCGCGCCGCGCCACGATCTCGGCGAGCCGCGCCGCGACCGCCGCGACCTCGCCGGACCCGGCCACCTCGGGCCTGCTCGTCCCGGACCCGGTCACCCCGGGCCCGGCCACCCCGGACCGGAGCGTCTCGGACCGGCCCGTCCCCGACCCGCCTGTCTCGGACCCGTCTGTCTCGGACCCGCCTGTCCCCGACCCGCCTGTCCCGGACCCGCCTGTCTCGAACCCGGTCGTCCCGGTCGCGCCGCCCGCGCCCGCGCGTCCCCGTGGCGCGCGCCCCGGCTCGCCGTTCGCTCCGTCGTCCGGGGTCTCAGGGCGCGCGGCACCACGCCCGCGTGTCCGCGACGGCGACCGCGCCGCCCGTCCCGCCCGGACGGACGAGCGCCCCGCCCGCACCGAGTCGGTCGCTTCGTCCCCGGCGTCCTCCAGCCAGGCCGACGCCGGGGCAGGCGCGTCGTCGTCCCAGACGCCCGACGCTGCGGCCGCCGGCGACTCCCACGCGCCTCCCGGCCCCGCGGCGTCATCGGCCCACGCCGGCTCCGCTGCGCCCGCCCGGTCGTCGTCCCACGCCCCCGAGCCGGCGTCGGAGAGGTCCTCCCACGCCGACCCGGACGCGTCGTCGTCGGGGTCGAGCCACGCCGGGTCCCGGCCCGCCGGGCCGCCGGCCGTCGAACCGCCGCCGGCCCGGGGTCCGTCGACCAGGTCGTGCTCGGCCGGCATCAGAAGTCGACCTTCACCTCCGCGCCCGCGGGCGCGTCGACCTTCGCGCCGATGCCGAGCTTCTCGAGGATCTTCTTCTCGATCTCGGCCGCGAGGTCCGGGTTGTCGCGCAGGAAGCCACGGGCGTTCTCCTTGCCCTGGCCGAGCTGGTCGCCCTCGTAGGTGAACCAGGAGCCGGACTTGCGGATGAACCCGTGCTCGACGCCCATGTCGATGAGGCCGCCCTCGCGGGAGATGCCGACGCCGTACAGGATGTCGAACTCGGCCTGCTTGAACGGCGGGGCCATCTTGTTCTTGACGACCTTCACGCGGGTGCGGTTGCCGACGGCGTCCGAACCCTCCTTGAGGGTCTCGATGCGGCGGATGTCCATGCGCACGGACGCGTAGAACTTGAGCGCCTTGCCACCGGTGGTGGTCTCCGGCGAGCCGAAGAACACGCCGATCTTCTCGCGCAGCTGGTTGATGAAGATCGCGGTGGTGCCGGACGCGTTGAGCGCACCGGTGATCTTGCGCAGCGCCTGGGACATGAGGCGGGCCTGGAGGCCGACGTGGCTGTCACCCATCTCGCCCTCGATCTCGGCCTTGGGCACGAGCGCCGCGACGGAGTCGATGACGATGATGTCGATCGCGCCGGAGCGGATCAGCATGTCCATGATCTCGAGCGCCTGCTCGCCGGTGTCCGGCTGGGACACGAGCAGCGCGTCGGTGTCGACGCCGAGCTTCTTGGCGTAGTCCGGGTCGAGGGCGTGCTCGGCGTCGATGAACGCCGCGATACCGCCCTGCCGCTGCGCGTTCGCGACGGCGTGCAGCGCGACGGTCGTCTTGCCGGAGGACTCCGGGCCATAGATCTCGACGATGCGGCCCTTGGGCAGGCCGCCGATGCCGAGCGCGACGTCGAGCGCGACGGAGCCGGTGGGGATCACCTCGACGGGGGCACGCCCGTCGTCGCCGAGGCGCATGATCGAGCCCTTGCCGAACTGGCGGTCGATCTGGCTGAGTGCGGCCTCGAGGGCCTTCTCGCGGTCCTGGGGAGCGGGCATGTCACACCTCGTCGTTCTCGAGCAGCGTCGCGCTGCGCTTACGGGGGCTGGTCCTTGATGTCGTGCAGTGACGCTATGCCCGACCACCGACATGCACCCCGCGGCCGTCCACAACCCGCACCCGCCGCCTCACCTGTGGACGACCCGCGGGCCGCGACCGTCCGCACGGCGCGTCACCGTCATCCACTCTAGCCGAACACCTGTTCGATCGACCGGCAGCGACACGCCGCCTGGCGCGCCGCCCCGCGCGCCCCCGCTCGGCCCGTCAGACCCGCTCGACGGACGCCCCGAGGTGCACGGCCTCCCCCGGCGCGAGCAGCACCGGCGCCACCTGCGCGCGCCGCGCGAGGGCGTGCGCGAACGCCGGACCGCCCCGGTCCATCCACCCGGGCGGCAGCCGCCGGGACGCCGGCGCGTGCAGCGTGCCCCAGTGCACCGGCACCGCCCACCGCACCCCGACCGCCTCGCACACCGCCGCGGCCTGGGCCGGGTCCATGTGCCCGCCCGACAGCCGCGGCCCCCACCCGCCCACCGGGACGAGCGCGAGGTCGACCGGTCCGCCCGCGAGCTCCGGCAGCCGCCGCATGTGCGGGTACGGCGCCGTGTCCCCCGCGAACCACACCCGCAGTCCCGGCGCGACGACGAGGAAGCCGTGCGTGGCGTTCGGGCGGTGCGGCATCGGCCGGTGTCCGTGCACGGCCGGAACGGGGCGCACCCGCACCGGTGTCCCCGGCACGGTCCACCACTCCTCCGCCCCGAGCCCGACGGCCCCCCGCACACCCTGGTGCGCGAGCCAGTGCGCGTTGGCGCGGGCGGACAGCACCGGGGCGTCGCCGAGCATCCGCAGCGAGCCGAGCTCGGCGTGGTCGTGGTGCAGGTGCGACACCAGGACGGCGCTCGGGTCGGCCCACGTCGCGGGGTCGGGTGCGGGGGCGCGCCGGCGCAGCAGCCCGGCGTGCGGGCGCAGCAGCGGGTCGGTGACGATCCGCGCGCCTCCGACGTCGAGGACGACCGTCGCGTGCCCCAGCCAGCGCAGCGTCGCCCCGGCGCCGGTCGGGTCGCCCGCGGTCACGCCGCGCCGTCCCGCCCGGGCACGGCGTCCGCCGCCGCATCCGCCCCCGCGTCGGCCCCCGCCTCCGCATCCGCCTCCCCGGCCGGATCCGCACCCGCCCTGGCACCCCCCGCCGACGCCCCGCGCAGCCCGAGCCCGGCCGCCCACCGCACCAGCTGCTCGTGCACCCGGTCCGCGCCCACGGGCATCCGCGCCCCGCCGACGTCCTCCAGCAGGTCGTCGTCCAGCGCCAGCTCCGCCGGGTGCACCAGCACCGCGAGGTTCTGCGCCCCGCCCAGCCCGCCGTGCGACCCGACCTGCCCCTCGAACGCGTGCACGTGCCCCGCGGGCGACACCTCGGACAGCAGCACGAGGTCCCCGACGTTCCCGAGCCGACCGAGCCGGCGCAGGTCCTCCGCCGCCCGCGAGCCGTACCGCGCGACCGGGTCGTGCCCGTCGACGGGCTCCGCCCCGTCCGTGCCGTCGACCTCCAGCCACGCCACGCCGCCGGGACCGACGGCCATGAGCCCGCGCGCGGCGGTGTCGACGAGCACCAGCCCGATCCCGGGCGTCGCCGCGAGCCCGCGGACGAGGCCGGGCCAGCGCTCCTCGATCTCCTCCAGCACGAGCCGCCGCTCCGCCTGCGGGAAGAACACCATGCCCAGGTTCCCCGACCCGGTGACGGCCACGTCCGGGGGCGGCGCCGCGCCGGGCTCGTCGTCCCGGCGGTCCTTGCCCTGCGGCCCGAGGACCATCGACCGGTCGGGCCCGCGCCGGGCGGCGGCCGACGACAGGAACGCGTTCAGCGGCCCCCACTCCTCGTCGGTGCCCGCCTGGACGGCGTCGACGCCAGGCTCGGCCATGAGCCGCCGGACGACGTCGACCAGCGGCTGCCCCGACACCTGGGCGAAGGTCGGCCCGAGCGACTGCCCGTGGTCCGACAGCACCACGACGCGGTAGTCCCGGGGCGCGGCCTCGGCGACCCGCACGAGGGTGTCGAGCACGCCGTCCAGCCCCTCGAGCGCGCGCAGCGACTCCGGCCGCGTGGGCCCGGCGTGGTGCGCGATCTCGTCGTAGTCGACCAGGTCCACGAACACGACGGGCGCGCCGCGGACGAGCTGCTCGGCGACCAGCGACGTCGCGAGGTCCCGCAGCAGCACGTTGGTCACGCCGCGCAGCACCACGTACCAGCCGCGCCGCGCCACCCGGGGTTCGACGCCGCGCACCCGCTGGCGCCGGCCCTGGTAGAGCTCCTTGACCATCTCGCCGACCGTCAGGGTGACCGCGCGCGCGAGGACGAACGGGCTCGCGAAGAACCGCAGGTAGGAGGTCCCGGGACCGATCCCCCGCCGCGCCTGGCTCATGACGAGGAGCTGGCGGTCGGCGTCCCCGGAGAACATCGTCGCGACCGCCGCGCCCCCGTCGGCGAGCAGCCCCCGCCCGTCGGACATCCGCCGTTCCACGAGCGCGGCGTCGTCGGGGTGGTTCGTGACGACCAGACGCCCGGCCTCACGGTCCCACCACCGGAACGAGCAGATCGCGTCCGCCGCGCCGTGCAGCAGACCCGCCTGGCTGGCCGGGGTCGTCGACGGCGCCTGCGCCCACCACGACTCCAGCCGGTGCGAGCCCGACGCCAGCCAGCGGCTGATCGTCGGGACCAGCCCGGCGTCCGCCGCCTGCGCGAGCACCGGCGCGCCGACCCCGTCGAGCTGCACGACGAGCAGCCCGGGCGGCCGCTCGTCCGGCACGGCACCGCCGCCCTCGCCGGCCCGCCGGGCGTGCGCCCGGGCACGGCGCAGCACGTCGCCGACCACGTAGTCGGAGTCCGACGCGCCCCACACCCACCGCCCCACGGCCATGACGAAGGCCGTGATGACGAGCACCTGGACGACGGCCCACGGGTTCTGCACCTCGACGCCGGGGACCACCGACAGCGCCACCCACGCGACGAGCACCTGCGCGCCAAGCCCGGCGACCAGCGCCCCCATCGCCCCGCCCACCCGCGCGAGCACGCGCAGCGGCGGCCGCAGCACCAGGTCCCCGACGGCGACGACCAGCGCAGCGAGGAGGACGGAGCCGGGGTTCGTCGCCGCCACGCCGTCGACGAGCGCGATGGCCACGCCCAGCCCGAGGGCCGTCGTCACCAGGCCCAGCAGGGCGTCCCCGACGTCGCCGAGCGTGAGCGCCCACCAGCCGCGACGCGGGCGGGGCGGGTCGTCGGACGGCACCCGCCCAGCGTGCCACGCGGGCGCGCGCGGCGGACCCCCGCTCGCCCGCGGCGGGTCAGCCGGGTCGGCCGGGTCCGCGGGTCGGCCGGGTCACCGGCGCGGCGGCGCCTGCCGGTACCGGTCGTCGCCCCAGCGCCGCGCGTCCGGGATGTCGAGCTCGTCGCACAGCGCGTGCCAGACGTCCCGCGGCTCGACACCGGCGTCCAGCGCCTGCTCGGGCGTGCGGCCCCCGAGCGTGGGCAGGACCAGCTCGTGCACGAGCGCCCGGCCGTGGGCGCTGCCGAGCACCTCGTCGACGAGCTGCCAGAACTCCCGGTACCGCACTCCACCCTCCTGACCAGCGATGACCCCCGGCTGGGCTCTCCGGGGGGCCGCAACCCCAGCCTGGCAGCCGGATCAGGCCGTCGGTCGCGTCGCGCGTGCGCTCGTCGTCGGCCCTCGGATGAGCGTACGTGCGACTGCCGGGTCCGACCTCGCCGCCCGGGTGCCGCCGCGGCGCCGGATCAGCGCCGCGACAACGCCGCGGTCGCCACCAGGACGATCCCGACCGGGACGGCGAGCGCCGCCACGACGACCCCGACGAGGAGCGTGATCGCCGGGGCGAACGCCCACCCGACCGCCACCAGCACCAGCGCCGCGAACGCGACCCCGCCCCACAGCCGCACACTGCCTCTGCGTCCCATCGCGCCATCGTCGCAGAGTCGTGGAGCCGGCGGGACCTCGCGCGGAGCCGGCCGTCAGCGGCGGCAGATGCGGCGGGACGATCTCCGGGCCCGTCTCCGCGTCGGCCGCGAAGACGTGCCGACCGCGGACCGGTGGACGCCGCTCCTCCGCGCGCGGCCACCGGCGAGCGTGAGCGGCGCCCGCGCGTCACTCCTCCGCGACCGGCCGGGACAGCAGCCACCCCGACAGCGGCGGCGCGAACAGGATCGGCCCCGCGTACACCCGCCCGCCGGCGGGCACCTCCAGGTCCGACGGCGCGGGGCTGCCGAGCACCCCGGACGCCAGGGACCGCCAGTACCCCCGGACCCGCGGCCGCCGCCGGGCCCGGCCCCCGAGCAGCCCCTCGAGCACCTCGACGACGTCGCGCCGCGGCACCTCGATCTCGACGCAGCCCTCGACGGCGACGAGGTCGGCGCCGTCCCGGTGCAGGTGCACCACCACCCCGGGCACGCCGTCGAACACCACGGAGACCGTCCGCGGCGGGCCGTCCACGGGGTCGTCCGCCTCCCAGGGGTCGGCCTCGGGCACCGGCGCGGGCGGGCGGCCGTGCCGCGACCCGGCCTGCCAGAGCGCGCGGACGGCGGCCTGGGTCCCCTCGTCGACGGGCATGCCGCCATCCTGGCACCGGGGAGCGCACGACGGGCCGCGGGACCGGGACGCGGGTGTCGGACCCGCGCGACACAATGGCGCGGTGACGCCACCCCCGCCCCCGGACGCGACCGCCGACGTGCTCGGCCGGTTCTCCGGCCCGACGCAGGACTGGTTCCGCGGCGCGTTCGCGGAGCCGACGGCTGCGCAGGCGGGTGCGTGGGACGCGGTGTCGACGGGGCGGCACGCGCTGGTCGTGGCGCCGACGGGCTCCGGCAAGACGCTCGCGGCGTTCCTGTGGGCGCTGGACCGGATCGTGGCGGAACCCGCGCCGGAGGACGCCGACCCGGTCGAGCGCTGCCGGGTGCTGTACGTGTCGCCGCTCAAGGCCCTCGCGACCGACGTGGAGCGGAACCTGCGCTCGCCGCTGGTGGGCGTGCGCCAGGCCGCCACGCGGCGCGGGGTGACGCTGCCGGAGGTCCGGGTCGGCGTCCGCACCGGGGACACCCCGCCGAACGAGCGGCGCGCGTTCGCCACGAAGCCGCCGGACATCCTCATCACGACGCCGGAGTCGCTGTTCCTGGTCCTGACCTCGGGCGCCCGCGCGGGGCTGTCGGGGGTGCGGACGGTGATCCTCGACGAGATCCACGCGGTCGCGGGCACCAAGCGCGGCGCGCACCTGGCGGTGTCGCTGGAGCGGCTGGACGCGCTGCTCGACCGGCCGGGCGGCCCGGGTCCGGCGCAGCGCGTCGGGCTGTCGGCGACGGTGACGCCCGTGGACCGGGTGGCGGCGTTCCTCGCGGGCGGACGCGCGCCGGCGGACGGCGGCCGGGAGGTCGTCGTCGTGCAGCCGCCGTCGAGCAAGGAGATCCGGGTCGACGTCGTCGTGCCCGTCCCCGACCTGACGGACCTGGGCGCCCCGCTGCCCGACGACGGCTCGCGACACCCCGCGCCCCCGGACGGCGTCGCCCCGCTGGCCCCCGGGGAGCGCGACCTCACCGGCCAGGCCGCGGCCGAGGGCGGCACCCGCCCGTCGATCTGGCCGCACGTCGAGGAGCGCGTCGTCGACCTGGTCGCCGAGCACCGCTCGACGCTGGTGTTCACCAACTCGCGCCGCGGCGCGGAGCGGCTGACCGCCCGGATGAACGAGGTCTGGGCCGAGCGCCGGGGCGAGGACGTCCCCGACCCGGGCGAGCTGTGGGCCGCGCAGGTGACCGCGCAGTCCGGCACCGCCGTGGGCGTCGACACGCGCGACGCCCGGAACGTCCTGGCCCGCGCGCACCACGGGTCGATGAGCCGGGCGGAGCGCACCCGCACCGAGTCCGAGCTCAAGGCCGGCCGGCTGCCCGCGGTGGTCGCGACGTCGTCCCTGGAGCTCGGCATCGACATGGGCGCGGTCGACCTCGTGGTGCAGGTCGGCGCGCCGCCGTCGGCCGCGTCGGGCCTGCAGCGCATCGGCCGCGCCGGGCACCAGGTCGGGGCGGTGTCGCACGGCGTCGTGTTCCCGACGTTCCGCGGCGACCTCGTGCCCGCGGCGGTCACGGCGCTGCGGATGCGGGCCGGGCAGATCGAGCCGGTCGCCGTGCCGCAGAACCCGCTGGACGTGCTCGCGCAGCAGGTCGTCGCGATGGTCGCCACGGAGGACTGGACGGTCGCCGAGCTGGCCGCCGTCGTCCGCCGGGCGGCACCGTTCGCGACCCTCGGCGACGCGACCCTGCGCGCGGTGCTCGACATGCTGGCCGGCCGGTACCCCAGCGAGGAGTTCGGCGAGCTGCGCCCCCGCGTGGTGTGGGACCGCGCCACCGACGTGCTCACCGCCCGGCCGGGCGCGCTGCGGCTGGCGGTCACGAGCGGCGGCACGATCCCCGACCGCGGCCTGTACGGCGTGTTCCTCGCCTCGGGCGCCGAGACCGCGGACGTGCCGGTCGACCCGGAGCGGTCCGGCGGGCGCACCCGCGGCGGCAAGCGGGTCGGCGAGCTCGACGAGGAGATGGTCTACGAGTCCCGGGTGGGCGACACGTTCACGCTCGGGTCGAGCACCTGGCGGATCGAGGACATCACCCCGGACCGCGTCCTCGTGACGCCGGCCCCGGGCGTGCCCGGGCGGCTGCCGTTCTGGAAGGGCGACTCCCAGGGCCGCCCCGCCTCCCTCGGCCGGGCGATGGGCGCGTGGGCGCGCGAGGTCGCCGACCTGCCCGACGCCGCGGCCCGGGACCGCGTCCGGGAGGCCGGGCTGGACGACTGGGCCGCGGACAACCTGCTCGGCTACCTCCGCGAGCAGCGCGCGGCGACCGGTGCGCTGCCGAGCGACGTCACCGTCGTGGTCGAGCGGTTCCGCGACGAGCTCGGCGACTGGCGCGTCGTCGTGCACTCCCCGTTCGGCGCCCGGGTGCACGCCCCGTGGGCGCTGGTGCTGGGCGCGCGGCTGCGCGAGCGGTTCGGCGTGGACGCGGCCGCGATGCACGCCGACGACGGGATCGTGCTGCGGCTGCCCGACATGCTGGCCGCCGCGAGCGACCCGGTCGGCGACCTGCTCGGCTGGTCCGCACCGGACGCCTGGTCCACCGACGGCACCGCGGCGAGCGCCCCGGGCGGGCTCGCGGACCCGGTGCCCGTCGACGCCGCGGACCTGCTCATCGAGCCCGACGAGGTCGCCGAGGCCGTGCGCGCCGAGCTCGGGGGGTCCGCCATGTTCGGCGCCCGGTTCCGGGAGGCCGCCGCCCGCGCGCTGCTGCTCCCTCGCCGCCGACCGGACCGCCGGCAGCCCCTGTGGCAGCAGCGGCAGCGGTCCGCGCAGCTGCTGAGCGTGGCGTCGCGGTACCCCGAGTTCCCGATCCTGCTCGAGGCCGTGCGGGAGTGCCTGCAGGACGACTTCGACATCGACGCGCTGGTCGAGCTCATGCGGGACGTGTCGGCCGGCCGCGTCCGGGTGGTCGAGGTGACGACCGCCCGGCCGTCGCCGTTCGCCCAGTCGCTGCTGTTCGGGTACACCGCGCAGTTCCTCTACGACGGCGACGCCCCGCTGGCCGAGCGCCGGGCCGCCGCGCTGACCCTGGACCCGACGCTGCTGGACGAGCTGCTCGGCGGGGGCGGCGGGTCCCAGGTGGCGGACCTGCTGGACCCGGACGCCGTGCTGCGCACCGAGGCCGAGCTCATGGGCACCGACCCCGACCGGCAGGCCCGCACCGCGGAGCAGGTCGCGGACGTGCTGCGCCGCCACGGGCCGCTCCCGCTCGCGGGCGTGGAGGCGCGCACCCGCGAGGACGTCCGCGGCGAGGTCGCCGGCTGGCTCGCCGACCTGGAGCACGCGCGGCGGCTGATCCGGGTCCGCATCTCCGGCGTGCCGGCCGAGCGCGCCGAGCAGTGGGCGGCGGTCGAGGACGCGGGCCGGCTCCGGGACGCGCTCGGCGTCGCGCTGCCCGTCGGCGTGCCCGAGGTGTTCACCGAGGTGCTCCCCGACCCGCTCGGCGACCTGCTGCGCCGGCACGCCCGCACGCACGGTCCGTTCACCGCCGCGCACGCCGCGGCGCGGTTCGGGCTCGGCACCGCCGTCGTGCAGTCCGCCCTGCGCCCGCTGGAGCGCGCGGGCGTGGTGGTGCAGGGGCGGCTGCGGCCGGACGCCCTCGGCGGGGTCGGGGACGAGTACTGCGACGCCGACGTGCTGCGCACCCTGCGCCGCCGGTCGCTGGCGGCGCTGCGGTCCGAGGTCGAGCCCGTGCCGCAGGTCGCGCTCGGCCGGTTCCTGCCGGCGTGGCAGCACGCCACCGGACGGCCCGGCCCGGGTGCCCTGCGGGGCGTCGACGGGCTGGCCCGCGCGGTCGAGCAGCTCGCCGGCGCGGTGCTGCCCGCCTCCGCGCTGGAGACCCTCGTGCTCCCGGCCCGGGTGCCGGACTACTCCCCCGCGCTGCTGGACGAGCTCACCGCGGCGGGCGAGGTGCTGTGGGCGGGCCACGGCACGCTGCCCGGGAAGGACGGCCTGGTCAGCCTGCACCTCGCGGCGACGGCCGACCTGACGCTCCCGCTGGTCCCCGCGCCGGGCGCCGAGGTCACGCCCGCGGAGCACCTGGGCACCCCGCTGCACCGGGCGCTCGTGGACGCGCTGCGCGGCGGCGGGGCGTACTTCCTCGGGGCGCTCGGGTCCCGCGCCGCCGAGGGGCTGGAGACGCCGCCGAGCCAGGCCGCGCTGGTCGACGCGCTGTGGGACCTCGTGTGGGCCGGGCTGGTGACCAACGACGGCCTCGCCCCGCTGCGCGCCCGGCTGGCGGGCGGCCGCACCACGCACAGGACGTCGTCCACCTCGGGCCCGTCGCCGCGGGCGCGCGCACTGACCATGGGCCGGTACGGCGGGCGGCCGAGCCTGCGCGGCTCGGGCCTGGGGCTGCGGGGCGGCGGGCTCGGCGGCGGCGTGCCCGGGCCGGGGCTCGCGACCGCCGGCGGCGAGGCGGGCGGCCGGTGGTCGATGCTGCCCGCCCGCGAGCCCGACCCGACCCGGCGGGGCCACGCGCTCGCCGCCCAGCTGCTCGACCGGCACGGCGTGCTGACCCGGGCGGTCGCCCCGGCCGAGGGCGTCGCGGGTCAGTTCGCCGCCGTGTACCGGGTGCTGGCCGCCCTGGAGCAGGCCGGGCAGGTGCGGCGCGGCTACTTCGTCGAGCACCTGGGCGGCTCGCAGTTCGCGCTGCCCGGCGCGGTCGACCAGCTGCGCGCGGACGCCCGCCAGCTCGAGCGGCTCGCCGAGCAGTCCGTCCCGGCCGACGCCGACCGGTCCGTCGTGCTGCTCGCCGCGACCGACCCGGCCAACCCGTACGGCGCCGCGCTCGGCTGGCCCGTGCGCCCCGACGCCCCCACCGGCCACCGGCCCGGCCGGAAGGCGGGCGGCGTGGTGGTCCTGGTCGACGGCACGCTCGCGCTCTACCTGGAGCGCGGCGGGCGGACCGTCCTGTCGTTCGCCGAGGACGAGCAGGTGCTCCGGCTCGCCACCGACCGGCTGGCCGAGGCCGTGCGGGACGGGCGGCTGGGCCGGGTGACGCTGGTGCGCGGCGACGGCGAGGAGCTGCTGCACACGACCGGCACCGCGCTGGGCCGGGCGCTGGCGGCGGCCGGGTTCGCGCCGACCCCGCGCGGGCTCCGGCTCCGGGGCGTGCGGTGAGGGCCGCCCGTGCCTGAGGGCGACATCCTCCGGCGGACCGCGCGCCGCCTGGACGAGGCCCTGGCCGGCCGGGAGCTCGTCCGGGCCGACCTGCGCTGGCCCACCGCGGCGACCGTGGACCTCGTGGGTCGCACCGTCCTGGGCACCGCCTCGTACGGCAAGCACCTGCTCACGCGGTTCGACGACGGCCGCACCCTGCACACCCACCTGCGGATGGACGGCTCCTGGCGGGTCGCCCGCACCGGCACCCCCGGCGCCCGGGCCGCGAACCCCGCGGTCCGGGCGGTGCTCGCGAACGCCACGTGGACCGCCGTCGGGGAGCTCATCGGGATGCTCGACGTCGTGCCCACCCGGGACGAGCACACCCTCATCGGGCACCTCGGCCCGGACCTGCTGGCGGACGACTTCGAGGAGGCCGGCCTGCCGGAGGCGCTGCGCCGCTGGGCCGCCCGCGGGTCGACGCCGGTCTGCGAGGTGCTCCTCGACCAGACCGTCGTCGCGGGCATCGGCACGATCTACATGGCCGACTCGCTGTTCCTGGAGAGGATCTGGCCCTGGACACCCGCGGACGAGGTCCCCGACCCGGGCCGCCTGCTCCGGGTGGCCCGCGCGATCATGCAGCGCTCGGTCGGCACGGCGACGCCGTCCACGACCGGCGAGACCTACCGTGGCCGCACGACCTGGGTGCACGGCCGCCTGCGCGAGCCCTGCCGGCGCTGCGGCGCCCCGGTGCGCCGCGGCCTCGCCGGCGCCCCGCCGCGCGAGCGCCCGGCGTACTTCTGCGGGGTCTGCCAGCGCCCCGCGTCGTGACGCCCGCCGAGACGACGGGATCCGCCTGTGCGCGCCCCGTCCCGCGGAGTCGGATCCTGCAGTCTCGGATCCTGCCTGCCCCGCGCGCCCGCGCCGCGCCCGCGCGGACGCGACGACGCCCGGCCTCCCGCCGAGCGATGGGCGGGACGACCGGGCGTCGTCGGTGTCGGGGGTGGGGTTCCCGCGCGGCTCAGCCGACCGGTGCGAGCTCTGGGCGGTGCCGGGCCCAGCCGCCGTCCTGGCCGGCGAGCGCCGACGCCAGGTCGACCGGGACGGTGTCAGGGATCAGGAGACCCTCGGCGACGGCGATGCGGTCGCTCACCTCGCGCAGCACGAGCGACATCGGCACGTCGAGCGCCTCGCAGATGCTCGCGAGCAGCTCGGACGACGCCTCCTTCTGACCCCGCTCGACCTCGCTGAGGTAGCCCAGCGACACCCGGGCGGCGGAGGACACCTCGCGCAGGGTGCGTCCCTGCCGCTGGCGGGCATCCCGCAGCACGTCACCGATCTCTCGGCGCAACACGACCATCTGGCGTCCCCCTCTCATGTCCCGTTCCTGCTCCTGCCGCACCGCCGGTGCGCCCGCGGGCGCGGTCCGGACGAGTGCGACACCCTTGTGGCCCCGCGTGGGGAGGCTCCCACCGTACATGTCGCTGCCACGTCGGGCAGCGCCGGGACGGGTGGACGGCCTGGTGTTCATCACGAGAGTTCCAACGCGTCCGGCGGTCCGGGTGTTCCCGCGCCCCCGCCGGGGTGGGCGGACCGCACGGCGTGCAGGGCCTCACGGAGCACCGCGGCGCAGGTGGCGGTGCGGATCGCGGGCCGGTCGCCGGTCAGCTCCAGGCTCCGGACGACGGTGCCCGCGGGCCCGGCGACGGCGACGTGCACCGTCCCGGGTGAAAACCCGTCCTGGGGGTCGGGCCCGGCGACGCCGGTGGTCGCGAGCCCGACGTCGGCCCCGAGCACCGCGCGCACGCCCTCGGCCATCTGCCGGGCGACCTCGGGGTGCACCGCGCCGTGCGCCGCCAGCAGGTCCGCGTCCACGCCGAGCACGGACCCCTTGAGGTCGGTGGCGTAGGCGACCACGCCGCCGCGCAGCGACCGGGAGGCGCCGGGGACGTCCACGAGGGTGGCGGCGACCTGCCCGCCGGTCAGCGACTCCGCGGTCGCGACGGTCCAGCCGCGCTCGGTCAGCGCGGCCAGCAGGCCCGCGGCGACGTCGCGTGCCGCGGTCATCGCGGGGACGCCACCGCGGGGCCCGCGCCGTCGGAGCGGGGCGACGTCGTGCCGGTGTCGGCGGCGTGCCGGGTGACCTCGGCGCCGCGCCCGGCGGCGTGCTCCCGGTGCACCCGGACGGCCGTGCGCACGTAGTCGGCCCCGGTGACGAGCGTGACGACCACCGCGGCGACCATGAGCACCCACGCGACGACCGTGACCCAGCCGGGCAGGTGGTCGAGCGGCAGCAGGAACAGCCCGACGGCCACGGACTGGAGGACGGTCTTGATCTTCCCGCCGCGGGACGCGGGCAGCACCAGGTACTTCAGCAGGAAGAACCGCATCACGGTGATGCCGAGCTCGCGCACGAGGATCGCGACCGTCACCCACCAGGGCAGCTCGCCGAGCCACGACAGCGCGACCAGGGCGGTGCCGATGAGCGCCTTGTCGGCGATCGGGTCGAGCAGCTTGCCCAGGTCGGTGACCAGGCCCAGCCGGCGCGCGAGGTAGCCGTCGACGCGGTCGGTGGCGGCGGCGAGCGCGAACAGCCCCGCGGCCACGAGCCGCCACACGGGGTCCTGACCGCCGTCGACGAGCAGGGCCCACGCGACGAACGGCACCACGACGATGCGCAGCACCGTCAGGACGTTGGCGACGTTCAGCGGCGAGGGTCGGCTCACCCCGACAGCCTACGGTCTGTCCGCGCGGGGGTCCGTCCGCGCCGCGGGTTCAGCGCAGGTCGTCGGCGTCGTCGAAGTAGTCGACCGCCTCGGGCGGCTCGCCGGGCATCCGGCCCTCGGGCGCGGCGTACCGGTCCTCGCCCGCGTCGCCGCCGCCGGGCTCGCCGCGCAGCATCGCCAGCGTGCCGGGCAGGTCGTCCGGGGTGACCAGCACCTCGCGGGCCTTGGAGCCCTCGGACGGCCCGACGATCTCGCGCGACTCGAGCAGGTCCATGAGCCGCCCGGCCTTCGCGAACCCGACCCGCAGCTTGCGCTGCAGCATCGACGTCGAGCCGAACTGCGTCGTGACGACGAGCTCGGCGGCCTGCAGCAGCAGGTCGAGGTCGTCGCCGATGTCCTCGTCCACCTGCTTCTTGGCGGGCGCGGCGGCGACGTCCTCGCGGTACACGGGCTTGAGCTGCTGCTTGACGTGCTGGACGACCGCGTGGATCTCGCTCTCGCTGACCCAGGCGCCCTGGGTGCGCATCGGCTTCGCGGCGCCCATGGGCAGGAACAGGGCGTCGCCCTGCCCGATGAGCTTCTCGGCGCCGGGCTGGTCGAGCACGACGCGGGAGTCGGTGAGCGACGACGTCGCGAACGCGAGCCGGGACGGCACGTTGGCCTTGATGAGGCCGGTGACGACGTCGACCGACGGGCGCTGCGTGGCGAGCACCAGGTGGATGCCGGCGGCGCGCGCGAGCTGGGTGATCCGCTGGATCGAGGCCTCGACGTCGCGCGGGGCGACCATCATGAGGTCGGCGAGCTCGTCGACGATGACCAGCAGGTACGGGTACGGCGCGATCTTCCGCTCCGAGCCGGGCAGCGGCTTCACCTTGCCGGCCTTCACCGCGACGTTGAAGTCGTCGATGTGCTTGAACCCGAACATCGCGAGGTCGTCGTACCGCGCCTCCATCTCCCGGACCACCCACTCCAGGGCCTCGGCGGCCTTCTTGGGGTTGGTGATGATCGGGGTGATGAGGTGCGGGATGCCCTCGTAGATCGTCAGCTCGACGCGCTTCGGGTCGACCAGCACCATGCGCACCTGGTCCGGGGTGGACCGCATGAGGATCGACACGATCATCGAGTTCACGAAGGACGACTTGCCCGCGCCGGTGGCGCCCGCGACCAGCAGGTGCGGCATCTTCGCGAGGTTCGCCGTGACGTAGCCGCCCTCGACGTCCTTGCCCACGCCGATCACCATGGGGTGCTCGGAGCGGCGGGCCGCGCTGGACCGCAGCACGTCGCCCAGCGACACCGTCTCGCGGTCGGTGTTGGGGATCTCGATGCCGATGGCCGACTTGCCGGGGATCGGCGACAGGATCCGGACGTCCGCGCTCGCGACCGCGTACGCGATGTTCTTGCTCAGGGCGGTGACCCGCTCGACCTTGACGCCCTTGCCGAGCTCGACCTCGTACCGGGTCACGGTCGGGCCGCGGGTGAAGCCGGTGACCTGCGCGTCGATCTCGAACTGCTCGAGGACGCCGGTGAGCGCCTCGACCACCCGGTCGTTCGCGGCGGAGCGGACCTTGTGCGGCGCACCCTTGGCGAGCGCGTCCTCGGACGGCAGCGTGTAGAGCACGTCGCCGCCCAGCATCGGCTGCTCGCCGCGGGGCACGCCCGTGGTCGGCGGCGCGACCGGCGCGCGCCTCGCGGGGACGGCCGCCTCGCCGACGGCCGTGACGGCCTCGGTGGGCGCGGTGCCCGGGGCGACGTCGTCGGGGGCGAGGACCGCGGTGGCGTCCTCCTCCTCGCGGCGGCGCTGCTCGACGAACGCCGCGCGCTCGAAGGCCTCGTCGCCGGCGTACCCGTCCAGGCCCTCGTCGTCGGCGTCCGGGTCGTCCTTGGCCCTGCGCCGCCGGCCGAGGAGCCCGCGGCGGGCGGGTTTCGCGGGCGGCTCCTCGACGGCGGTGTGGCCGGCGTTGATGACCAGCGGCGCGTCGTCGTCCTCCGGCTCCTCCTCGCGGTGGTTGCCGGTGAGCCGGTCGTACAGGCCGCGCAGCCGCGGGCCGATCTGGTTCACGGGCGTCGCGGTGACGACGAGCAGGCCGAAGAACGCGAGCAGCACCAGCAGCGGCACGGTCGCCCACACGGTGACCAGGCTGACCAGCGGCGTGCCGACCAGGTAGCCGACGATGCCGCCCGCGTCCCGGACCGCCTCGAACCCGCCGGACGGCGCGGGCAGGTCCTGCTGCACGTGGACGATGCCGCACGACGCCAGGGTGATCGCGGTCAGGCCGATCCCGATGCGGGAGTTCGCCTGGTTCCGCTCCGGGTGCCGCATGAGCCGCACCGCGATGCCGACCAGCACGACGGGGACCGCCACGGCGACCCGGCCGAACGTCCCGGCCGCCACGACGTGCACGGCGTCGCCCGCCATGCCGTCCAGGCCCCACCACTCGCGCGCCGCGACGACGATCGCGAGGGCCAGCAGGAAGAAGGCGGCCCCGTCCCGGCGCAGCGCGGGGTCGAGGTCGCGGGCACCGTGCCCGACGCGGCGGGCGGCGCCGCCGACGACGTGCGCGCAGCCCATCCAGATGCCGCGGACGATCCGGATCGGCAGCGCGGGGCGCGGTGCCGGGGCCGGGCCGCGCGAGCCGGAGCCGGACGCGCGCGCCGCCGGTGCCGCGGTGCGGGCGCGCGACGACGGCGCAGCCGCACGGGAGGCGGTGGAGGACGGACGGGCGGCCATGATCCTCACGGTAGCCGCCGGGGCCGCGCGGGGCCGGGACCCCGCGCCCGCAGACCCCCGTGTCGCCGACGGACGGGCCCGCCCCGACGCGGCCCCGGGCGCAGCGGGCGGGTGTCGGTGCGCGGTGGGAGCCTCGGGGCATGGACACGCAGGTCTCCCCCGCGCAGGTGCGCCGGTACCGGGTCCGGGCGCAGCAGCTCGACCGCGCGCCCGACGCCCGGCGCGCGGTCACCGACACCGCCGTGCTGGACGCCGGCGTCCAGGACACGGGGCCCGACGGCGCGCTCTGGGCTCTCGCCCTGCGGGGCGTGCCGGTGTCCGCCGGGGCGTGGCCGGACGGTCTCGCGGTGGCGTGGAGCGTGCGCGGCGCCCCGCACGCGTACCGGCGCGCGGACCTCCCCGCGGTGCAGCGCGCGCTGCGGCCGTACTCCGACGCGGACGCCGGGAAGCGGATCTACGACGCCGCGAAGCCGCTGCGGGCGGCGGGGATCCGGCCGGTCGACGCGCTCGCCCGGGTCGCCCGCACGATGCACGGGGTCGTCGCCGGACCCACCGTGAAGGGCGTGCTGTCCAGCCGGATGACCGCGGAGCTCGACGAGCCGTACCTCCGGTGGTGCCGGCCGTGCGGGGCGACGCACATGTTCGAGATGCCGTTCCGGCTCGGCGCGCTGCACGCCGGGCTGGAGCTGGAGCCCGGCACCTCTCCCCCGGTGCTGCGGCGCGCGCCGGGGTTCCCCGCGGCCCAGGTCGGCGCGGTCGAGCGCGACGACGAGACCGGGGCCGGCGACGGCGCCCACGACCTCGTCCGCGGCGTGCTGCACCTGCTCGGCCCCGCGACCCCGCAGGACGTCGCGGCGTTCCTCGACGCGCCGGTCGCCGACGTGCGGCGGCGCTGGCCGGCCGACGCGGTCGAGGTCGCGGTGGCCGGGGCCTGCGCGTCCGTGCTGGCCGAGGACGTTCCGGCGCTGCGGGACGCGGCCGAGCCAGCCGTCGGGCCCTCCGGCGACCCCGTCGTCCGGCTGCTCGGCCCGTACGACCTGTTCCTGCAGGCGCGCGACCGCGAGGTGCTCGTCCCGGACGCCGCCCGCCGGAAGGCCCTGTGGCCCGTGCTGGGCCGCCCGGGCGCGGTGCTGGCCGGAGGCGACGTGGTCGGCACCTGGCGCCCTCGGGCGAAGGGACGCCGGCTCGGTGTCGAGCTCGACCCCTGGGCCCCGTGGGACCGCGCGCTCACGGCCGCGGTCGCCGAGCAGCACGCCCGGCTCGCGGCGTTCCGCGGGGCCGAGGTCGCCTGACCCCGGCCCCGGGGCCCCGGGCCCGCTACGCCTCGACGACCACCGGGATGATCATCGGCCGGCGGCGCAGGCGGTTCGACGCCCAGCGGCCGACGACCCGCCGCACGACCTGCTGCAGCTGCTGCGTGTCGGTCGCCCCGCCGCGCGAGGCCTCCTCGAGCGCCGCCGTGACCTCCGGCAGGATCGAGTCGAACACCGCGTCGTCCTCGGCCACGCCGCGGGCGAGGATCTGCGGCTTGCCGAGCACCTTGCCGTCGGTCGAGCTGATGACCGCGAAGATCGAGATGAAGCCCTCGTCGCCGAGGATCCGGCGGTCCTTGAGGTCGGCCTCGGTGATGCCGCCGACGCTCGAGCCGTCGACGAACACGTACCCGCACGGCACGGCGCCGACGACCGAGGCCCGGCCGTCGACCAGGTCCACGACCACGCCGTCCTCGGCGAGCACCACGCGGTCGGCCGGGACCCCCGACTTCACGGCGAGCGCGCCGTTCGCGACCAGGTGCCGGACCTCGCCGTGCACGGGCATGACGTTGCGCGGCTTGAGGATGTTGTAGCAGTACAGGAGCTCGCCGGCCGACGCGTGCCCGGAGACGTGCACCT
The DNA here is from genome assembly GCF_014201095.1 of Cellulomonas hominis. Classification (NCBI taxonomy): domain Bacteria; kingdom Bacillati; phylum Actinomycetota; class Actinomycetes; order Micrococcales; family Cellulomonadaceae; genus Cellulomonas; species Cellulomonas hominis. The sequence goes on along the minus strand of NZ_JACHDN010000001.1, from coordinate 3,313,722 downwards.
TGGCGTTGCCGCCGTGCACGACGCGCGCGCCGAGCCGGGTGAGGCCGTTGATGACCCGGTAGACGGCGTTCTCGTTCCCGGGGATCAGCGACGACGCGAGGATGACCGTGTCGCCGGGGCCCACCGCGATCTTGTGGTCGCCGTTGGCGATCCGGGACAGCGCGGCCATCGGCTCGCCCTGGGAGCCGGTGCACATGAGCACGAGCTCGTCGTCCCGGATGTCGCCGAGCCGCTTGGCGTCGACCAGCACGCCCTCGGGCACCTTGAGGTAGCCGAGCTCGGCGGCGATCGTCATGTTCCGGATCATCGACCGGCCGACCAGGGCGACCTTGCGCTCGTGCGCGGCGGCGGCGTCGAGCACCTGCTGCACGCGGTGCACGTGCGAGGAGAACGACGCGACGACGATCTTGCGCGCGGACGTGGCGAACACGCCGTCCAGCACGGGGCCGATCTCGCGCTCCGGGGTGACGAACCCGGGCACCTCGGCGTTGGTGGAGTCGACCATGAACAGGTCGACGCCCTTCTCCCCCAGGCGCGCGAACGCGCGCAGGTCCGTGATCCGGCCGTCCAGCGGGAGCTGGTCCATCTTGAAGTCGCCGGTGTGCAGCACGGTGCCGGCGGGCGTCGTGACGGCGACGGCGAGGGCGTCCGGGATGGAGTGGTTCACGGCGACGAACTCGCACGAGAAGGCGCCGACCTGCTCGGTCTGGCCCTCCTTCACCGCGAGGGTCAGCGGCGTGATGCGGTGCTCCTTGAGCTTCGCCTCGACGAAGGCGAGCGTCAGCTGCGAGCCGATCAGCGGGATGTCCTGGCGGAGCCGCAGCAGGTACGGCACGGCGCCGATGTGGTCCTCGTGCCCGTGGGTGAGCACGATGCCGTCGACGTCGTCCATGCGGTCGGCGATGTAGCCGAAGTCCGGCAGGATCAGGTCGACGCCGGGCTGGTGGTCCTCGGGGAACAGCACCCCGCAGTCGATGACGAGCAGCCGGCCCCCGTACTCGAGGACGGCCATGTTCCGGCCGACCTCGCCGAGGCCGCCGAGGGCCACGATGCGCAGCGCGCCCTCGGGCAGGGCGGGCGGCAGGGCGAGGTCGGGGTGGGGGTGCGACATGCTTCTCCTGGTCAGCTACAGCACAGTGGACAGGGCGTCGACGATGCCCGCGGCACTCAGGCCCGCGCGCACCGCCTCGACGTCCTCGTCCGACGCGGCCACGTTCGGCAGCCGCAGGTGTCGGGACGGGATCAGGCCGAGGGACCAGACCGCGGCCTTCGCCGCGACCGCCTGGAACCCCTGGCCGTTGAGCGCGTCGATCGCCGGTGCGATCGACAGGAAGATCTCGAGCGCACGGGCGTGGTCCCCGGCGTCGTGAGCCGCGGTGATCGCGGCGAGCTGCGGGCCGGCGACGTGGCCGACCACGCTGACGATGCCGGCCGCGCCGTGCGCGAGGAACGGCAGGTACAGCGAGTCGTCGCCGCTGTACCAGGCGAGGCCCGTGCGGGCGGCGGCCTTCGCGGCGGCGTAGACGTCGCCGGTGGCGTCCTTCATCGCGACGACCCGCTCGTGCGCGGCGAGCGCGTCCAGGGTCGGCTGCGCGAACCGCACGCCGGTGCGCCCGGGGACGTCGTAGAGCATCACCGGCAGCGGCGTGGAGTCGGCCACCGCGGTGACGTGGCGTACGACGCCGTCCTGCGACGGGCGGGAGTAGTACGGGCTGACGACGAGCAGGCCGTCGGCGCCGGCCTCGGCGGCCTGCTCGGCCATCCGGACGGCGTGCAGCGTGTCGTTCGACCCCGCGCCGGCCACGATCGCGGCACGGTCGCCGACGGCGGCGACGACGGCGCTGATCAGGTCGGCCTTCTCGGGGGCGTGCGTGGTGGGCGACTCGCCGGTGGTGCCGTTGAGGACCAGGCCGTCGTGCCCGTGGTCCACCAGGTGCGTCGCGAGGCGTACGGCGGCGTCCAGGTCGATCGCGCCGTCCTCCCGCATCGGCGTGACCATGGCGGTGAGCACCGCGCCGAACGGACGCGACGGGGTGGCGGGGAGCATGGGGCCACGGTACCGCCCCACGCCGCCCGCCCGCGCCCCGCGACCAGCCTCCGGCCGCCGCCGGCGCGGCCCCCGCGAGGGCCGCGCCGGCGATCACGCCGGGTGCGCGGCGAGCCAGCCGGCGAGCCGGTCGGGCCGGTCGGTGATGACCGCGTCCACGCCGAGCGCCGCGGCGGCGGCCCAGTGCTCGGGCTCGTTGAGCGTCCACACCATGACCTGCAGCCCCGCGTCGTGCAGGCGCGCCACCAGGCCCGGGTCGGCCAGCAGCAGCGGCCCGGAGGGGTTGCAGGTGACGACGCCGAGGTCGGCGCACAGGGCGACGAGCCCCGCGGGGTCCTCGACCTCGAACACCAGCAGCCCGCGCCGCAGCCCCGGGTCGGCCTCGGCGAGCGCCCGGACCGACTCCGGCCAGAAGCTCTGCCCGATCACCCGGTCCGCCAGCCCGGCCGCCCGGATCGCGTCGGTGACCGGACGCACCTGGTCGACGGTCCACGGGCCCTTGAGCTCGAGCAGCAGGTCCAGGCCGGGGCGGCGGACCAGGAGCTCGAGCACCTCGGCGAACGTCGGCACCCGCTGGCCGGCGTAGGCCGCCGCGAACCACGAGCCGGCGTCGAGGGCGCGCAGCGCGTCGAGCGACATCTGGGTGACGACGCCCTGCCCGTCGGTCGTGGCGTCGACGGTCTCGTCGTGGATCACCACGACCTGCCCGTCGGCCGTGGGCTGGATGTCGATCTCGATGCTCGCCGCGCCGGCCCGCCAGGCGGCCTCGAACGCGGCGAGGGTGTTCTGGGGGGCGACCGCGGAGTTGCCGCGGTGCGCGATGACGACGGGGCGGGTCGCGAGCGCCGCGGGGACCCCGGAACCGGGGTCGCCCACGAGGGCGACCCCGGTCCGGTCGGCGGACGTGTCCGTCACAGGTAGGGCTCCACGTTCTCACGGTAGGCGGTCTCGATCTGCGGCGTGACCGACTCGAAGGCCGCGGCCGGGTCGGTGCCCTCGAGCACGATCTGCTCGATCGCGTCGGTGAGCAGCGCGTCGGCGCCCGGGACGAACACCCGGATGTAGTCCTGCGCGCGGGCCTTGTCGGCGAGCTGGTCCACCGCGGTGCGGAACTGCGGGGCCTGCTCGTACACGGCCTTCATGGTGTCGGACTCGACGGCCGAGGTCCGCACCGGCATGTAGCCGGTGGCCTGGGAGAAGGTCGCGGTGTTCTCGGTGTCCGTGAGGAACGCCAGGAACATCGCCGCGGCGAGCTGCTCCTCCGGGGTGCTGGAGGACGAGATCGCCAGGCCGGTGCCGCCGGTCGGGGTGCCGCCGCCGGCGGGGCCGTCCGGCAGGTACGCCGTGCCGACCTCGAACGAGGCCGCGTCGAGCGCCCCCTTGAGCGAGCCGGTGGAGCCGATGGTCGAGGCGATGAGGCCGGAGGCGAAGTCGGCCATCGAGTCGTCGGCCGAGACCGTGGCGATCGCGTCGTCGCCGTGGAACAGGTCGCGCAGGAACGCGCCGCCCGCGAGCGCCTCGTCGGAGTCGAGGGTCACGTCGAACTCGTCGGAGTACTGACCCCCCTGACCCCAGATCATGTTCTCGAACCACCAGGCCGACCACGACGTGCCGAGGCTGAGGCCGAACGGCGAGCCGCCCTCGGGCACCTGGGCCTCCAGGGCGGTGCTCCACTCCTGGAGCTGCTCCCACGTCTCCGGGCCCTCGTCCGGCAGCCCGGCGGCCTGCCACATCGTCTTGTTGTAGTAGAAGAGCGGCGTCGAGCGCGCGTACGGCGCTGCCCAGTGCTGCCCGTCGTACTCGTAGTCGCCGTACAGGCCGGGCTGGAAGTCCTCGGCGTCGGCGTCCAGGTACTCGAAGACGTCGTCCAGGGGCATGATCTGGTCGTTCAGGTGGTACCGGAACCACCACACGTCGGAGGAGATGACCAGGTCCGGCTTCTCGTCGGTCTGCGACGCGGCCTGGAACCGCTGCGCGACCTCGTCGTAGTTGGCGCCGGCGGTCACCAGGTCGACGGTGATGTCCGGGTTCTCGGCCTCGAAGGCGGCGATGAGCTGCTCCTCGACGGCCTGCGACTGGCCGGGGTGGTTGCTCCACCAGGTGATCTCGGAGGCGGGCTCGACCTGCGACCAGTCGGTCGCGTCGGTCGTCGCCTCGGCGGTCGTCCCGGCACCGACGCTCGGGCCGCCGCAGGCGGTCAGGGCGAGGGTCGTGCCGGCGACGGCGGCGGCCAGTCCGGCGGTGACGCGACGGTCACGGAGACGGCTGCGGGGGTGGGACACGTGAGTGCTCCTTCGGGGGTTCGGCGCCGGGGGTCCGGCGCTCGGGTGACGGGCGCGCAGGGGCGCACCCGCCGGTCCGGGGGTGTGGCGCGGGAGGTCAGCCGGTGACGGCCCCCGCGGTGAGGCCGGCGACGAGCCGGCGCTGCAGGAGGAGGAAGACCGCGAGGATCGGCAGGGTCACGACGACGGTGGCGGCCAGCAGCACGCCCCAGTTGGTCATGCCGTCGATGTTCTGCAGCAGGGTCAGGCCGATCGGCAGCGTCATCTTGTCGGGGCGGTCGACGACGAGGAACGGCCAGAGGTAGTCGTTCCACTCGGTGACGACGGACACGAGCGTGACGGCGGCGATCGTCGGGGTGCTCATCGGCACCACGAAGCGCCACAGCCGGCGCCAGTGCCCCGCGCCGTCGAGCTCCGCGGCCTCGAGGATGGAGGCGGGCAGGGTGAGGAAGTGCTGGCGGAACAGGAACGTGCCGAACGCGCTGGCCAGACCCGGCACGAGGATGCCCTGGTAGGTGTTCAGCCAGCCGAGGTCGGCCACCAGGGTGTAGTTCGGGATGATCGTGACCTGCGGCGGGATCATGAGCGTCGCGATGACCAGCCCGAACACGGCCTTCTTGTACGGGAGCTCGAGGAACACCAGCGCGTAGGCGCACGCCAGGCCGAGCGCCACCTTCAGGCCCGCGCCGACGACGGTGATGCCCACGCTGTTCGCGAGCAGCCGGCCGAGCGGGACGGTCGAGGCGGCCTGGGCGTAGTTGTCGAACGACGGCGACCCGGGCAGCCACTGCAGCGGGAGCTGGTACAGCTCGTCGGGCGCCTTGAGGCTGGCGAGCACGAGCCACACGAGCGGCGCACCGAGGACGACCGTGGCGACGACCATCGTCACGTAGCCGGCGACGTGCGGGCGGGCGCGGCGGCCCGGGCGGGACGCGGCCGGCGTCGGGCGCGGCGCCGGGGACGGCGCGGCGGAGGAGGCGGAGGGCGCCGCGGCCTCGCGGCGCGGGGTCAGGACGCTCATGCGTAGTGCACCTTCCGCTGGACGAAGCGCATCTGCACCGCGGTCACCGCGAGCAGCACCAGGAACAGGACGGTCGCGACGGCGGAGGCGTACCCCGCGCGGCCGTTGACGAAGCTCTCCTGGTACACGGAGTACATGAGCGTCGTGGTGGACCCGAGCGGCCCGCCCTGGGTCATCGCCTTGATGATGTCGAACGACTGCAGCGAGGCCAGGAGCATCGTGACCAGCAGGAAGAACGTGGTCGGGGTGAGCAGCGGCAGCACGATCGACCGCAGCGTCCGGGCCGGCGAGGCGCCGTCCAGGGCGGCGGCGTCCTTGAGGTCCTGCGGGACCGACTGCAGGCCGGCGAGGTAGATCAGCGCGACGTACCCGAGGTTCTTCCAGAGGTAGACGACGATGATCATGACCAGCGGCCAGGGGCGCTCGGTGTACCACTGCGGCGACTGCGCGCCGAACCAGCTCAGCACCTCGCGCATCAGCCCGTACCGCGGGTCGAAGATGAACAGCCAGAGGATGCCGACGGCGAACCCGGACAGCACGTACGGGGCGAACGCGACCGTGCGGGCGAACCCGCGGCCCCGGAGCTTCTGGTCGAGCAGCAGCGCCAGCCCGAGGCCCAGCAGCATCGCGCCGCCGACCGTGGCGACGGTGAACACCACGGTCGTCGTGACGACCTGGCCGAACCCGCGGGACGTGACCAGCTCGACGTAGTTGCCCAGGCCGATCTGCCGGGCCACCGGGGAGCCGAGGTTCCACTGCAGGGTCGACAGGTAGAACGACTGCAGCAGCGGCCGGTAGACGAACACGAGCAGCAGGGCCACGTTCGGCCCGGCCAGCAGGAGGAACCAGAGCAGCGCCGACCGGCGGCGGCGCGAGCGCAGGGCCCCGGCGCGCCGCGGGGGCGCGGTCCCCGGCGCGGGGGCCGGGGGCGGGGCGAGGAGATCAGCAGTGGTCACGAAGGAGGTCCGCTCGGGTCGGGATCGGTGTCGCGGCCCGCGCCCTTGCGGCCCTGGACACTCTGCGACGCCCCCGACCTGCCACGACAGGGGTCCGCGCCGACGTTCGGCAACCCTTGTCCGGCCGTTCACCGGGGCGTCAGGACGTCCACCCGGCGGTCAGGTCGCGTCCGCCCGGGCGCCGCGTCCTACCCTCGTCGCGTGCCCCTCCTCGGTCTCCCCGGCCCGGGCGCGCGCTCCTCGGACCCGGTCGTGCGCTCGGCCGTCCGCACGGCCCTGTCGGTCTCCGTCGCCACCGGCCTGTACGGCGTGTCCTTCGGCGCCCTGTCCGTCGCGGCCGGGCTCGACCTGCCGCAGACGATGGTGCTGAGCCTGCTGATGTTCAGCGGCGGCTCGCAGTTCGCCGCGGTCGGCGTCCTGGGCGCGGGCGGCGGGGTCGGCGCGGTGGTCGCGACCGCCGGGCTGCTCGGCGCGCGCAACGGGCTGTACGGGGTGCAGGTCGCGCCGCTGCTGGGCGCGCGCGGCTGGCGCCGGCTGCTCGCGGCGCACCTGACGATCGACGAGTCGACCGCGGTGGCGACCGCCCAGCCCTCCCCCGCCGCCACCCGCGCGGGGTTCTGGTGGACGGGCGCCGGGGTGTTCCTGCTGTGGAACGCGTTCACGCTCGCGGGCGCGCTGCTCGGCGACGCGCTGGGCGACCCGCGGCGCTACGGCCTGGACGCCGCGGCGGGCGCCGCGTTCCTCGCCCTGCTCTGGCCGCGGCTGTCCGGCGCCGGCACGGGGACGGTCCGGGTGGTGGCGGTCGCCGCGGCGGCCACCGCACTGGCCCTCACGCCCGTCGTGCCCGCCGGCGTGCCGGTGCTCGCCGCCGCGGCGCTGGCGGTCGTCGTCGGGGTCCTCGAGCGGCCGGACGGCGACCCGGAGCCGCCCGGCGCGGAGGCGGCCGCCGGACCGGTCGTCACGCCCGGACCCGCGGGGGCCGCCTCGTGAGCCGGCTCACCGTGTGGGTCGCGGTGCTCGCGTCGTCGGTCGTCGTGCTCGCGACGAAGGTCGCCGGCCACCTGCTGCCCGAGCGGCTGCTGGCGGCGCCGCGGGTGACCCGGACCGCCGCGCTCGTCACCGCGGCGCTGCTCGCGGCGCTCGTCGCGGTGCAGGTGGGCACGTCCGACGGGTCGCTCGTGCTGGACGCGCGGGTCGTCGCGCTCGTGGTCGCGGCCGTGGCGCTGCTGCTGCGGGCGCCGTTCGTGCTGGTCGTGCTGCTGGCGGCCGCGACGGCGGCGCTGCTGCGGTGGCTCGGGATGCCCTGAGCCGCCCCGCGCCGGGCCGCGACCTCAGACGGCGACGGGCGCCTTGATCGCCGGGTGGTGCTGGTACCCCTCGACGACGACGTCCTCGAACGCGTAGTCGAACAGCGAGTCCGCACGGTTCAGGCGCAGCGTCGGGAACGGGTACGGCTCGCGGGTCAGCTGCTCGCGCACCTGGTCGACGTGGTTGTCGTAGATGTGGCAGTCGCCGCCGGTCCACACGAAGTCGCCGACCTCGAGGCCGACCTGCTGGGCCACCATGTGCGTCAGCAGCGCGTACGACGCGATGTTGAACGGCACGCCGAGGAACAGGTCGGCCGACCGCTGGTAGAGCTGGCAGGAGAGCCGGCCGTCCGCGACGTAGAACTGGAAGAACGCGTGGCAGGGCGCGAGCGCCATCGACGGGATGTCCGCGACGTTCCACGCCGACACGACGTGCCGGCGCGAGTCCGGGTCGGCCCGGAGGTTGTCCAGCAGCTGCGCGAGCTGGTCGACGGTGCCGCCGTCCGGCGTGGGCCACGAGCGCCACTGCACCCCGTACACCGGGCCGAGCTCGCCGTCCGCGTCCGCCCACTCGTCCCAGATCGACACGCCGTGCTCCTGGAGCCACCGCACGTTCGAGTCGCCGCGCAGGAACCACAGGAGCTCGCCCACGATCGACCGCAGGTGCACGCGCTTGGTCGTGACCAGCGGGAACCCCTGCGTCAGGTCGAACCGCATCTGGTGCCCGAAGACGCTGCGGGTGCCGGTCCCGGTGCGGTCGGCCTTGGGGGTGCCGGTCTCGAGCACCAGCGCGAGCAGGTCCTCGTAGGGTGTGCGGCCGACTGCGCGCTCCGGGGAGGTCATGGGCGCCATCGTAGATCGCGCCACCCCCGCGACCCGCGCACCCCGCCCGGCCCGCCTCGGCCCGCCCGCCCGGCCCGCCCCGCCCGGCCGGCGAGCCCGGCCCGCCCGGCGAGGTTGCAGCAGGTGTCGGTCTCCGCGCCCTGAGGCCGGCACCTGCTGCGACCTCGGTGCGTCGGCGGGGGCGGTTCGGCGAGCCGGTGCGAGAGGCGAGCGCGACACTGGGCGCATGACGACCTCGCCGCTGCCGCCGTACGTCGCCGCGCACACCCCGACGGGCCTGCTCATCGGGGGTGAGTGGCGGCACGCCACGGGGGGCGGCACGTTCGCCGTGTCCGACCCGGCGACGACCGACGTGCTGTTCGAGGTGGCCGACGGCGCACCGGACGACGGCCTCGCCGCGCTGGACGCCGCGCACCGGGCGTTCCCGGCGTGGCGCGAGACGGCCCCGCGCACGCGCTCGGACGTGCTGCGCGCCGTGTTCGACGCGATGACCGCCCGCGCGGAGGACCTGGCCGCGCTGGTCACGGCGGAGGGCGGCAAGCCGCTCGCGGAGGCGCGCGCGGAGGTCGCGTACGCCGCCGAGTACGTGCGCTGGTACTCCGAGCAGGCGGTCCGCCTGGACGGCCTGACCCGCCGGGCGCCCGCCGGCACGCACCACCAGCTCGTGCTGCGCCGCCCGGTCGGCCCGGCGCTGCTCATCACGCCCTGGAACTTCCCCATCGCCATGATCACGCGCAAGGTCGCCCCCGCCCTGGCGGCCGGCTGCCCGGTCGTCATCAAGCCCGCGCAGCTCACGCCGCTGACGACCGCGTACTTCGCGGAGCTGCTGCGTGCCGAGCTCGACGCCCGCGACCTGCCGACCGGCGTCGTCAACGTCGTCCCCACGTCGTCGTCGCGGGCGCTGACCGGACCCGTGATCGCGGACCCGCGCCTGCGCAAGCTGTCGTTCACCGGCTCGACCGAGGTCGGGCGCACGCTGCTCAAGCAGGCCGCCGACGGCGTGCTGCGCACCTCCATGGAGCTCGGCGGGAACGCGCCCTTCCTGGTGTTCGAGGACGCCGACCTGGACGCTGCCGTCGAGGGGGCGGTGCAGGCGAAGATGCGCAACGCCGGGCAGACGTGCGTAGCGGCCAACCGGTTCCTCGTGCAGGAGCCCGTCGCCGCCGAGTTCACCGACCGGCTGACCGCGGCGTTCGAGCGGCTGGTCGTCGGGCGCGGCACGGAACCGGACGTCACGGTCGGCCCCCTGATCGAGCGGTCGGCCGTCGAGCGGGTGGACGAGGTCGTGGCCGAGGCGGCCGACGCCGGGGCGCGCGTGCGGACCGGCGGCGAGCGGCCGGGCGGGCGCGGGTACTTCTACCCGCCGACCGTCCTGGACCGCGTCCCGGAGGACGCGCGCGCCGTCCGCGAGGAGGTGTTCGGGCCCGTCGCACCCGTCGTCACGTTCGGCACGGAGGCGGACGGCGTCCGGCTGGCGAACGCGACCGAGTTCGGGCTCGTCGCGTACGCGTACACGCGGGACGTCGGCCGGGTCATGCGCCTCGCCGAGCAGGTGGAGACCGGCATGCTCGGCGTGAACCGCGGGATGGTGTCCGACGCCTCGGCGCCGTTCGGCGGCGTCAAGTCCTCCGGCATCGGCCGCGAGGGCGGCGAGGCCGGCATCGAGGAGTACCTGGAGCCGCTGTACGTGGCATTGTGAGGCGCCATGAGCCTGCTCTCCCCCGCGACGTCCGACGTGTCCGTGCGCCCCGCGGTGCCCGGCGACGAGACCGCCATCGCCGCCGTCCAGCTCGCCGCCTGGCGCGCGACGCTGACCGACACGATCGGCGCCGAGGTGCTGGACGCGGTGGACCCGGCGCGCGTCGCCGACCAGTGGGCGTCCGCCATCGCCGCCCCGCCCGGGCGCGGCTACCGGGTGCTGGTCGCGATGCACGGCCCGCGGCTCGTCGGCTTCGCTTCGGTCGCCCCCGTGGTCGCGCCGCCCGGCTCGGGTGACGACACCCCGGGCGGCGAGATCCTGGCGCTCGAGGTCGACCCCGCCGAGCGCCGGGCGGGTCACGGCTCCCGGCTGCTCGCCGCGGTCGTGGACCTGCTGCGGGACGAGGACCGCGCGACGTCCGTGCAGACGTGGGTCATCGAGGGCGACGCGGTGCGCGAGCAGTTCCTCGGCTCGGCGGGCCTCGGCGACGTCGGCGCGCGGCGGGTGCTCGGCGAGCAGGACGACCCCCGCGAGATCACGGAGCACCTGTGGGGCGCCGCGATCTGACCGCGAGGTCCAGCCGCGCCGGGTCGTCGCCGATCAGCTCGACCCGGCGGATCGCCCCGTCCTCCACGACGAACGCGAACACCACCTTCACCTCGCCGCGCAGCGACCACACGGCCGCGGCGAACCCGTCCAGCTCGGTGAGCCGGGCGGCGCGCGCCCTGCCGTCGAAGAACCGGGCGACGGCCTCCCCGCCGGCGACCCGCGCGGGCGAGCCCATCGCCGCCGCCGCGGCGTCCGACACGAGCTCGGCGTCCGGGTGCAGCAGCCGGAGCAGCGCGTCGAACCGACCGTTCCGGGAGGCGTCCAGGAACGCCTCGACCAGCTCGCGCTGCCGCGCCCGGTCCACCTCGACCTCGTCCGCCTGCCCGCGCACGCGGCGCCGCGCCCGGCTCGCGAGCTGCCGGCTGGCGGCCTCCGACCGCCCGAGCACCGCCGCCACCTCCTCGAACGACAGTCCGAACAGGTCGTGCAGGCAGAACGCCAGCCGCTCCGCCGGGGCCAGCGCGTCCAGCACCACCTGCAGCGCCCGGCCCACGTCGTCCGCGCGCTCGGCCTCGGCCGCCGGGTCGAGAACCGGGCCGTCCCGCGGCGGCACCGGGTCGGCACCGAGGTCCTCCCGCCGGGACGCGCGCGCGCGGAGCTGGTCGAGGCAGATCCGGGACACCACCGTCGTCAGCCAGCCCGGGAGGTTCGTGACCCCCGAGACGTCGCTGCGTTCCAGGCGCAGCCACGCCTCCTGCACCGCGTCGTCCGCCTCGTGCACCGACCCCAGGAGCCGGTACGCCACGGCGCGCAGGTGGGTGCGCTGCTGCTCGAAGACCGTCGTCGTGTCCATCGCCGTCACATTCTGCTCGCCCCGTCCGTCACCTTCATGACGATCCGGCGGTCGCGGACGTGACCGCCCCACCCGAGGAGGAACCATGAGCACGACGATCCGCAGCCTGGTGGTCCAGGTGTCCGACCTGGACGCGGCGAAGGCCGTCTACACGGCCCTGTACGGCGCGCCGCACACGGACACCCCGTACTACGTGGGGTTCGACGCCGGCGGCTTCGAGGTCAGCCTCGCGCCGGGCGCCCCCGACGGCCCGCCGGTCACGTACGCCGACGTCGAGGACCTGGACGGCGCCCGGGAGGCGCTGCTCGCCGCCGGGGCGACCGAGCGCAGCGCGCCGCGGCAGGTCGGCCCGGAGGCGCGGGTGTGCGTCCTCGCGGACGCCGACGGCAACCCGATCGGGCTCCGCGGCCGCTGACCCCGCGTCGGCGGAGGACCTCCGCGCCGAGAGAGGACGGTGCATGGACCTGCCGGGCCAGGGCGACCTGTCTCGGCGGGTCAGGCGGGTCAGCCGGGTGCGCGGGGTGAACGCGGGGAGAACTGTCGTCGACGAGGTCGCGCGGAGCCTCAGGTCAGCCGCCCGGCCCGCCGATCGTGCTGGTCGTGGCACCACCCCAGACGCTCGCCCCGTGGCGGCGGGCCGGCCGCGGCCGCGCCCTCGCGGACCTCGCGTCTCTCCCTGTCGTCGTCGCGCCCACCGACCCGTGCGAGGCGGTGGACCTGGGCTTCCGGACGCGGTGGACGGGTTCGTCCGTGCTGGTCGCGCCGCGGGAGCCGGGCGGCCCGCACGGGATGGTGGCCCGCAAGGACTTCCTCACGACGATGACGGGGCGCTACGGCTTCGGGCGGTCGCTGTGGGGCCGGCGGCCGGTCGCGGACGTCGCCCGGTGGGACGTGCCCTGGGTCGAGGTGACGGCGTCGCTCCCGGAGGCGGCGGAGCGGCTCGCGCAGGGCGACGGCTACTCGGACATGGTGGTGCTGGACGGCGACCGCGTGCCGGTCGGCATCCTCGACCCGACGACGCTCCTGGAGGCCCTGGCGGCGGAGCTCGCGCACGAGGCGTCGCACGACCACCTGACCGGCGTGCCGTCCCGGGCGTGGTTCGTGGACGGGCTGCGCGACCTGTGCGACCGGGCCCGGGGCGGCGACGGCGCGGTGGTGCTGGCGTTCGTGGACCTGGACCGGCTCAAGGAGGTCAACGACTCCCTGGGCCACTCGACGGGTGACGCCCTGCTGCACTCCGTCGCCCGCCGGCTGGCCGCCACGGCTGACCCCGGGGACGTGGTGGGCCGGCTCGGCGGCGACGAGTTCGCCCTGGCCCGCCTGCTGCCGCCGCAGACGCCGGAGCGCCCGTGGCGGACCGGCGCCCTGGAGCTCGGCGAGGCCCTGCGCGCCGCCATCGCCGCACCGGACGCCGCCCTCCCGGACGCCGCGCACTCCCGCGCCTCGGTGGGCCTGGCGGTGGGCGCAGGCGCGCTGGTGGACAGCGACCGGCTGCTGCGTGACGCCGACCTGGCCATGTACGGCGCGAAGAAGGCGGGCGGGGACCGGGTCCGGCTCGCCGGGGCGGACCGCGAGCCGGCCGGCGCCGCGTGGACCGGGCTCGAGGTGCATTACCAGCCGATCGCGGGGACCACGGACCGCGCGGTGCACGAGGTGGAGGCCCTGCTGCGCACCCGGGACCGCGCCGGCGCCCTGGGCGGGCCGGCCGAGCCGCTGGGCCGCGCCGCGCGCAGCGGCCGGGCGCTGGACCTCGACCTGTGGGTGCTGGACCGCGCGTGCCGGGACCTCGTGGCCTGGCGGCGCGACCTGGGCGGCCGGGCGCCGCACGTCGTCAACGTCAACCTGTCCCCCGCGGCCCTGGACGAGCCGGCGCTCGCGCACCGGGTGCTCGCGGTGGTCGACGGGGCCGGGGCGCCGCGCGGGGGCATCCGGCTGGAGCTGTCCGAGGCCGCCACGGAGGACCAGATCGTCCGGGCGCAGCCGGCGCTGCGGACGCTGCGGGCCGCGGGGGTGCCGATCGCGCTGGACGACCTCGGCGGCGCGCTCGCCGGGCTCCGGCAGGTGACCCGGCTGCCGGTGGACGTCGTGAAGATCGACCGGTCGGTCGTGGCGCACATGCTCGACGACCCCGTGGACGCCCTGCTGGTGGAGCTGGTGCAGCGGATGGCCGCCGAGCGCGGCATGACGGTCGTCGCCGAGGGCGTCGAGACCGCCGAGCAGGCCGAGGCGCTCCGGGCCGCCGGCGTCCCGCTGATGCAGGGATACCTGGTGGCCCGCGCCATGCCGGCCGACGCGCTGCCCGGCTACCTCGCGGGCGCGCCCGCCTGAGCCGCGCGGGCCGCCGGCCGGACCCGCGTCACAGCCCCCGCGGCTCCCCCGTGCGCCCCCGGTGCAGCCGGGACGCGTGCCGCAGCGTGGCCCGCGCCCGCCGCCGGTCGCCCGCCGCGTCGTACGCGAAGGCCAGCCGGTACCAGGCGCCCCAGTCGTCCGGGTCGGCCCGCTCCGCCTCGGCGCGCGCGGCCTCGAACGCGGCGGTCGCGGCGGCGCGGTCGATCCGCCCGCCCGGGCTGCGCGGCAGGTCGTCGACCGGCAGCTCGCCGCGGTCGGCCAGCGTGTCCGCCATCCGCTGCACGTCGATCGCCAGGGCCCACTCCCGCGCGACGAGCCCGAGCACCAGCAGCGGCAGCACCGCGAACGCCACGCCGAGCCCGATGCCGACGGGCTCGCCGGTCCGCACCAGCGCGACGGCCCGGCCGGCGACCAGCCAGACGTAGAGCCCCAGCAACCCGGTCAGCGCGAGCGCGGCGACCAGCGACGTCCGGTTGCGCCGCACAGGTCCCCGCGCGCCGTCCGGCCCCGGCCCTGTCACAGGTCGAGGTAGTGCTCGAGCCCGACCGTCAGGCCGGGCCGGTCCCCGACGGTCCGCACCGCGTGCAGCACCCCGGGCATGAACGAGACCCGGTCGAACGAGTCGTGCCGGATGGTCAGCTGCTCCCCGGCGTTGCCGAGCAGGATCTCCTCGTGGGCCACCAGCCCGCGCAGCCGCACGGCGTGCACCCGCACCCCGTCGACGTCCGCGCCGCGCGCGCCGTCCAGCGCCGTGGTCGTGGCGTCCGGCATCGCGCCCAGCCCGGCGGCGCGGCGCGCGCGGGCGACGGCCTCGGCGGTGTGCCGGGCGGTCCCGGACGGCGCGTCGACCTTGTCGGGGTGGTGCAGCTCGACGACCTCGACGGACTCGAACCAGCGGGCGGCCTTCGCCGCGAACGTCATGGCGAGCACCGCGCCGAGCGCGAAGTTCGGGGCCACCAGCACGCCGACGCCGGGGCGCGCGGCGAGGTCGGCCTCGACCCGGCCCAGCGACTCCGGCGTCCACCCGGTGGTGCCGACGACCGCGTGCACGCCCTGGGCGACCAGGGACCGCACGTTCGCCTCCGTCGCGGACGGGACCGTGAAGTCCACGGCCACGCGCGCGCCCGTGGCGCCGACCCGGCCGACGTCGTCGCCGTGGTCGAGCACCGCGACCAGGTCCAGGTCGGGCGCCGCCTCGACGGCCGCCACGACCGTCCGGCCCATGCGCCCGGACGCGCCCAGCACGGCCACGGGAGTCTGCTCGCTGCTCGGTGAGGTCACGGGACGTCACCCTAGACGGTCGCCAGGACCTCCTCCATGCCGCGCACGGCCCGGCGCAGCTCCAGCGGGCTGAGCCCGGTGAACCGCTCGACCTCCCGCTGCGGGTACCCGGCGTCGGCGTACGACCGCAGCACCGCGACCACCCGGGGCGCGTCCCCGCGGTCGTCCACGCCGAGCTCCCGGACCGCGCAGGACAGCCGCACCGCCGACAGGAACGCCGCCGGCGTGACGCCGACGTGCGCGGCGAACAGCGCGTGCAGCGAGGCCAGCGACCGGTCCACCGAGCGCGCCAGGTCGATCGAGCGGACCAGCCCGCGCTCGGTGTCCGCGATCCGCACGACGCGCTCGAGGTCGGCACGGTCCCCGGCGGGGACGGGCCGGCGGACGGCGGCGACGAGCTCGGCCTCGAGCGCGCGGGCGACGGCCGCGGCGTCCTCGGGGTCCCCCGCGCGCAGGCGCGCCGCGAGCCCCTCCTCGTCCAGCCCGAGCACCGCGGCGAGCGGCCGGTGGTCGTCCACGAGGAAACCGCCGTCCGGCCGCAGCGCGGACAGCGCCCACGGGGCCAGCCGGGCGCCGACCTCGAAGGACGGGGCGGCCGGGTCGTCGGCGAGCACGACCTGCGGCACGGAGCGGGGCCCGCGCAGCACGCTGCCGATCACCTCGGTCTCGCGGGTCAGCGGGTCGACCCAGCGCACCGGGCCGCCGAGCCGCACCACCGCGGCGGGGCGGCCGTCGGGCAGCGCCACCCGCGGCGGCGCCCCGTGCGGGCCGTGCGCGACCCACAGCGCCTCGACCAGCCCGGACGGGCCGGGGGCGACGGTGACGGAGCGACGGGCGGACGTGACGGCGGCCATGTGCCCATGATCACCCCGCGCGTGCGCGCAGGGAACGGGACCTCGGGCCCGGACGGCGCGGCGGCTCAGTCGCCGAACGGGCCGACGCGGACCACGGAGCGGGGCCGGGACGCGAGGTCCGCGGCGAGCTCCTGGACGTCGCGGGCCGTCACGGCGCGCACCCGGTCCAGCGACTCCTGCGTGGACAGCAGCTCGCCGTGCACCAGCTCCGACTTCCCGAGCCGGCTCATCCGGGAGCCGGAGTCCTCCAGCCCGAGCACGAGCCCGCCGGACAGCTGCCCGACCGACCGCCGCAGCTCGGCGTCGGTGATGCCGCCGTCGGCGAGCCGCTCCAGCTCGGCGACCAGCAGCTCGGTGACCTCGTCCACCTTGCCCGGCGTGCAGCCGGCGTACAGGCCGAACACCCCGGTGTCGGCGTGCCCGGACGCGAACGAGTACGTCGAGTAGGCCAGGCCCCGCTTCTCGCGGATCTCCTGGAACAGCCGGGACGACATGCCGCCGCCCAGCGCCGCGTTCAGCACGGACAGCGTGAACCGGCGGGGGTCGGTGGCGGTCAGGCCGGTGCCGCCGACGATGACGTTCGCCTGCTCGGTGGCCCGGCGCACGGTGACCCGCGACGCCCCGGCCGTGACCGGCAGCGCGTCGGCGGCGCCGCGTCGCGCGGTGGGCGCCGCGCCCTCGTGCAGCGCCCAGCCCCCGTCGTGCAGCGCGCGGACCACCTGCGCGGCGAGCGCCTCGTGGTCCACGTTGCCCGCCGCCGTCACCACGAGGGTCTCGGGGCGGTAGTGCTGGCGGTAGTGCTCCCAGACGGCGTCGCGCGGCACGGCCCGGATCGTGTCCGGGGTGCCGCCGATCGGCCGGCCCAGCGGGTGCTCGCCGAGCACGACGGTGGCGAACCGCTCGTGCGCGACGTCGCTCGGGTCGTCGTCGTTCATCGCGAGCTCTTCGAGGATCACGCCGCGCTCGGTCTCGAGCTCGTCGGCGTCCAGCCGCGCCGAGGTCACCATGTCCGCGATGACGTCGACCGCCATCGGCAGGTCCTCGTCCAGGACGCGGGCGTAGTAGCAGGTGTGCTCCTTGCCCGTGGCGGCGTTGGCCTCGCCTCCGACCTCGTCGAACGCCTCGGCGATGTCCATCGCCGTGCGCCGCGCGGTGCCCTTGAACAGCAGGTGCTCGAGGAAGTGCGTCGAGCCGTGGTGGCCGTCGGACTCGTCGCGCGAGCCGACGCCCACCCACGCCCCCACGGACGCGGACCGCATCCCGGGGACGTGCTCGGTGAGCAGGCGCACCCCGCCGGGCAGGACGGAGCGACGGACGTCGCCGTCGCCCGCCTGCCCGGCGGTCAGGTCGCCGCCCGGCTGACCGGGTGCGACCAGGGGGAGGTGCAGGGGCACGTCAGGCGTCGGCCGGCTCGGTCTCGGCGCCCTCGGCGGGCGCCTCCTCCTCGACCACCGCGTGCAGCGACAGCTTGCCGCGCGGGTCGATCTCGCCGATCTCGACCTGGACCTTCTGGCCCACCCCGAGGACGTCCTCGACCTTCTCGACGCGCTTGCCGCCGACCAGGCGACGGATCTGCGAGATGTGCAGCAGGCCGTCCTTGCCCGGGGAGAGCGAGATGAACGCGCCGAAGGTGGTCGTCTTGACGACCGTGCCGACGAAGCGCTCGCCGATCTCCGGCATGTGCGGGTTGGCGATCGCGTTGATCGCCGCCCGCGCGGCCTCCGCCGACGGACCGTCGGTGGCGCCGATGTAGACCGTGCCGTCGTCCTCGATGGAGATGTCGGCGCCGGTCTCCTCCTGGATCTGGTTGATCATCTTGCCCTTGGGGCCGATGACCTCGCCGATCTTGTCGACGGGGACCTTCACCGTGATGACGCGCGGGGCGTTCGGGGACATCTCGTCCGGGACGTCGATGGCCTCGTTCAGCACGTCGAGGATCGCCAGGCGCGCCTCCTTGGCCTGGGTCAGCGCGTCGGCCAGCACGGAGGCGGGGATGCCGTCGAGCTTGGTGTCGAGCTGGATGGCCGTGACGAACTCGCGGGTGCCGGCGACCTTGAAGTCCATGTCGCCGAACGCGTCCTCGGCGCCCAGGATGTCGGTGAGCGCGGCGTAGCGGGTCTCCCCGTCCACGGTGTCGGACACCAGGCCCATCGCGATGCCGGCGACGGGGGCGCGCAGCGGCACACCCGCGTTCAGCAGCGACAGGGTCGAGGCGCAGACGGAGCCCATCGACGTCGAGCCGTTGGAGCCCAGCGCCTCGGAGACCTGGCGGATCGCGTAGGGGAACTCCTCGCGCGAGGGCAGGACCGGCATGATCGCGCGCTCGGCGAGCGCGCCGTGCCCGATCTCGCGGCGCTTCGGGGAGCCCACGCGGCCGGTCTCGCCGGTCGAGTACGGCGGGAAGTTGTAGTTGTGCATGTAGCGCTTGCGCGTCTCGGGCGACAGCGTGTCGAGCTGCTGCTCCATGCGGAGCATGTTCAGCGTGGTGACGCCCATGATCTGGGTCTCGCCGCGCTCGAACAGCGCCGAGCCGTGCACGCGGGGCAGCACCTCGACCTCGGCGGACAGCGTGCGGATGTCCCGCAGGCCGCGGCCGTCGATGCGGAAGCCGTCGGTGAGGATGCGCTGGCGGATGACCTTCTTGGTCACCGAGCGGACCGCGGCGGACAGCTCCTTCTCGCGGCCCTCGAAGGCGGCGGCGAGCTCGGCCAGGACCTCGGCCTTGACCTCGTCCAGGCGGTTCTCGCGGGTCTGCTTGTCCGCGATCGTCATGGCCTCGCGGATCTTGGCCTCCGCGGCGCCCTCGACGGCCTCGTACGCGTCCGGCTGGTAGTCCGGGAACGTCGGGAACTCGCGGGTCTCCTTGGACGCCTGCGCGGCGAGCTGCTGCTGCGCCTCGACCAGGGCCTTGATGAACGGCTTGGAGGCCTCGAGGCCCTCGGCCACCACGGCCTCGGTCGGGGCGACGCCGCCCTCGTCCTTGATGAGGTTCCAGGACTTCTCCGGGGCCTCGGCCTCGATCATCGCGATCGCGACGTCACCGCCCTCGACCACGCGGCCGGCGACGACGATCTCGAACGTCGCGCGCTCGCGCTCGGTGTACCGCGGGAACGCGACCCACTGGCCGTCGATCAGGGCGATGCGCACGGCGCCGACCGGGCCGGAGAACGGCAGGCCGGAGATCTGGGTGGAGATGGACGCGGCGTTGATCGCCAGCACGTCGTACGCGTCGTCCGGGTGGATCGCCAGCACGGTGACGACGACCTGGACCTCGTTGCGCAGGCCCTTGACGAACAGCGGGCGCAGCGGGCGGTCGATCAGGCGGCAGGCCAGGATCGCGTCGGTCGACGGGCGGCCCTCGCGGCGGAAGAACGAGCCGGGGATCTTGCCGGCCGCGTACTGCCGCTCCTCGACGTCCACCGTCAGCGGGAAGAAGTCGAACTGGTCCTTGGGGTGCTTGCCGGCCGTCGTGGCGGACAGCAGGGCCGTCTCGCCGTCGAGGTAGGCCATCGCCGAACCGGCGGCCTGCTTGGCCAGGCGGCCGGTCTCGAAGCGGACGGTGCGGGTGCCGAAGCGACCGTTGTCGATCACGGCCTCGGCGAACTGGATCTCGGGACCCTCCACGGGTGCCCTCCTCTGCATCGAAGGCGCCGGACCGGTCACGGCGGTCTTCGATCGAGGAACCCGGACACGTGTTCCGGGAACCACTACCGAGGACCGGACGCGTCGACCGGCGCGGTTCTCAGTGGTACGGGGTACAGCATGCGCCAGGGACGGGCCCCGACGCGGGACCAGCCCGGACCCCGCGCGGGGTCCGGGCTGGTCAGGCGGTCAACGCCGCAGGCCGAGCCGCTCGATGAGGCTGCGGTAGCGGTTGATGTCGACCTTCTGCAGGTAGCCGAGCAGGCGGCGACGCTGGCCGACCAGGAGCAGCAGCCCACGGCGGCTGTGGTGGTCGTGCTTGTGCGTCTTGAGGTGCTCGGTCAGGTCCTTGATGCGCTGCGACAGCATCGCGATCTGGACCTCGGGGGAACCGGTGTCACCCTCGTGGGTGGCGTACTCGGTCATGATGGACTTCTTGGTGGCGCTGTCGAGGGGCACGACTCTCCCGGTTTGTCTCGTTGCGCGGTGCTCCGGGGCAGGTCCACCCGGGCGCTCTCGTTCCGCGGCCGTTCTGACGGCTGGGAGAGTCTATCAGCCGGCCACGGGCCGCAGCACCTCGCGGACGCCGTCGACGTCCTGGTGCATCTGCGCGACCAGCGCGTCCACCCCGTCGAACCGCAGGGTGGGCCGCAGCCGCTCGACGAACTCGAGCACGACCTCCTCGCCGTACAGGTCGAGGTCGGTCCGGTCCAGCACGTACGCCTCGACCCGGCGCTGCAGGCCGTCGAAGGTCGGGTTGGTGCCGACGGACACCGCCGCGGGGAGCACCGCGTCCGGCGACCCGGGCGGGAGGCCCGGCCGGCGCAGCCAGCCCGCGTACACGCCGTCCGCGGGGACCATGCCCGCCGACTCGGGGGCGAGGTTCGCCGTCGGGAAGCCGAGGTCGCGCCCCCGCTTGTCGCCGTGCACGACGGTGCCGCGCATCCGGTGCGGGCGGCCCAGGACGCGCGCGGCCTGCCGGACGTCGCCGGCGACGAGCAGCTCGCGCACCCAGGTGGACGACCAGCGGCGGCGCAGCGGGTCGGCGAGCGCGCCGTCCTCGCCGGGTCCGCCCGCCTCGTCGGCCGGCTCCGGGGCGACGTCCTCGATCACCTCGACGCCGAACCCGAACCGCTCCCCCAGCTCGACCATCGTCGCCAGGTCGCCGGCGTTGTCCCGCCCGAACCGCACGTCCCGCCCGACCACGACCGTCCGGGCGCGCAGCCCGTCGACCAGGTAGCGGCGGACGAACTCCTCCGCGGTCTGCCGCGCGAAGTCCAGCGAGTACGGCAGCAGCAGCACGGCGTCCAGGCCGGTCTGCGCGAGCAGCTCCAGGCGGTCCGCGTCCCCGGTCAGCAGCGGCGGGGCCGACTCGGGGCGGTGCACCTGCTGCGGGTGCGGCGTGAACGTGACGGCGACGGAGCGGGCCCCGGCCGCGCGGGCGTCGGCCACCATCCGGGTCAGCACCCCGACGTGCCCGCGGTGCACCCCGTCGAAGTTCCCGATCGTCACCACCGACGGCCCGAAGTCCGCGGGGACCTGCGCCAGGTCCGTCCAGCGCTGCACTCGCACTCCCGTCGGTCGGCGCCTCGCGGCGCGGGTCGCACGCCGGTCCCCGGCGCGGGGACAAGCCTGCCACGCCGCCGGGGGTGCTCCCGCGCGTGCCCGGCGCCCGGCTACGCTCGCCGCAGCCGCGCACGACCCCGCCGCACCCGCCCGCGCCGACCCGCACCCCCCGGAGGCCCGCATGGTCACGCTGCACGCGACGCTCGTCCGCACGGGCGGGAGCACCACCGGCATCCCGGTGCCCGAGGACGTGGTGCTCGGCTTCGACCGCGGCCGGCGGGTCCCGGTCGTCGCGACGATCAACGGCTACGCGTTCCGGAACACGATCGCCGCCTACCGCGGGGCGTACTGGCTCGGCGTGTCCCGGGAGAACCGCGAGGGCGCGCACATCGAGGCCGGCGAGCCGGTGGACGTCGAGCTCGTGGTGGACGACGCGCCCCGCGCCGTCGAGGTGCCGCCCGACCTGGCGGCCGCGCTCGCCGCCGCCGGGCCGGGGCTGACCGACGCCTGGGCGCGGCTGTCGTACTCGAAGCAGCGCGCGCACGTGCTCGCGGTCGAGGGCGCGAAGACCGCCGCGACCCGCGAGCGGCGGGTCGCGGCGGTGCTGGCCGCGCTGGGCTGATCCCGGCTCAGGCCGCGGCCGCGAACACCAGCACCGGCCGCGCGTGCGGCCCCCGGTCCTCCAGCAGCGCGACCAGCGCGCCGTCCGGGGCGACCGCGGCGACGGTCACGCCGGCGCCCGCTCCCCCGGCCGGGATCCGCTGCCCGTAGGACAGCGCCCGGGCCTCGGCCTCCGTGAGCTCGCGCACCGGGAACGTGGCGCGCGCCGCGTCCGCCAGGGGCAGGGTCGGGAGCGGCGCGTCGGCCGGCTCGGCCTCGAGCGCGTCGAGCGTGCGGGCGACGTCGAGGCCGTACCCGCCGACGCGGGTCCGCCGCAGCGCGGTCAGGTGCCCGCCGACCCCGAGCCCCGCGCCGAGGTCGCGCGCCAGGGCCCGGATGTAGGTCCCGGACGAGCACACCACCGTGACGTCGACGTCGAGGACCGCGCCCGACCGGCGCACCTCGTGCACCGCGAACCGGCTGATGGTCACCGGACGCGCCGCGAGCGACACGTCCTCGCCCGCGCGCACCCGGGCGTAGGCCCGCTGCCCGTCGACCTTGATCGCGCTCACCGCGCTCGGCACCTGCTGGATGTCGCCCGTGAGCGCGGCGACGCCGGCCGCCACCCGCTCCGGGGTCACGGCCCCGGCGTCGGTGCGGGCGACGAGCTCGCCCTCGGCGTCGTCGGTCGTGGTGGCCTCGCCGAGGCGGATCGTCGCGGTGTACTCCTTGTCCGCGCCGACGACGTAGGCGAGCAGCCGGGTCGCCCGGCCGACGCCGAGCACGAGCACGCCGGTCGCCATCGGGTCGAGCGTGCCGGCGTGGCCGACCTTCCGGGTCCCGGCGAGCCCGCGCGCCCTGGCGACGACGTCGTGGCTGGTCCAGCCCTGCGGCTTGTCGACCACGAGCAGGCCGTCGGGGGCCGTCGGGCGGCGGGGACGGTCGGGGCGGCGCGGGTCGCGCGCGGGGCTCACGCGGTCGCCCCGGCCGCCGTGCCGCTCGCGGCGGCGACCACCTCGGGCGCGAAGCACCGCAGCAGCGCGTCGAACCCGGCGTCCTCCCCCGCGTGCGCGAACCCGTCCGAGCTCAGCAGCACGTTGATCAGCATGCCGTCCGCGACGAACCGCCGGGAGGTCTCGTCCCCGTCCGGGTCGTCGCCGTCGACGCGCGCCCGGAACAGCCGGAACACCTCGCCGAGCGTGTGCCGCGCCAGCGCGCCGACCTCCGGGTCGCCCGACGTGAAGCCGTGCATCACGACGCGCAGCAGGTCGCGGTCGGCCATGAGCGCCACGTAGGCGCGCCCGGTGCGCTCGACGGCGTCCGGCCCGGGCTCGACCGCCGCCATCGCGGCCAGCACCCTGCCCGTGGCGTACCGGTACAGGTCGAGGAACAGCCGCTGCTTCGACCCGAACAGCCGCACCACGTACGGCTGCGAGACGCCGGCGGCGCGCGCGACCTGGTCGGTCGTCGTGCCGGCGTAGCCACCCTCCGCGAAGACGGTCAGCGCGGCCGCGAGGATCTGCTCGCGGCGCTGCTCCCCCGACATGCGGGGGGCGCGCGGGGCGGCGGGCCAGGCGTCGTCGTCGAGATCCATGGTTGACATGTTATCAGTCGATTACTAGCGTGCGCCGCGTCGAAGTAATCAGCCGATGCTTACAGGAGTCCCCGATGCCGACGCCGACCCGCACCACCGCCCCGCGCGACCCCGTCGCCCCGGGTGCCGCCGCCGGCACCCCCGCGCCGGCGCCCGCCGCCCGCACCGCGACCCGCGCCGTCCCCGTCGCGGTCGCGCTGCTCGCCGCGTCGCTCCCGATGTTCATGGCGACGCTCGACAACCTCGTCGTCACCAGCGCGCTGCCCGTCCTCCAGGCCGAGCTCGGCGCCACGCTCACCGACCTGCAGTGGGTGGTGAACGCCTACACGCTGGCGTTCGCGACCCTGATGATCGCCGCCGCCACCCTCGGCGACCGCTGGGGCCGCCGCCGCACCTTCCTCGGCGGGATCGCGGTGTTCACCCTCGGCTCGGTCGCCGCGGCCCTGGCGGGCTCCCCCGGCGCCCTGATCGCCGCCCGCGCCGTGCAGGGCGTCGGCGCCGCCGCCGTCATGCCGCTCTCGCTCACGCTGCTCGCCGCGGCGGTCCCCGCGTCCCGCCGCGCGATGGCCATCGGCGTCTGGGGCGGCGTGTCCGGCCTCGGCGTCGCGCTCGGGCCGGTCGTCGGCGGTGCCGTGGTCGAGGGCATCTCCTGGGAGGCGATGTTCTGGATCAACGTGCCGGTCGCGCTGCTCGCCGTGCCGCTCGTCCTGCGCGCGCTCCCCGAGGGGCGCGGCCGCGCGCAGCGGCTGGACCTGCTCGGCCTGGTGCTCGCCGCCGCGGGCGTCCTCGGGATCGTGTGGGGCGTCGTGCACGGCAACGAGGACGGCTGGACGTCGGCCGGCGTCCTCGGCCCGATCGTCGGCGGCGTCGCCGCGCTCGCGCTGTTCCTCCGGCACGAGGCGCGCACCCCGCACGCCCTCGTCCCGCTGCGGCTGTTCCGGTCGCGCAGCTTCTCCGTCGCGAACGTCTCGGGCTTCGCGTTCTCGCTCGGCGCGTTCGGGGCGGTGTTCCTGCTCGCCCAGTACCTGCAGGTGGTCCAGGGCTACTCGCCGCTCGAGGCCGGACTGCGGACGCTGCCGTGGACCGCCGCGCCGATGGTGGTCGCCCCGCTCGCCGGGATCCTCACCCCCCGCGTCGGCGTCCGGGTGCTGCTCACCGCGGGCCTCACGGCGCAGGCGGCGGGCCTGGCGTGGCTGGCGCTCGCGACGTCCGACGGCGGCTACGCCGCGCTCGTCCCCGGCCTGGTGCTCGCCGGGGTCGGGATGGGGCTGACGTTCGCGCCCAGCGCCACCGCGGTCCTCGCGGACATGGCACCGGACGACCACGGCACCGCCTCGTCGACGAACTCGACGCTCCGGGAGGTCGGCGTCGCGCTCGGCGTGGCGGTACTGACCGCGGTGTTCACCGGCGCGGGCGGCACGATCAGCCCCGACGGCTTCGACGCGGGCCTGCGCCCGGCCGTCCTCACGGGCGCCGCGGTCATCGCGCTGGCGGCCCTGGCGTCCCTGGCGATGCCCCGCACCACGGGCCGCGAGCCCGCTCGCGCGCAGGCCTGACCGGGCGCGCCCCGTCCCGCCGACGTCGTCACACGCACACGAGGTCGTCACTCACGCCAGTGACGACCTCGTGGCGTCGTGACGACCTCGCGGCCCCACGGCGGGCGGTGGCGCTCAGCGCGCGGCGTCCGCCTCGTCCTCGTCGTCGTCGGCCGGCTTGCGGTACGGGTCCGCCTCGCCGGCGTACTGCGCCGCCGCGGCGAGCGCCGACACCTCCTTGTCGCGCCGGGCCGCCTCGAGCAGCGCGGCGTCCAGGTGCGCGGCGGTCTCCGGGACCGCGTCGAGGTGGAACTCCAGCGTCGGCGTGAGCCGGACGCCGGTCTGCTTGCCGACCTCGGAGCGGATCAGGCCCTTGGCGCTCTCCAGCGCCTGGGCCGTGCCCGTGCGGGCCTCCTCGTCGCCGAGCACCGTGTAGAAGACGCTCGCGTGCTGCAGGTCGCCCGTCACGCGCACGTCGGTCACCGTCACGAAGCCCAGGCGCGGGTCCTTGATCCGGG
This sequence comes from Cellulomonas hominis, assembly GCF_014201095.1. NCBI lineage: Bacteria > Bacillati > Actinomycetota > Actinomycetes > Micrococcales > Cellulomonadaceae > Cellulomonas > Cellulomonas hominis. Next base: position 3,288,226 of record NZ_JACHDN010000001.1, on the reverse strand, counting down.
TGTCGAGCATCTGCGCGACGATCTGCTGGATGCGGTCCGCGAGCTTGCGGGCCCGGGGGTGGTCCACCATGTCGATCTCCTCTCAGCGCCCGCGTCGGCGGGCGGACGAACGGCCGCGGGCCTGCCCCCACGCTCGGCGCGTGGGGGCAGACCCGCAAGTGCGACCGGTCAGGAGCGCGGCTTCTCGCGCATCTCCCAGGTCTCGATGACGTCACCCTCGGTGATGTCGTTGTACGACCCGAGGCCGATACCGCACTCGTAGCCCTCGCGGACCTCGGTGGCGTCGTCCTTGAACCGCTTGAGCGACTCGATGGTGAGGTTGTCGCCGATGACGGTGCCGTTCCGGAGCACCCGCGCCTTGGTGTTGCGGCGGATCTCCCCGGACCGGACCAGCGAACCGGCGATGTTGCCGAACTTGGAGGAGCGGAACACCTCGCGCACCTCGGCGGTACCGAGCTGCACCTCCTCGTACTCCGGCTTGAGCATGCCCTTGAGGGCCGCCTCGACGTCATCGATCGCCTGGTAGATGACCGAGTAGAACCGGACGTCCACGCCCTCGCGCTCGGCGAGGTCCTCCACCCGCTCCGCGTACTTGACGTTGAAGCCGATGATGATGGCGTTGTCGACCGTGGCGAGGTTGACGTCGTTCTGCGTGATCGCACCGACACCGCGGTGGATGACCCGCAGGTCGACCTCGTCGCCCACGTCGATCTTGAGCAGCGCGTCCTCGAGGGCCTCGACGGCACCCGACACGTCGCCCTTGAGGACGAGGTTGAGGGTCTCGACCTTGCCCTGCTGCAGCGCCTGCGTGAAGTCCTCGAGGCTGATGCGCTTGCGGCGCTTGGCCAGGAGGGCGGCACGCTCGGCCGCCTCGCGCTTCTCGGCGATCTGCCGCGCGGTCCGCTCGTCCGGCGCCACCAGGAAGGTGTCGCCGGCGCTCGGCACCGACGCCAGGCCGAGGACCAGCACCGGACGCGCCGGGCCCGCCTCGGTGACGTTCTCGCCGTGCTCGTCGAACATCGCGCGGACGCGGCCGTGGGCGGTGCCCGCGACGATCGCGTCGCCGACGCGCAGCGTGCCGGACTGGACCAGGACGGTCGCGACGGCGCCGCGGCCCTTGTCGAGGTTCGCCTCGATGGCGACGCCTCGGGCGTCCTTGTCGGGGTTGGCCCGCAGGTCCAGCGAGGCGTCCGCCGTCAGCAGGACGGCCTCGAGGAGCTGGTCGATGCCCATCCGCTGCTTGGCCGACACGTCGACGAACATGGTGTCGCCGCCGTACTCCTCGGCCACCAGGTTGTACTCGGTGAGCTGCTGGCGGATCTTCGCCGGGTTCGCCGACTCCTTGTCCACCTTGTTGACCGCGACCACGATCGGCACACCGGCCGCCTGGGCGTGGTTCAGCGCCTCGATGGTCTGGGGCATCACGCCGTCGTCCGCCGCGACCACGAGGATCGCGATGTCCGTCACCTGCGCACCGCGGGCACGCATGGCGGTGAACGCCTCGTGACCCGGGGTGTCGATGAACGTGATGGCCCGGTCCTGGCCCTCGTGCTCCGCACGGACCTGGTACGCACCGATGTGCTGGGTGATCCCGCCGGCCTCGCCCGCGACGACGTCCGTGGACCGGATGGCGTCGAGGAGCTTCGTCTTCCCGTGGTCGACGTGACCCATGACCGTGACGACGGGCGGGCGCGGGAACAGGTCCTCGTCGGACTCGCCCTCCAGCTCGGCGTCGAGGTCGATGTCGAAGGCCCCGAGCAGCTCGCGGTCCTCCTCCTCCGCCGAGACCATCTCGACGACGTAGCCGAGCTCCGCGGCCAGCGTCCCGAAGGTGTCCTCGTCCAGCGACTGCGTCGCCGTCGCCATCTCACCGAGGTGGAACAGCACGGTGACCAGCGAGGCCGGGTTCGCGTCGATCTTGTCCGCGAAGTCGTTCAGCGACGAGCCGTGGCGCAGGCGGATGACGGTCGAGCCGTTCCCGCGCGGCACCTGCACGCCGCCGAGCGATGGCGCCTGCATCTGCTCGAACTCCTGGCGCTTCGCCCGCTTCGACTTGCGCCCGCGGACCGGACGGCCCCCGGCGCGCCCGAAGGCACCCTGGGTGGAGCCGCGACCGCCGGCACCCGGACGGCCACCGCCGCCACCGGGACGACCGGCGAAGCCGCCGCCACCACCGGGACGGCCACCGCCGCCGCCGTAGCCGCCGCCACCGCCGCCACCGGGACGACCGCCGCCGCCACCCGGACGGGCCGGGCGGTCGCCGGGACGGCCGACGCCGCTGGTGCTGCGGCCCGGCATCATGCCCGGGTTCGGGCGCGGGCCGCCGGGACGCGGCGCCGCGGGACGGGGCCCGCCCGGACGGTCGCCGGCACCCGCGCCGGCCGAGGCGGCCGGGGCGTCGGAGCGGCGCTCACCGGGGCGCGGCATGCCCTGCGAGGACGCGAACGGGTTGTTGCCCGGGCGCGGGCCACCGGGGCGCGGCCCGCCGGAGCGGGGCATGCCCTGCGAGGACGCGAACGGGTTGTTGCCCGGGCGGGGACCACCCGGACGCGGCGCGCCACCGCCGGGCCGGGGGGCGCGCTCGCCGCCCTGCCCCTCGGAGCGCGCCGGCTGGGCCGGGCGCGGCGCCGGGGCGGCCGGACGGGCCGGGCCGGGACGCGCGGCCGGGGCGGCCGGGGCCGCGGACGCGGCGGGGGCCGACGGGGCGGCGGCCGCCGGGCGCGCCGCGGGGGCGGGCGCCGGGGTCGACGGCCGTGCGGCCGGGGCCGGGGCCGGGGTCGCCGCGGGCGCCGAGGCGGCCGGGGCCGACGGCGCGGGGGCGGCGGGGGTCGCCGACGGGGCCGGCGCGGCGGCCGGGGCGTTGGCGGGCCGGCTCGCGGCGGGCTTCGCGCCGCCACCGGCCGGGTAGGTGTCCCGCAGCTTGCGGACCACCGGCGGCTCGATCGTCGAGGACGCCGAGCGCACGAACTCACCGAGCTCGTTCAGCTTGGTCATGAGGGTCTTGCTGTCGACTCCGAGCTCCTTGGCGAGCTCGTAGACGCGGACCTTGGCCACATCTCTCCCTGTCTCGGCCCGCCCGGACAGGGTCGGACCGTCGTTAGTGCTGGGTACTCATCGCTGGGTACTCATCGGTGCGTGCTCATCGGGCAGCCATCGGCTCTTCGACCCGCTTTCCCTGTTCGACGGTGCACATGCCACCGGGCCGGTGCCCGGCGGCGACGGTCCTCCTCACGCGACCCCGAGGTGCGCCCGGACCGCGGACGTGTCCAGCGGCCCCGCGAGACGCAGGGCCCGCGGGAACGCACGACGGCGCTCGGCGAGCTCGAGGCAGTGAGGATCGGGGTGCAGCCACGCCCCCCGGCCCGGCAGAGCGCGGCGCACGTCGACCACGACCGCGGGGTCACCCGCGTCCGTCGTCGCCGCGACCACGCGCAGCAGGACCGACCTCGGACCGGTCGTCCGGCACCCCACGCACGTGCGCACCGGGCCCGTGACGACCTCCGCCGCGGGGTCCGCGGCGTGGGTGTCGGGGTGGCGCCTGCTCGGCGAGGAGAGCCGGGCACCCGGCCCAGCCTCGACCAGTCTAGCGCGCGCCCCCGGGTCTGCCGACCGGCGACTCACCCCCGGGCCCGACCGTCACCTCGGCCGTCGCCCTCTGCGGCCCCCGCAGCGGCCGGCTGCGCGTCGGCCGGGGCCTCCTGCGCGTCCGACCGGATGTCGATGCGCCACCCCGTCAGCTTCGCGGCCAGCCGGGCGTTCTGCCCCTCCTTGCCGATCGCGAGCGACAGCTGGTAGTCCGGCACGACGACGCGCGCGGCGCGCGCCGCGGGGTCCACGACGGTGACGGACAGCACACGCGCCGGGGACAGCGCGTGGGCCACCATCTCCGCCGGGTCGTCCGAGTGGTCGACGATGTCGATCTTCTCGCCGTGCAGCTCGGCCATCACCGCGCGGACGCGGGCGCCGAGGGGGCCGATGCACGCGCCCTTCGCGCCCAGGCCCGGCACGCGGGACCGGACGGCCATCTTCGTGCGGTGGCCGGCCTCGCGGGCCAGGGCCGTGATCTCCACGTGCCCCTCCGCGATCTCCGGGACCTCCAGCTCGAACAGCTTGCGCACGAGGTTCGGGTGCGTGCGGGACAGCGTGATCTGCGCGCCCTTCGCGCCGCGCGACACGTCCAGCACGTACGCGCGGATCCGCTCGCCGTGCACGTACTCCTCGGTCGGGACCTGCTCGTGCGGCGGGAGGACCGCCTCGGTGCCGCCCACGTCGACCATGACGACGCGCGGGTCGCGGCCCTGCTGGATGACCCCGCCGAGGACCTCGCCCTCCTTGCCGCGGTACTGCCCCAGCACCTGGTCGTCCTCGGCGTCGCGCAGCCGCTGCACGATCACCTGGCGCGCGGTGGCGGTGGCGATCCGGCCGAAGCCCGCCGGGGTGTCGTCGAACTCCGGGCCGACCACGGACGTCGTCGGCGGCACCGCGGTGACCGTGCCGTCCGCGTCCGCGCCCTCGGCGTCCGGCGCCGGGACCACGGTGCGCTCGCGCGCCCACACGGTCACGTGCCCCGAGCGCCGGTCGAGCTCCACCCGGGCGTCCGGGTGCGCGTCCGGCGTGCGGTGGTAGGCGGAGAGCAGCGCCTGCTCGATCGCCGAGACCAGGACGTCCAGGCTGATGTCGCGCTCGCGCTCGATGAGCCGCAGCGCCTGCATGTCGATGTCCACGTCAGTCCTCCCGGCCCGTCGGCCCGTCCGTCGCGCCGTCGCCGGCGCCGTCCCGGTCGCGCCCGCCGTCCTTGACGAGCTCGACCTCCACCCGGCCCGTGCGCACCCGCGCGAGCGGGACCCGCACGGGGTCGCCGACCTTGGCCGGCCGTCCCTTGACCCCCGGCGTCACCGGGGTCACCACGACCGCCTCGCCGTCGCCGCCGTCCCGCTCGACGTCCACGAGGCGCCCGGAGAGCGTCCCGCCGTCCTCGAGGTCCAGCACCACCAGGCGGCCGATCGCGCGGGCGTAGTGCCGGCGGGCGGTCAGCGGGGCCGCGGCCCCGCGGGTGGACACCTCGAGCGTGTACCGGTCGGGCAGACCGTCCAGGCCGTCCAGCGCGGCGGACACCGTGCGGGACACCTCGGCGACGCCGTCCAGGTCGACGGCCTCCTCCGCGTCCTCCACGGCGTCGACCACGACGCGCACCACGGGGCGGCCGGCGTCGCGCGCGAGCTCGACGTCCTCCAGCCACAGCCCGGCGGCGGCCACCACCGGCTCGATGGTCTCCCGGATGCGCTGCGCGCTGACGGGCGGGGCCATGCTGACCTCCTGGGTCGGTCCTCGGTTCGGGTTCGTGCGGCACGGCCGGCGTGCGCGCACGCCGACCCCGGGGACGTCGACGCTGTGTGGTTGTCGGGTCCTGCGCGTGGAGCGGCGCGCGGCCGGCAGCCGCGTGCTGCCACCAGGGTAACGACTCCGGCGCCCCGCACCCGCCGGACGCCCGGGCGAGCCGCCCGGCGTGGGAGGATCGCGCTCGATGCGCACCACGGTCCCCCGCCCCGCCCCGGCCCGCCCCCGGCTCGCCACCCGCGCGCTCGCGGGGCTCCTCGCGGCGGCCACGGCCGCGACGCTGTCCGGTTGCGGGCTGCGCTGGGAGACCGACGCCCCGTCGGAGCCCGTGCCCGACGCGGCCGAGTCCGCCCGCCGGACCGCCGTCGACGACGCCCTCGACCTCGCGGCCGCAGCCCGCGCCGCGGCGGCCGGTGCCGACGCCGCCACCGCCGAGGTGCTCGCGCTGGTGGACGGCGCGGCGACCGCCCAGGCCGACGCGCTCGGCGGCGTCTACGACTCCGGGCTCCCGGCCGCGACCCCCACCCCGACGACCACCCCGACCCCCGTCACCGCGGACCCCGCGTCCGTGCTCGCGCGGCTCGGCACCGGGACCTCCCAGGCGCGGGCGGACGCGCTCGGCGCCGCCGACCCGGGCCTCGCCCGCCTCCTCGCCTCGGTGGCCGCCTCCCGCGCGCAGCTCGCGGCGCGGCTCGCCGGCGCGCTGGGGACCGAGCCGCCGGCCGCGGACACGGCACTCGCCGCGACGGACTGGACGCCCGGGGCCGCGGCGGACGGCTCGGGCTCGGGCGACGGCTCGGCCGCGCAGAGCCCGTCACCGACGCCGGACGCGAGCGCGAGCGCGACGGCGGCGCCCACCGCACCCGCGGACGCGCAGGGCGACGACCTCGACCGGACCACCGTGCTCGCGCTCGTCCTCGCCGAGGACCAGGCGGGCTTCGGGCTCGAGGTCGCTGCCGCGCGCCTCGACGACGCCGAGCGGGAGCGCGCGCGGTCCCAGGCCGCCGCCCACCGCGCCGCCGCGACCGCGTGGGCGCTGGCCGGCGACGTCGCGGGCACCGCGGACGACCCGCGCCGGGTCAGCTACGCCCTCGGCGCGGACGTGTCGACGCCCGACGCGGTCCGGACGTTCTGCGCGGGGCTGCTCACGGACCTCGCCGCGGCGTACGCGGACGCGGTGCTGGGGACCTCCGCCGGGACGACCGACCGGGCGGCGACGGTGGACGGCCTCCGGGAGAACGCGGTCGCGAGCCTCGCGTGGCAGGGCACCCCGACCCCCCTCCCGGGCCTCCCCGCCGCCGCCTGACCCGCCGCCCCGCAAGCGGCGGGACCGCCGAGAGTGCACGCGACGACGGGGGTGCACTCGCGCGAGCGCACTCTCGCCGCGGGGAGCGCACCCTCGGCGCGGGGGGGGCACCCTCGGCGCGGTCGGCGCCGCGCGCGAGGTCGAGGGTTTCGCGCGGGAGCGGGGGCCGAAACCCTCGACCTCGGCGGAGCGCGGAGGGCGGAGCGCGGAGCGCGGAACGCCACGCGACCCCGGCGCGGGTGCGGGCGGGTCGCGCGGGGCGGGTCAGCGCGCCAGGAGCGCGTCCACCAGCTCGGCGACGCGGTCCGCGGCCTCGGCCACCGGGACCTGCTCGGCCTGCGGGCCGCCCTCGGTCACGACGCGCGGGCGGACCTCGACCACGCCCTCGGCGAGCCCGCGGCCGACCACGACCACGAGCGGCACGCCCAGCAGCTCCGCGTCGGCGAACTTCACGCCGGGCGAGACCTTCGGGCGGTCGTCGTAGAGCACCTCGACGCCGCGGGCGTCCAGGGTCGCCGCCAGGGACTCGGCGGCCTCGAACACGGCCGCGTCCTTGCCGGTCGCCACGATCTGGACGTGCGCGGGGGCCACGCCGGCGGGCCACGCCAGGCCGCGGTCGTCGTGGTTCGCCTCGGCGAGCGCCGCCAGCACGCGGGACACGCCGATGCCGTAGGACCCCATGGTCACGACCTGCGTCTTGCCGTTCTGGTCGAGCACCGTGAGGCCGAGCGCCTGGGCGTACTTGCGGCCGAGCTGGAAGATGTGGCCGATCTCGATGCCGCGCGCGAGCTCCAGCGGGCCGGAGCCGTCCGGCGCCTCGTCGCCCGCGCGCACCTCGGCGGCCTCGACGGTGCCGTCGGCCGTGAAGTCGCGCCCGGCCACGAGGTCGAACACGTGCCGGCCCGGCTGGTCCGCGCCGGTGATCCACCGCGTGCCCTCGACCACGCGCGGGTCGAGCAGGTACCGCACGGCGGTGCGCCCCTCGGCGTCGGCGGCCAGGCCCTCGCGGTTCGGCCCGAGCACGGACGGGCCGATGTAGCCCTTCACCAGCTCGGGGTGCGCGGCGAAGTCGGCCTCGACGGCGGTCTCGACCTCGGCCGGGGACAGCGCGGCCTCGAGTCGCTTGAGGTCGACCTCGCGGTCGCCGGGCAGGCCGACGACGAGCAGCTCGCGCTCGCCGGTCGGGTGCACCAGCGCCAGGACGACGTTCTTCAGGGTGTCGGCCGCGGTCCACGCGCGATCGGGCCGGGCGAACCGCTCGTTCGCGATCGCCACGAGCGAGTCGATGGTCGGCGTGTCCGGGGTGTCCTCCACGTGCGCCGCCGGGGCGTCGTCGTAGGGCAGCGCGGGCGGCGCGACCGTGGTCACGGCCTCGACGTTCGCCGCGTACCCGCCGGGCGACCGCACGAACGTGTCCTCGCCGATGGCGGTCGGGTTGAGGAACTCCTCCGACCGCGAGCCGCCCATGGCTCCGGACGTGGCCGCGACGATGACGTACTCCAGGCCGAGGCGCTCGAACACGCGCTGGTACGCGGCGCGCTGCGCGGCGTACGACGCGTCCAGGCCGGCGTCGTCCACGTCGAAGGAGTAGGCGTCCTTCATGATGAACTCGCGCCCGCGGATCAGGCCCGCGCGTGGGCGCGCCTCGTCGCGGTACTTCGTCTGGATCTGGAACAGCGTGAGCGGCAGGTCCTTGTACGACGAGTACAGGTCCTTGACCAGGAGGGTGAACATCTCCTCGTGCGTCGGCGCGAGCAGGTAGTCGTTCTCGCGGCGGTCCTGCAGCCGGAACAGGTTCGGGCCGTACTCGGTCCACCGGCCGGTCGCCTCGTACGGCTCGCGCGGCAGCAGCGCGGGGAAGTGCACCTCCTGCGCGCCCGCGGCGGCCATCTCCTCGCGGACGACCTGCTCGACCTTGCCCAGCACCCGCAGACCGAGCGGCAGCCACGTGTAGATGCCGGGGGCGGCGCGGCGGATGTAGCCGGCGCGGACGAGCAGCTTGTGGCTGGCCACCTCCGCGTCGGCCGGGTCCTCGCGCAGGGTGCGGACGAACAGGGTGGACAGGCGCAGCAGCATGAGGGGCAGCCTAGTGGGCGCGCCGGGTGTCGGACGCGTGCGCCACCATGGGGTCATGCCGGAGCTGCCCGAGGTCGAGTCGCTGGCCGTCTTCCTGCGCGAGCGCGCCGTCGGGCGCACCGTGGCGGGGGTCGAGGTGGGGGCGATCAGCGCCCTCAAGACGTTCCGCCCCGCCCCGCAGGACCTGGCGGGCGGCACGGTGGTGAGCAGCGACCGGCACGGCAAGTGGCTGGACCTCGGGGTGCGCCCGGCGGCCGGGGGCGACCCGCTGCACCTGGTGTTCCACCTGGCGCGCGCCGGCTGGCTGCGGTGGTCGGACGCCCTGCCCGCGACGCCGGTCCGGCCCGGGAAGTCGCCGCTCGCGCTGCGGGTGCGGCTCGACGACGGCTCCGGCTTCGACCTGACGGAGGCGGGCACCCGCAAGCGGCTCGCGGTGCACGTCGTGGCGGAGCCCGCCGAGGTCCGGCCGATCGCCACGCTGGGCGTCGAGCCGCTGTCGCCGGAGTTCACGCCCGAGCGGCTGGGCGCGCTGCTGCAGGCCCGGAACCAGCAGGTCAAGGGCCTCCTGCGGGACCAGGGCACGATCGCCGGCATCGGCAACGCGTACTCCGACGAGATCCTGCTGGTCGCGCGGACCAGCCCCTTCGCGCTGACCCGGTCGTTCGACGCCGGCAAGGTCGCGCGGCTGCACGAGGCGACCGTCGGCGTGCTGCGGGAGGCCGTCGCCGCCGCGGCCGGGCGCCCGGCCGCGGAGCTCAAGGATGCCAAGCGGCGTGGGATGCGGGTGCACGGCCGCACCGGCGAGCCCTGCCCGGGCTGGGACGGGGTCCCGTGCGGCGACACCGTGCACGAGGTGTCCTTCGCCGACTCGTCGCTGCAGTACTGCCCCACCTGCCAGACGGGCGGCACGCCGCTGGCGGACCGCCGGATGTCCCGCCTGCTGCGCTGACCAGGACCCGAAGGTCCCAGGACCACCCCCGGCTCCGTCCGTAATCTCTCGGTCAAGCCCGCGTCAGTCCCGTCCCGTGCTCCGGGCACGCCCCCGCGCCCGACGGTCCGACGCCCCTCGACCGGGAGATGCGCACATGACCCTGGACACGTTCGCCGACGTGCGGCAGCAGCTCGCCGACGTGACCCTCCCGCCGGAGGTGCGCGCCTGCCTCGAGGCGTGCGAGAACGTGGTCGTCCCGGCGTCCCGGGCCGAGCTGTACCGGCTCGCGCTGGGGCCCGACGGCGGGCCGACGTTCGCCGTCGAGTACGACGTCGACGGGTCCCCCTACCGGGAGGCGGACATCGCCCGGTGCCGCAACGGCATCGCCGTGAACTACCCCGAGGACTACATGCGGCGCCGGGACCCGGACTGCATGCGGATCGCCGACGACCTGCCGACCGACAAGCCGCGCTACCGCGACGTGTTCGGCGCGGAGTTCGCCCCGACCCGGCAGGAGACCCTCGACTGGCTGTCCGGCCAGGACCTCGTCGTCGTCCCGTTCAAGGCCGGCGGGCCGTCGTTCGGCTACCCGTCGCTGGCGATCTGCCCGGCGAACGCCGCGTTCTTCGCCCTCACGCTGGTGGACCTGCAGGGCTGGGTGACGTTCGACGAGCTCGGCGAGCACACGCCGTGGTCGATCCTCTACGTCGCGCCGCCGTTCCGGCACACCCACTTCGGCGGCCGGCAGGTCGTCGTGCACAACCGCTCGGAGTCGCTGCACGAGGTCTGGGCGTACAACCTGTACCCCGGCCCGAGCGCCAAGAAGGGCGTGTTCTCCGCGCTGCTGGACATCGGCGAGCACGAGGGCTGGATCACGGCGCACGCCTCGTCGGTCCGGGTCACCACGCCGTACGAGAACGTCACCGTGATCATGCACGAGGGCGCGTCCGGCGGCGGCAAGTCCGAGATGTGCCAGGAGATCCGCCGCGAGCACGACGGCCGCATCCTGGTGGGCCACAACGTGGTGCGCGACTCGCCGTACTACATCACCCTCGGCGAGACGTCCGCGCTCGCGCCGGTGACCGACGACATGACCCTGTGCCACACCACCCTGCAGCGCGGCAACGGCCGGCTGACCGTCGCCGACGCCGAGGCCGGCTGGTTCGTGCGGGTGGACAACATGACCTCGTACGGCGAGGACCCGACGTTCGAGCGCGCGGTCATCCACCCCGAGGAGCCGCTGGTCTTCCTGTCGATCGACGGCGTGCCCGACGCGACCGCGCTGCCGTGGGAGCACACCCTCGACTCCACCGGGAAGCGGTGCCCGAACCCGCGCGTGGTCATCCCCCGCACCTCGCTGCCGAACGTGGTCAGCGAGCCGCAGGAGGTCGACGTCCGCACGTTCGGCGTGCGGATGCCGCTGTGCACCCGCGAGAAGCCGACGTACGGGATCATGGGGATGATGCACATGGTCCCGCCGGCGCTGGCGTGGATCTGGCGCCTGATCGCCCCGCGCGGGGACAAGAACCCGTCGATCGGCGAGTCCCCGGAGGCGCTGAAGAAGCTCGCGCACCACGGCCTGGTCGCCGAGGGCGTCGGCTCGTACTGGCCGTTCTCGACCGGCACCAAGGTCGGCGCGGCCAACCTGCTGCTCGACCAGATCCTGTCCTGCGACCAGACCCGGTACGTGCTCACCCCGAACCAGCACATCGGGGCGTACAAGGTCGGGTTCGCCGCCGAGTGGCTGACGCGCGAGTACCTGGCCCGCCGATCCGGCGGCCGGTTCCTGCGCGACCAGCTCACCCCGGCCCGGTGCTCGCTGTTCGGGTACCGGCCGATCGAGGTCAAGCTGGACGGCCAGCAGATCCGGCCGACGCTGCTGCAGCCCGAGGACCAGTCGCAGGTCGGCGTCGAGGCGTACGACACGGGTGCACGGATCCTGCAGGAGTTCTTCGCCGAGGAGCTCAGCCAGTTCCTCACGCCGGGACTGGACCCGCTGGGCCGGGAGATCATCGAGACCTGCCTGCGCGGCGGGACGGTGCGGGACTACGAGGAGATCACCCCGATGTTCCTGTGACGCACGGCGGGACGTTCCCCGGTCCGCGACCTCGCGAGTCCGGGCCCGTCCTCCGCGCGGACGGCGGTGGCCCCCACCGGGGAGGTCCCTGCGCCGGCGTGGGATAGCTTCGGCACATGCTGGCGCCGCCGGACGTGGTCCGAGCAGCCGCGGACCCAGGAGCGGGCGAGTGGTTCGGCACCTGGGGCCCGCTCGTCGGCGTCGTCGTCGGCGCCCTGCTCGCCGGGCTCGCCCAGATCGTCGGCGCTTCCCTCGGCACGCGGCGCGAGCGCGTCGCCGCCGACCGCGAGCGCCGTCGCCAGGCGTACCTGGCGTTCACGATCGCCGCCGACGCCGAGATGGACGCGATCCAGCGGCGCCAGCTGGCGTACCTCGGGCACGGGGGCGACCTGGCGTCGGCGATCGAGACCCGCGTGGTGGCGCTCAACCGCCGCGTGGACGCCGTCACGGCGATCCAGTTCTGCGCGCCGCTGCCGGTGCAGGAAGCCGTCGATCGCGTCGGCCGCGCGCTCACCGCGATCCGGGACGACCTGCCGACCCTGGACGAGTTCCGGCGCGAGTGGCGGTACGTCCCTCGGCTCCAGCACGATGCGATCGTGACGATGCGGCACGACCTGGGCATCCCCGGGACGGTCCGGATGGACGCCGACGTGGCCGCCGTCGGCCCCGTGCCGGACGGCTACCCGCCGGGCACCCGGGGACCGGGACCGGCCGCCGGGGGCCGGGCCGGGTCCCGTGGCTAGAACAGCACCGTCGCGTACGTCCCGACCTGCCGGAACCCGACGGCGCGGTAGGCCGCCAGCGCCCGCTCGTTGTAGTGGTTCGCGTACAGCGACACGGTGGGCGCCACGTCCCGCCGGGTGAGCGCCACGACGGCGGCCATGCCGCCCTCGGACAGCCGCTCGCCGCGCCTGCCCGGGTCGACCCACACGCCCTGCACCTGCGCGACCCCGCCGGCGACCGCGCCGAGCTCGGCCTTGAACACCACCTGCGGCGAGCCGGCGACCTGCTCGACGCGCACGTACGACCGGCCGTCCCGGATGAGCGAGCGGACGCGGGCCTCGTAGGCACCGCCGGTGCCGACGACCGGCGAGTAGCCGACCTCCTCGGTGAACATCCGGATGCAGGCGGGCAGCACGATGCCGTACTCGTCGGGCGCGGACCGCCGGACGAGCGGGTCGGGGGCGAGGACGGGCGGGTGGTCGATGACCATCGACGGCTGGTCACCCCGGACCTCGCGCACCGGCCCCCAGGACGGCGCGAGGCGGTCCCACAGCCCGAGCACCGCGTCCGCGTCGCCGACGATCGAGGAGCAGCGCCGGCCCTGCGCCCGGCCGAACGCCGCGAAGGAGTCGAGCGCGGCGGGTCGCACGGCGGGGTCGGGCACGACGGGCACGACGTTGGCGCCGGCCCAGCACACGGCCGCGAGGCGTCCGCCGACCTCGTAGCCCCACACCTGGCCGCCGACGCGCCGCAGCCCGTGCCGGTCGGCCTGCTCGAGCCGCGTCGTGGCGAGCACCGCCGCGACGGGGTCCTGCGCGCAGACGGCGAGGGCGTCCGGCAGGTCGAGGTCCCCCAGCACGCGCGCGGTGCCCGGCCCGGCGACCGGCGACCCGGCCGCCACGTCCTCGCGCGCGCCGTGCACGGCCTCAGCCCACCGTGACGACGGGCCCGCCGCCGGCGACGGGGTCCATCCCGTCCGCGATCCGCAGGGCCTCGTCGATCAGCGTCTCGACGATCGCGGACTCCGGGACGGTGCGGACCACCTGGCCGCGGACGAAGATCTGGCCCTTGCCGTTGCCGGACGCGACGCCGAGGTCGGCCTCGCGCGCCTCGCCCGGCCCGTTGACGACGCAGCCCATGACCGCGACGCGCAGCGGCACCTCCAGGCCCTCGAGCCCCGCGGTGACCCGCTCCGCGAGCGTGTAGACGTCCACCTGCGCCCGGCCGCACGACGGGCAGGACACGATCTCGAGCTTGCGGGGCCGCAGGTTGAGCGCCTGCAGGATCTGCGTGCCGACCTTGACCTCCTCGACCGGCGGCGCGGACAGCGAGACGCGGATGGTGTCGCCGATGCCCTTGCTGAGCAGGGCGCCGAAGGCGGTCGCGGACTTGATCGTGCCCTGGAACGCCGGGCCGGCCTCGGTGACCCCGAGGTGCAGCGGCCAGTCGCCGGCCTCGGACAGCAGCTCGTACGCGCGGACCATGACGACCGGGTCGTTGTGCTTGACGGAGATCTTGAAGTCGTGGAAGTCGTGCTCCTCGAACAGCGACGCCTCCCACACGGCGGACTCGACGAGCGCCTCCGGGGTGGCCTTGCCGTACTTCTGCAGCAGCCGGGGGTCGAGCGACCCGGCGTTGACGCCGATGCGCAGCGAGACGCCGGCGTCCTGCGCGGCGCGGGCGATCTGGCGCACCTGGTCGTCGAACTTGCGGATGTTGCCGGGGTTGACCCGGACGGCCGCGCAGCCGGCGTCGATCGCCGCGAACACGTACCGCGGCTGGAAGTGGATGTCCGCGACGACCGGGATCTGCGACTTGCGCGCGATGGCCGGCAGCGCGTCGGCGTCGTCCTGGCTGGGCACCGCGACCCGGACGATGTCGCAGCCCGCGGCGGTGAGCTCGGCGATCTGCTGCAGGGTGGCGTTGACGTCGGCGGTCAGCGTCGTCGTCATGGACTGGACGCTGATCGGGGCGTCGCCGCCGACCTCGACCTTCCCCACGCGGATCTTCCGGGTCGGCCGCCGCGGCGCCAGCACCGGCGCGGGCGCCTCGGGCATGCCCAGGCTGATCGGGGTCGTCACCGGGTCATCATCCCACCGCGCCGCGCCGGTGCACCCCGCGACCCACCCGCCGGCCCCACCCGCGGTCAGCCGAGCGTCGCGGGGCTGACGATGTCGGCGTAGGCGAGCAGCAGCCCCATGCCGCCGAGCAGCACGAACACGGCGAGCGCCACGGGCTGCAGCCGGGCGGCGTCCGCGGGCCGCGGCCGGGGCAGGTCGCGCACCCGGGCGACGGTCCGCTTCGCGCCCTCCCACAGGGCCGCGGCGACGTGCCCGCCGTCCAGCGGCACGAGCGGGATGAGGTTGAAGACGAACAGCGCGATGTTGAGCGACGCGAGCAGGCTGAGCATCGCGGACACGCGCTCGGTCACGCCGACCCCGGGGGCGTCGCTGGACGCGACCTCGCCGGCGAGGCGGGCGATGCCGACCGGGCCGAGGACGCCGGTGGCGTCCCGCTCCGCGCCGCCGAACGCGCTCTCGGCGATGCCCACGAGGTTGGCGGGCAGCGTGACGACGGCCTTGCCGGTCTGCCACACGGCGTCCGCGGTCAGGGTCGCCACCTCGGAGACGGGCTGGCGCTGGAGCTCGGTCGCGGGGCTGACGCCGAGGAACCCGACGCTCGCGGTGACGGGCTCGCCGTCGTCGTCGAGGACGACCTGGCCGTCGTCGCCGACCACGGGCCGGTCGGCCACCACCGGGGTCACGGACAGCGTCACGCGCTCCCCGTCCCGCTCGACCACGACCGGCACGGCCTCCTCGCCCGTGCCGCGGATCATCCCGGAGAGCTGGTCCCAGCTCTCGACCGCGACGCCGTCGTAGGAGACCACCGTGTCGCCGGGCAGCAGGCCGGCGGCCGCACCGGGGGCAGCGGGGTCGTCCGCGGAGCACTCGGTCGCCGTCGAGTCGGCGGGCAGCACGCACTGGCTGACCGACGCGAGCGTGGTGCTCGCGCCCTGGGTGCCGAACCCGACGAGCACCACGGCGAGCAGCACCACGGCGATGAGCAGGTTCATCACCGGGCCGCCGAGCATGACGACGAGCTTCTTCGGGGTGGACAGCCGGTAGAACGCCCGGTGGTCCTCCCCCGGCCGGATCTCCTCGGCGCTGGCCTCGCGGGCGTCGGCGGCCATGCGGCTGAAGAAGCCGCGCACCGGCGGGTTCCCCACCGCCTCCGGGGTCGGGTACATGCCGATCAGCCGGACGTAGCCGCCCAGCGGGACCGCCTTGACGCCGTACTCGGTCTCGCCGCGGGTGCGGGACCACAGGGTCGGCCCGAAGCCCACCATGTACTGGCTGACGCGCACGCCGAACCGCTTGGCGGGCACCATGTGGCCGACCTCGTGCAGGGCGATGGACACCAGGATGCCCACGACGAGCACGAGCACGCCGATCACGTAGGCCATGCGGCACCTTCCTCGTCGCGGGCGGCGGGTGCGCCCGGGGTGGACGACCCCCCATCCTGCCCCCTCGACCTGGACGCCGGCTGGACGTCCGCCGGGTCCGTGGCGGCGTCGGCGTCGTCGGCGTCCCCGACCTCGACCCGGTCGCGGCCGCCCCGCTTGGCCCGGTACATCAGCGCGTCCACCCGCTCGATGGCGCGGGCCGGCTCCTCGTCGGCGTGCAGCGCGGTCACGCCGAGGCTCGCGGTGACGTGCACGTCCACGGCCCGGCTCACGGCGCGCGGGAGCGCGGTGCGCAGCCGCTCGGCCATCTCCCGGGCGTCCGCGAGCGCCATGCCCGGCGCGACGACCACGAACTCCTCGCCGCCGAGCCGCGCGACGAGGTCGCCCGAGCGCACCTGCTGCTCGAGGGCCCGAGCGACCGTGACCAGCACCCGGTCCCCCACGGCGTGCCCGAGGGTGTCGTTGACGAGCTTGAACCGGTCGAGGTCCAGGTACACCAGCGCGACGTCCAGGCCCGACCCGACGACGCGCGCCTGGTACGCGAGCTCGTCCTCGAGCCGGCGCCGGTTCGCCGCCCCGGTGAGCGCGTCCCGGTAGGCCATCTCCCGCATGGACGCGGCCTCGGCGCTGGCGTGCTCGGCGACGAGGAACGCCCGCGTGGCGTGCTCCTTGGTCCGGGACAGCACCCAGACCATCGCCGCGAGCACCGCCAGGTACACCGCGTACCGGCCCAGGTCGACGGCGTGCGCGCCACGCTCGCCGTCGTCGGGGCCGGCCGCGAGCGCCACGAGCCCCACGCCGAGGACGGCGAGCACGAGCAGCCCCGCGTGCAGCACGGCGAACCGGGTCGGGTACACCAGGTACCCGATCACGACGAACAGGGCCAGGCCCATGAAGGTCGTCGGGAACAGCGCGTCCCAGCCACCGCCCGCCTCCGTGACCAGGCGGCTCGCCATCGTCGCCAGCCACAGCAGGTCGAGGCCCGTCAGCACGACCCGGGACACCGGCACGGTCGCCCGGGGCCGGCGCAGCACCACCCAGCCGAACAGCAGCAGCACGACGAGCAGCAGCGGCGACACCCCGCGCAGCAGCGGGTCCTCCCAGCGCACGACGAGGACGGCGACGACCGCCAGCGCCCCGCCCGCCAGGCAGACGAGCAGGACGCGGCGGATCAGGCCGAGCGTCGGGTCCCCGGACCGGCGCGCCACGGGCAGGTCCCGGGGCGCCGGGGACGGTGCGGACATGGCGGGCTCCGGTGTCGGGGTCGAGGCACGGTACCTCGGCGCGACCCGGCCCGGCCCGCCGGAACGGCCCGGTTCACCCGGTCCTCACCCGTCCGGGCCGGGTGCCGGCACCGCCGGAGGTCACGGCGTGCGCTCGTCCAGCCCCCAGGGCGAGCCGTAGCCGGCGGGCTCCGGCGCCGCGAGCAGGTCGAGGAACGGCACGGCGTCGAACGCCTCCGGCCCGAGCACGCCGGCGCCCCGCCACACCCCGGCCGCGAGCAGCTCCAGGGCGACCACCGGGTTCACCGCGGTCTGCCAGACGACGCACTGCGCGCCGTACTCGGCCATCGACCACGCGTTGTCGACCACGTGGTGCAGGTAGACCTCCCGCGGCGCGCCGTCCGTGCCCGTGCCGGTGACGAGCAGGCCGGCGCACGTGGCGCCCTCCATGCGGGGGCCGATCGTCGCCGGGTCGGGCAGCACGGCCGCCACCACGTCCCGGGGGCTGACGGTCGCGTCCCCGACCCGCACGGGCGCCGTCGAGTCCAGCCCGAGCGTGTGCAGCGTCCGCAGCACGCCGATGAACTCCTCCCCCAGGCCGTACTTGAACGTGACCCGCTCGGCGTCGACCCACCGGGGCATGAGCAGCACCTCCTCGTGCTCGACGTGCACGCACTCCACCGGGCCCACCGGGGCGGGGAAGTCGAACACCTCGGGCTCGTGGAACGGCGGCACCGTGTGCCAGCCCGCGTCGCGGTCGCCGGCCGCCCGGGCGCGCGCGGCGTCGTAGACCACCGGCGGGTTCAGGCACTCCTCGATCGTCGTCCAGATCGAGAACGAGGGCGCGAACACCGGCTCGCCGTCGTCGCCGCGGACGACGAGGTTCGCCCCGTCCCGCACGCCGAGCTCGTCGATCCGGGAGAACAGGTGGTCGGCGGCGTACCGGGCGAACACGTCGGACAGCCCCGGCTCGACCCCGATGCCGAGCAGCGCGAGCCGGCCCGCGGCCTCCCACGCGTCCGCCCGGGCGAACTGCGCGTCGCCCAGCTTCACCCCGACCCGCTCGTACGGGGCCTGCGGGTCGGGCGTGGACAGCGACATCGCCATGTCGAGGTAGTCCACCCCCGCGGCGAGCGCGGCCTCGAACACCGGCAGCACGAAGCGGGGGTCCACCGCGTTCAGCACGTGGGTCGCGCCGTGCTCGCGGAGCAGCGCCGCGACGGACGCGGGGTCGGAGGCGTCGACCGCGGCGGCGACGAACCGCCCGCCGACCACGTCCCGCTCCGCCGCCGCGGCGACGGTGCGCGCCGCCCGGCCGGGGTCGCGGTCCGCGACCACCATCAGCTCGAAGAACTCCCGGCGGGCGGCGATCCGGGCGACCGCGTCGCCCACCCCGCCGCTCCCGACCACGACGACGCGCATGATGTCCCTTCGGTGTGCGGGCGCCGCGGTCAGCGGCGCCGACGGAGCCGTCCGCTGCGGACGACCTGGGCCCCCACCACCACGAGCAGCGACAGGGCGAACATGAACGACCCGATGACGTTCGCCTGCGGCGGGATGCCGCGCGTCGCCGAGACGTAGACGAACTTCGGGAACGTGGTGAAGCTGCCCGAGTTGAAGTTCGTGATGATGAAGTCGTCGAAGCTCAGCGAGAACGACAGCAGCGCGGCCGCGGCGATCCCGGGGAGCAGCAGCGGGAACGTCACCTTCCAGAACGCCTGCCAGGGCGTCGCGAACAGGTCGGCGGCCGCCTCCTCGAGCCGGGGGTCGAGCGAGGCGACGCGCGCCTTGACGGTGACCACGACGAACGACACGCAGAACATGACGTGGGCGGCGACGACGGTCCAGAACCCGAGCTGCACCCGCAGGGAGAGGAACTGCGCGAGCAGCGCCGCGCCGAGCACCACCTCTGGGGTGGACATGGGCAGGAAGATCAGCAGGTTGGCCAGGGCGCGTCCTCGGAAGCGGTAGCGCACGAGGGCGACGGCGAGCAGCGTGCCGAGCACCGTGGCGACGAGGGTGGACAGCAGGCCGACCTGGATCGAGTGCGCGAACGCCTCGCACACCTGCGGCGCGCCGCACGGGTTGCGCCAGTTGTCCCAGGTGAAGCCGCGCCAGACCAGGTTGGTCTTGCCCGCGTCGTTGAACGAGAACGCCACGGTGTAGGCGACCGGGACCAGCAGGTAGAGGAACGCGAGGGCGGCGAACACCGGGACGACGGCGTCGCCCAGCCGCCACCGCCGGCGGCGGCGCGCGGGCCGGCGCGGCGCGGGCGCGGTGCCCGCGGCGGCGGGGGCGGCCGTGACCGCCGGGGCGCTCACAGCAGCTCCTCGGTGCCGGCCCGGCGGACGTACAGCCCGACGAGCAGCAGGATCGCGACCATGAGCACGACCGACAGGGCCGCGGCCGTCGGGTAGTCCAGCACCTTGAAGAAGCGCGCGTCGACGACCTGCCCGATCATCGCGGTGTCCGTGCTGTTGCCGAGCAGGCTGGAGTTCACGTAGTCCCCGCTCGCGGGGATGAACGTCAGCAGCGTCCCGGACACGACCCCGGGCATCGACAGGGGCAGCGTCACGGTGCGGAACGTGGTGACCGGGCGGGCGTACAGGTCGCCGCCCGCCTCGATCAGCCGGGGGTCCAGCCGCTCGAGGCTGGCGTAGATCGGCAGGGCCATGAACGGCAGGAAGTTGTAGGTCAGGCCCGCCACGACCGCGAACGCCGTGGCCGTGAGCCGCCCGTCCGGCGGCAGCAGGTGCAGCCAGCGCAGCGCCTGCACCACGAACGAGTCGTCCGCGAGGATCTGCTTCCAGGCGATCGTCCGCAGGATGAAGCTGGTGAAGAACGGCGCGATGATCAGCACCAGCAGCACGCCCTGCAGGAGGGTGCGGCCCCGGGCGCGCACGGCGATCACGTAGGCCATCGGGTACCCGATCAGCAGCGCGGCCACGGTCGCGACCAGCGCGAAGCCGAACGACCGCACGAGCTGCGGCCAGAACTGCGCGAGCGCCTCGGTGTAGTTCTGCCACCGGAACGCCGGCTGGAACTGCCCGACGTCGCCCCCCGGGACCGGCACGTACAGCGAGGTCGCGAGCAGCGCGCCCACGGGCACGACGAAGAACAGCACGAGGTAGGCGGTGCCGGGCAGCATCAGCCCGAACGCCCCCGACCGCGACCGCCGGGACGGCGCCGGCGCGGGCGAGGCGGGACCGGTCTCGGTCAGCGCGGCGGCGATGCTCATGCGGCGTCCTCGGCAGGCGCCACGGACCCGGTGCCGGGGTCCTCGGTGCCGGCGTCGCGGTCCTCGGCGCCGTCGAGCGCGAAGGTGAAGTCGACGGCCCACGCGAGCCGCACGGCGTCCCCGACCGCCGGCCCGGACCCGCCCCCGGCGTTCTGGGCGAACACGCCGAACGTGCCGACCCCGGGCAGCGCCACCTGGTACTGGGTGCTCACCCCGGCGAACGCCACGTCCGTCACCGTCCCCGGTCCCAGCACGTTCGTCCCCGGCCCGGGCTCCTCACCCGGCGCGAGCACCCGGAGCTTCTCGGGCCGCACCCCGACGAGCACCCGACCCGCGGTGCGCACGGCCCGGCTCGCGGGCACCCGGACCCGGGTCCCGGCGATCTCGACGCCGAGCACCCCGTCCGCCGGCGCCTGGCGGACCTCGCCGGCGACCAGGTTGGACTGCCCGAGGAAGTTGGCGACGAACGCCGTGCGCGGCAGCTCGTACAGGTCGGCGGGCCGGCCGAGCTGCTCGATGCGCCCCTGGTTCATCACGGCGACGGTGTCGGCCATGGTCATGGCCTCCTCCTGGTCGTGCGTGACGTGGACGAACGTGAGCCCGACCTCGGTCTGGATCCGCTTCAGCTCGAGCTGCATCTGGCGCCGCAGCTTGAGGTCCAGGGCGCCGAGCGGCTCGTCGAGCAGCAGCACCGCCGGGTTGTTCACCAGGGCGCGGGCGAGGGCCACGCGCTGCTGCTGGCCGCCGGACAGCTGCGCCGGCCGCCGGTCGCCGAGGTGGCCCAGCTGCACGAGCTCCAGACCCTCGCGGGCCCGGCGCTCCGCGTCCGCCACCCGCCGGCGCCGCAGCCCGAACGCGACGTTGTCCAGCACCGACAGGTGCGGGAACAGCGCGTACGACTGGAACACCGTGTTCACGGGGCGCTGGTGCGCGCCGGTCCCGGTGACCTCGCGGCCGCCGATGGAGATGGCGCCCGAGGTCGGCTGCTCCAGCCCGGCGACCATCCGCAGCGTGGTGGTCTTGCCGCAGCCGGACGGCCCGAGCAGCGCGAAGAACGAGCCCGACGGCACGGTGAGCGTGAGGTCGTCCACCGCGGTGAACGCGCCGAACGTCTTGGTCACGTCCCAGATCTCGAGGGCGGCGCCGGCCCGTGCGGGCGCCGGGGTCGGGGCGCTCACGCGCCGATCACGTCCAGGAACGCGCCGTTGTAGGTGGTCTCCTCCTCGGGGGTGAGCGTGCGGAACACGTGCGCGCTGGCGAGGGTCGCCTCGTCGGGGAAGATCATCGGGTTCTCGGCGAGCTCCGGGTCGATCGCCGCCATGGCCTCCTGGGCTCCCTGCACCGGGGTGATGTAGTTGACCCACGCGGCCACCTGCGCCGCCACCTCGGGGTCGTAGTAGTAGTCCAGGACCGCCTCGGCGTTCGCCTTGTGGGTCGCGCCCACGGGGATCATGAGGTTGTCGCTCCACAGCGTGCCGCCGGCCTCGGGGATGGCGAACGCGAACCGGTCGTCGTTCTCGTAGTTCAGCGCGGTGATGTCGCCGGACCAGCCGATGACCGCGACGGCGTCCCCGCTCACCAGGTCCTGCGCGTAGGAGTTGCCGCGCACCTGCCGGATGTGGCCGGAGTCGATCTTCTCGCGGAGCACCGCGAGCGCCGCGTCGAACTCGGACCCGCCCCAGTCGCCCGAGGGGTCGACGCCCTGGTCGAGCATGATCAGGCCGATCGTGTCGCGCATCTCGGAGAGCACCTCGACCTTGCCCGCCAGCTCGGGCGCCCACAGGTCGGCGACCGAGCGCATCCCGCCCGGCACCGCGTCCTTGGACCAGGCCAGCCCGCCGAACCCGGACTGCCAGGTGAGCGAGTGCGCGCGGCCCGGGTCGAAGTCGACCTCGGCGAGGTCCGGCAGGATGTTCGCCGCGTTCGGGATCGCGGAGCGGTCGAGCTCCTGGGTGTAGCCCATCCGGATCATCCGGGCGGCCATCCAGTCGGTCAGCGTGACGATGTCGTAGCCGATGTCCTGGCCGTTCGCGAGCTGCCCGGAGACCTTGCCGTAGAAGGTGTCGTTGTCGTCGACGTCCTCCGTGTACTCGACGTCGATGCCGGTCTGCGCCGTGAACGCCTCGAGCGTCGGGTAGCCCGTGCCCGCCTCGTCCTGGTCGAGGTACAGCGTCCAGTTCGCCCAGCGGACGAGCTTCTCCGTGTCGGACAGGTCGGTGGCAGCGGTCGCGGAGGTGCCGGACGACGGGCTGCCGCCGGTGCCGCAGGCGGCGAGCAGCAGCCCGGCGCCGACGCCGCCGAGGGCGCCGGTGAGGAACTGGCGGCGGGACGGTCCGGGCACGACGGGGGCGCGCCGGGCACCCCGCGCGGCGGCGATCAGGGCGCGCACGCGCGGGTCGGCCGGGACGGCACGGCGAGGGGACATCGGACTCCTCAGGGGTGGGACGGGGTCGGGCGGGCCGGTCAGTCGATCGCGCTCATCACGTGCTTGATGCGGGTGTAGTCCTCGAGGCCGTACATCGAGAGGTCCTTGCCGTAGCCGGACTGCTTGAACCCGCCGTGCGGCATCTCGGCCACGAACGGGATGTGCGTGTTGATCCACACCACCCCGACGTCCAGGTCGCGCGAGAGCCGCATGGCGCGCGCGTGGTCGGAGGTCCAGACCGAGCCGGCCAGCCCGTACCGGACGCCGTTGGCGAGCGCGACGGCCTCGGCCTCGTCGGCGAACGGCTGCACCGTGATGACCGGCCCGAAGATCTCGTCCTGCACGGCCTCGTCGTCCTGGCGCAGCCCCGCGACCACGGTGGCCTCGTGGAAGTACCCGCGGTCGCCCTGCCGGCGGCCGCCGGCGACGACCTCGGCGTGGCCGGGCAGCCGCTCCAGGAACCCGGTGACCCGCGCGAGCTGGTCGGCGCTGTTCACCGGGCCGAACGCCACGCCCGGGTCGTCCGGGGCGCCGGTGCGCTGGGTCCGGGCCTGCGCGGCGAGCGCCGCGAGGAAGTCGTCGTGCACCGCCGCCTGCACCAGCACCCGCGTCGCCGCGGTGCAGTCCTGGCCCGCGTTGAAGTACCCGGCCGACGCGATCCCGGCGGCCGCGGCGTCGAGGTCGGCGTCGGCGAACACCACCACGGGGGCCTTCCCGCCGAGCTCCAGGTGCACCCGCTTCACGTCGCGGGCGGCGGAGCCGGCGACCTCCGTGCCCGCGCGCACCGACCCGGTGATCGCCACCATGTCGGGCCGCGGGTGCTCCACCAGCGCCCGGCCCGTGCCCCGGTCCCCGCAGACGACGTTGAGCACGCCCGGGGGCAGGATCCCCGCGGCGAGCTCGGCGAGGAGCAGCGTGGACGCCGGCGTGGTGTCCGACGGCTTGAGCACGACGGTGTTGCCGGCCGCGAGCGCCGGGGCGATCTTCCAGACCGCCATCATCAGCGGGTAGTTCCAGGGCGTCACCTGCCCGACCACCCCGACGGGCTCGCGCCGCACGAAGGACGTGTGCCCCGCCAGGTACTCCCCCGCGGACGCCCCCTCGAGGACGCGCGCCGCGCCGGCGAAGAACCGGAGCTGGTCGACGCACGGGGGCACCTCCTCCGTCGCGGTGAGGTGCAGCGGCTTGCCGGTGTCGCGGGACTCGACGGCGACGAGCTCGTCGGCCCGGGCCTCGACGGCGTCGGCCAGCCGCAGCAGCGCGCGCTGCCGCTCCGCCGGGGTGGTGCGGCGCCACGTCGTGAACGCGCGGGCCGCGGCGCCCACCGCGGCGTCGACGTCGGCGGGCCCGGAGACCGGGGCGTGCGCGTAGACCTCGCCGGTCGCGGGATCCACCACGTCGGCGACCCGGCCGTCGCGCGCGTCCGCCCAGGCGCCGTCCACGAGGTTCTGCAGCCGGAGCGGCGCGGTGCTGGTGCTGGTCACGGAGTCTCCTCACGGGTCTGACGTGCTCGGCACGCTAGCCGCGCCGGTGGTGCCGCCACAGCGTCGCTCCGCGAAAATCCACGTAAACTGTGTGTTTCGGCGAGCGGATCCGCGCCGATTCGCGCGCCGGACGACGGAATCCCTTGCGCGGCCCCGGGGCGCTGGGTCACGATCGGGACCGTGACCCCGCGCCACCCCGACACCCCGCCGACCCTGGACGAGACGTCCAAGGCGATCATCGAGCAGCTCCAGGAGGACGGCCGCCGTCCCTACGCGGCGATCGCCAAGGCCGTCGGGCTGTCCGAGGCCGCCGTGCGCCAGCGCGTGCAGCGGCTCACGGACGCGGGCGTCGTGCAGATCGTGGCCGTCACCGACCCGGTCCAGGTCGGGTTCGCCCGGCAGGCCATGATCGGCATCAAGGCGGAGGGGGACCTCGAGGCCCTCGCCGACGCGCTCGCCGGCCTCCCCGAGGTCGACTACGTCGTCATCACCGCCGGCGGGTTCGACGTCCTGGTCGAGGTCGTCTGCACCGGGGACGACCACCTGCTCGCCGTGCTCAACGACCGCATCCGCACGCTGCCCGGCGTGCGGACCACCGAGACCTTCGTCTACCTCAAGCTGCGCAAGCAGCAATACGACTGGGGAACCCGATGACCGACACGCTCACCACCGTCACCCCCCGCGGCACCGACCGGCACGCCGCCGCCCGCGACCACCTCTGGGGCCACTTCACGCGGCAGAGCGCGTGGGCCGAGCAGGTGCCCACGATCGTGCGCGGCGAGGGCCACCACATCTGGGACGACCGGGGCCGGAAGTACATCGACGGCCTCGCGGGGCTGTTCGTCGTGCAGGCCGGCCACGGGCGCGCCGAGCTCGCCGAGCGCGCCCGGCAGCAGGCCGAGGAGCTCGCGTTCTTCCCGCTGTGGTCCTACGCGCACCCGCAGGCGATCGACCTCGCGGAGCGGCTCGCGCACCATGCGCCCGGCGACCTGAACCGGGTGTTCTTCACGACGGGGGGCGGCGAGGCCGTCGAGACCGCGTGGAAGCTCGCCAAGCAGTACTGGAAGCTCGTCGGGAAGCCGGGCAAGCACAAGGTGATCTCCCGGGCGGTCGCGTACCACGGCACCACGCAGGGCGCGCTGTCCATCACGGGCATCCCCGCGCTCAAGGCCCCGTTCGAGCCCCTGGTGCCCTCGACGCAGCGCGTCCCGAACACCAACCGGTACCGGGCTCCCGAGGACCTGCGCGACGACCCCGAGGCGTTCGGGCGCTGGGCCGCCGACCGGATCGCCGAGGCCATCGAGTTCGAGGGCCCCGAGACCGTCGCCGCCGTGTTCCTGGAGCCGGTGCAGAACGCCGGCGGCTGCTTCCCGCCCCCGCCCGGGTACTTCCAGCGCGTCCGCGAGATCTGCGACCGGTACGACGTGCTGCTCGTCTCCGACGAGGTGATCTGCGCGTTCGGCCGGATCGGCGAGATCTTCGCGTGCAGCGACTTCGGGTACGTGCCCGACATGATCACCTGCGCGAAGGGGCTGACCTCCGGGTACTCCCCCATCGGCGCGACCGTCGTCTCCGACCGGGTCTACGAGCCGTTCCGGACCGGGGACGCGACCTTCTACCACGGCTACACGTTCGGCGGGCACCCGGTGTCGGCGGCCGTGGCGATGGCCAACCTCGACATCTTCGAGCGCGAAGGGCTGACGCAGCGGGTGCACGAGAACGCCCCGCTGTTCCGCGCCGAGCTGGAGTCGCTGCTGGACCTGCCGATCGTCGGGGACGTCCGCGGCGCCGGGTACTTCTACGGCATCGAGCTGGTGAAGGACACGGCCACCCGGGAGACGTTCTCCGAGGCCGAGTCCGAGCGGCTGCTGCGCGACTTCCTGTCCCCCGCCCTGTTCGAGGCCGGCCTGTACTGCCGGGCCGACGACCGCGGCGACCCGGTCGTGCAGCTCGCCCCGCCGCTCACCTGCGGGCCGGCGGAGTTCGCCGAGATCGGGCAGATCCTGCGGGGCGTGCTCGGCGAGGCGTGGGCGCGGCTGTGAGCACGCCCGGGGGCGGCGACGCGGCCGCCGCGGGCGCCGCGCTCGCGTGGTCCGCGGGGCGCGACCTGGCCGGCCTGTCGCTGTGGTTCGACCAGGTCGCCGCGGACGCGCCGATCGAGCCGCGCGAGCCGCTGGACGGCGACACCACGGCGGACGTCGTGGTGGTCGGCGCCGGCCTCACGGGCCTGTGGACCGCGTACTACCTGCTCGAGGCGGACCCGGCGCTGGACGTGCTCGTGGTCGAGCAGGCGGTCGCGGGCTTCGGCGCCAGCGGCCGCAACGGCGGCTGGTGCTCGGCCCTGTTCCCCGCCTCCGCCGAGGCGCTGGCCCGCCGGCACGGCGAGGACGCGGCCCGGTCGATGCGGGCCGCGATGCGGGACACCGTCGTCGAGGTCGGCGGCGTCGCGGCGGCCGAGGAGATCGACTGCGACTTCGCCTACGGCGGCACGGTCACGCTCGCCCGGACTCCGGCGCAGCTCGCGCGGCTCACCGCCGAGGCGCGGGACGCGACCCGGTGGGGCGACGAGCTCGACCTGCTGACCCCCGCCGAGGTCGCCGCGCACGTGCGGGCCGACGGCGTGCTCGGCGGCGCGTGGACGCCCGACTGCGCGCGGGTGCAGCCGGCCCGCCTGGTCCGGGGGCTCGCGGACGCCGTCGAGGCGCGCGGCGTGCGGATCGCCGAGCAGACCCGGGCGCTGCGGATCTCCCCGCGCGCGGTCGTCACCGACCAGGGCACCGTCCGGGCGCGGCACGTCGTGCGGGCGGTCGAGGCCTGGACCCCCACCTTCCCCGGGTCCCGCCGCGACCTCGCCCCGGTGTACTCCCTGATGATCGCGACCGAGCCCCTGCCGCCGAGCGTCTGGGACCTGGTGGGGCTGGACCGCGGGCAGACCTTCACCGACGGGCGGCACCTGCTCGTGTACGGCCAGCGCACCGCCGACGACCGCCTGGCCTTCGGGGGCCGCGGCGCGCCGTACCACTGGGGCTCCGCCGTCGAACCCGCGTCCGACCAGGACCCGCGTGTCGCCCGGGCGCTGCGCCGGGCGCTCGTCGAGCTGTTCCCCGCGGTCCGGCACGCCCGCGTCACGCACGCCTGGGGCGGGCCGCTCGGGGTGCCGCGCGACTGGCACGCCTCCGTCGGCCTCGGGGACGACGGCATCGCCTGGGCCGGCGGCTACGTCGGCGACGGAGTGGGCACCGCCAACCTCGCCGGCCGCACCCTGGCCGACCTGCTCACCGGGACCGACTCCGCGCTGACCCGGCTCCCGTGGGTCGGGCACCGGTCCCCCCGCTGGGAGCCCGAGCCGCTGCGCTGGGCGGGGATCACCGCCGGGCTGCGCGGGGCCGCGCTCGCCGACGCCGAGGAGCGGCTGACGGGGCGGCCGAGCAGGGTCGCGCGGCTGCTGGGGTCGCTGACCGGGGCCTGATCAGCCGGCCGCGATGCGCTCCCGCGCCCGGGCCCGGGCCCAGTCCTCCGCGGCGTGCACGTCGGCGACCGACCCGGCCGGCGCGCCGGGGTACGCCGCGAGCACCTCCTCGACCGTCGCCACGATCCCGAGGAACCCGAGGCCGCCGCCGAGGAAGGCCGCGACCGCCTCCTCGTTCGCCGCGTTGTAGACCGCGGGGTGCGTGCCCGAGGCCGCCACGGCCGCGCGCGCGAGCGCCACCGCACCGAACACGTCCTCGTCCAGGGGCTCGAACGTCCAGGACGCCGCGCGGGTCCAGTCGCACGCCGGCACCGCCTCCGCGACCCGCTCCGGCCAGGACAGCCCGAGCGCGATGGGCAGCCGCATGTCCGGCGGGGACGCCTGCGCGATCGTCGAGCCGTCCGCGAACTCGACCATCGAGTGCACGACCGACTGCGGGTGCACCACCACCTGGATGTCCGCGACCGGCACGTCGAACAGCAGGTGCGCCTCGATGAGCTCCAGGCCCTTGTTCACCAGCGTCGCGGAGTTGATCGTCACGACCGGCCCCATCGACCAGGTCGGGTGCGCCAGCGCCTGCTCGGGCGTCACGTCCGCGAGCTCCGCGCGGGTCCGGCCCCGGAACGGCCCGCCCGACGCCGTGAGCACCAGGCGCCGGACCTCGCCGCGCGCCCCGCCCCGCAGGCACTGCGCGATCGCCGAGTGCTCGGAGTCCACCGGCACCACCTGGCCCGGGCGCCCGACCGCGGCCCGGACCAGCGGGCCGCCCGCGACCAGGGACTCCTTGTTTGCCAGCGCCAGCGTGCTGCCCGACTCGAGCGCCGCGAGGGTCGGCCCGAGCCCGACCGACCCGGTGATGCCGTTCAGCACCACGTCCGCCCCGCGGGCGGCGAGCTGCGCGGCGGCGTCCGGGCCGGTCAGCACCTCGACGCCCATCTGCCGCAGCCCCGCGTCGGCCGACGCCCGCACGAGCTCGGCGAACACCGCGCCCGCGGCGTCCGGGTCCGCCACCGCGACGGTCTGCGCGCCGAGCGCCACCGCCTGCCGGGCCAGCGCCGCGGGATCCGCCCCGCCCGCGCTGAGGCCGGTGACCCGGAACCGCTCGGGGTTCCGGGCGACGACGTCGGCGGCCTGGGTGCCGATCGAGCCGGTCGAGCCGAGCAGGACCACGGTGCGCGCGTTCACCCGCCCCATCCTGCCCGAGAGGGTGGGGCCAGCCCCACCCGCGGTCCGCCGGGGGACGTCAGTGCACGCTGACCTGCGCCGACGCCAGACTGGGGGCATGACCCCGACGACGGCCGCCACCCGGCCCGCCCCCGCCGGCGTGCACCGCCGCCTGCTCGCGGACTCCGCGTACCTGCTCACCTCCCTGCCGTTCGCCCTCGCGTCGTTCGTCGTCATGACCGTCGGGCTGTCGCTCTCCGCCGGACTGCTCATCGTGTGGGCGGGCGTCCCCCTCGCCGCCGGGACGGTGGCCGCCGCCTCGGTGCTGGCGCGGGTGGAGCGCGGCCGGCTGGCCGCCGCGGGCCGGCCGCTCGGCGAGCCTGCCTACCTGCCGGAGCGGCACGCGGACTGGCGCCGCTGGCTCGACCGGCTGCGCGACCCCGCGCGCTGGGGCGAGGTCGCGCACGGCCTGGTGGCGCTGCCCCTGACGATGCTCACCTGGTCGGTGGCGCTGGTGTGGTGGACGGGCACGCTCGTCGGGCTGACGTCCTGGGCGTGGCTCCGGTTCCTGCCCGCGGGGGCGGAGGTCGGGTTCACCGGCCTGCCCGAGCTGGTGCCGGGCCTGTCGCGCGGGATGGTCAACCTCGTCGTCGGCCTGGTGCTCGCCGGCACCCTGGTCCCCGTGCTGCGGGGCTGCGCCGCCGCCCACGAGGCGCTCGGCACCGCCCTGCTCGCCCCCTCGACCGACCAGCTCCGGCGCCGCGTCGAGCACCTGGCGCACAGCCGGGCCCAGGCCGCGGACGCCGAGGCGCAGTCGCTCCGCCGCCTGGAGCGGGACCTGCACGACGGCCCGCAGCAGCGCCTCATCCGGCTCGGCATGGACCTGTCGACCGCGGAGCGCCGGCTCGCGGGCGCCGAGGTGGACGGGGCCCGCGAGGTCATCGCCGAGGCCCGGCGGCAGGCCGAGGACGCGCTGGCCGAGCTGCGGGCGCTGAGCCGCGGCATCGCGCCCCCCGTGCTCGCGGACCGCGGGCTGGTCGCCGCGCTCGTCGCCGCGGCGGCCACCTCACCCGTGCCGGCCACCCTCCGCACCGACCTGGCCGAGGGCGAGCACCTGCCCGCGGCAGTCGAGAACGCCGCCTACTTCGCCGCCTGCGAGGCGCTCGCCAACGCCGCCAAGCACGCCGGGGCGACCGCGGTGGACGTGCACCTGACCGCAGGCGGCGGCGAGCTCGTCCTCACCGTCACCGACGACGGCCGCGGCGGCGCGCAGGTGCTGCCCGGCCACGGCCTTGCCGGCCTGCGGGACCGCGCGGCCGGCGTCGACGGCGTGGTGGACGTGACCGACGCGCCCGGCCACGGCACGATCGTGCGGGTGAGGATCCCGTGCGCGTAGTGCTCGCCGAGGACGCCGTCCTGCTCCGCGAGGGTCTGGTCCGCCTCCTGCAGGAGGCGGGCCACACCGTCGTCGCCGCCGTCGGCACCGCCCCCGACCTGCTCGACGCCGTCCGCGAGCACAGGCCCGACCTGGCCGTCGTGGACGTCCGCATGCCGCCCGGCCACCGCGACGACGGGCTCCGGGCCGCCGTCGCGCTGCGGGCCGAGCGGCCGGACCTGGGCGTGCTCGTGCTGTCGCAGTACGTCGAGGAGGCCTACGCCCGCGACCTGCTGGCCGACGGGCGCGGCCGGGTCGGCTACCTGCTCAAGGACCGCGTGCAGGACCTCGACGCCCTGGCCGGCACGCTCGACCGCGTCGCCGCCGGCGAGGTCGTGCTCGACCCCGAGGTGGTCGCTCAGCTCATGGTCCGCCGGACCGCCACGTCGCCGCTGGCCGCGCTCAGCCCGCGGGAGCGCGAGGTGCTCGGCCACATGGCCGAAGGGCGCAGCAACACGGCCATCGCCGACCGGCTCGTCGTCACCGACGGGGCCGTCGAGAAGCACGTGTCGAGCATCTTCGCGAAGCTCGGGCTCGTCCCGTCCGACGGCGACCACCGCCGGGTCCTGGCCGTGCTGGCCTGGCTGCGGGGCTGACTACTCCGCGGCGAGCAGGACGTCGACCGCGCGCTCCAGGAAGGCGTCCACGGGGGCCTCCGCGTACGCGCGGGCGCCCTTCGCCCGTGCGAAGACCGCCGAGCGGATCTCCTGCGCGGTCAGCGGGGTGTTCTTGTCGAAGTAGTCCACGAGCCGGTGGCACAGGGCGTCCACGTCCTCCACCGCGTACCCGGGCTGGCGGCCCTTCGGCGGCGCGAACCGCTCGCCGTCCGGGCGGGTGAGCCGGCCGTACAGCGTGCGCGCCTGGTCCGCGAGCGTCTCGAGCCACGCCTGCCGGCCGTTCTCGGCGATGTAGTCCGCTCGGGAGCGGGCGACGAACGCCGCCTCGAGCCGGTCGAGCGCCGCGTCCACCGCGGTCGTCGAGTAGCCGTGCCGCACGAGGTCGAACGCGACGGTCCGCACGTCCCGGCTCGACAGCGCGCCCGCCGGGCCCTGCTCGTAGACGGTCCGGGCGTGCGTGAAGAAGTCGTCGACCTCCTCCGGGTGGTACCCCGTCCGCATGCCCGTGACCTTGCGGAACATGGCGCCGCCGCTCATCAGTCCTCCTCCGCCGCCAGCTGGCCGCACGCACCGTCGATGTCGCTGCCGCGCGTGTCCCGGACGGTGGTCGGGATCCCGTGCGCCCGCAAGCGTGCCACGAACTCCTGCTCCACCGCCGGGTCGCTGGCGGTCCACTTCGAACCGGGCGTCGGGTTGAGCGGGATGGGGTTGCAGTGCACCCAGCCGCGGCCGCGCCGGTTCAGCTCCGTGCCGAGCAGGTCCGCCCGCCACGCCTGGTCGTTGATGTCCCGCATCAGCGCGTACTCGATGGACACCCGCCGGCCGGTCGCCTGGAAGTACTCGTGGGCGGCATCGATCGTCTCCTTGACGCTCCACCGGGTGTTGATCGGCACGAGCTCGTTCCGGAGCTCGTCGTCCGGCGCGTGCAGCGACAGCGCCAGCGTCACGGGGATGCCCTCACCCGCGAGCTTGCGCATGGCCGGCACCAGGCCGACGGTCGACACGGTGATGTTGCGGGCGGACATGCCCATGCCCTCGGGCACCGGCGCGACCAGGCGGCGCACGGTCTCCATGACGGTCTTGTAGTTCGCGAGCGGCTCGCCCATGCCCATGAACACGACGTTCGACAGCCGGGTCGGGCCGCCGGGCACCTCGCCGGCCTGCAGCGAGGCCGCCGCGGAGCGGACCTGCTCGACGACCTCGGCCGTCGACAGGTTGCGGGTGAGGCCGAGCTGGCCGGTCGCGCAGAACGGGCACGCCATGCCGCAGCCGGCCTGGCTGGACACGCACAGCGTCGAGCGGTGCGCGTACCGCATGAGCACGGACTCGACCTTGGCGCCGTCGAACAGGTGCCACAGCGTCTTGACGGTGGTGCCGCCGTCCGCCTGCATCGTCCGCGCGGCCGTGAGCAGCTGCGGGAAGAGCGCTTCGACGAGCTTGTCCCGGCTGCCGGCCGGCAGGTCGGTCATCCGCTCGGGGTCGGCGGTGAGGTGGCTGAAGTAGTGCGTCGCGAGCTGCTTCGCGCGCAGCGGCTTCTCGCCGAGCGCGGTGACGGCCTCGACGCGCTGCTCGGGCGTGAGGTCGACGAAGTGCTTCGGCGGCTTGCCGCGGGCGCCCCGGGTGGGGGCGGACAGGTCGAGGGCGACGGGCGTGGCGCTCATGCTGAGCCTCCTCGGGGTCTCGGGGTCAGGTGGTGGCCGGGAGCAGGAGCTCCAGCAGCAGGAAGACGACGGGCGCGGCCAGCAGCATCGAGTCGATCCGGTCCAGGATGCCCCCGTGGCCGGGCAGCAGCGTGCCCATGTCCTTGAGCTCCAGGTCCCGCTTGATCATCGACTCGCCCAGGTCGCCGAGCGTCGCGACCGCGACGGTCGCCACGCCGAGCAGCGCCCCGACCGCGGGGTCGCCCTCGAGCAGGAAGTGCACGCCCAGCACGCCGACCACGCTGGCCAGCACCACCGAGCCGAGCAGGCCCTCCCACGTCTTCTTCGGGCTCACCGACGGCGCGAGCGGGTGCCGGCCGATCAGCACGCCCACGACGTAGCCGCCGGTGTCGTTCGCGACGCAGAGCAGGATGAACAGCGCCACCCGCATCGCGCCGTCCTCCGCCGCGAGCAGCAGCATGACGAAGCCGGCCATCAGCGGCAGGTACGCCGCCGCGAACACCCCCGCCGTGGCGTCGCGCACCGCCGCCGGGCCGGAGCCGTCCAGCACGCGCCAGACGACGATCCCCCCGACCGTCAGCACGAACGCGACGAACAGCGCCTCCATGCCGGCGACGTACGCCGACACGAGGATCCCCACGTCCCCGACCAGTAGCGGCAGCACGGGGATGTGCACACCCCGCCGGGCGAACGCCTGCGTCAGCTCCCACAGCCCCGCGCCCACCGCGACGATCGCGACGACGCCGAAGACCTCCTTGCGGATGAACAGCGACGCCGCGACCGCGACCAGCAGCCCGAGGCCGACGGCGACGGCGACGGGCAGGTCCCGCCCGGCACGCGAGGTGCCCGGTGCGGGTGCGACGGCGGGGTGGGCGGACATCAGACCTCGAGCAGCTCGCTCTCCTTGGACGAGAGCAGGGCGTCGATCAGCTCGACGTGCCGCTTGGTGACGGCCTCGAGCTCCTTCTCCGCGCGCACGACCTCGTCCTCGCCGGCCTCGCCGTCCTTGACCAGGCGGTCCAGCTCGTCCTTCGCCCGGCGGCGCACGTTGCGGACGGACACGCGGGCGTCCTCCGCCTTGGACTTCGCGAGCTTCACGAACTCCTTGCGGCGCTCCTGCGTGAGGGCCGGCAGGGTCACCCGGATGACGTTGCCGTCGTTCGTCGGGTTCACGCCCAGGTCCGAGTCGCGCAGCGCCTTCTCGATCCCCTGCATCGACGACTTGTCGAACGGGGAGATGAGGATGGTGCGCGCCTCGGTCACGTTGAACGACGCCAGCTGCTGCAGCGGCGTCGGGCTGCCGTAGTAGTCGACCGTGATCTTGTTGAACATCGCGGCGTTGGCCCGGCCGGTCCGGATCGCGGCGAAGTCCTCCTTCGCCACCTCGACGGCCTTGTCCATCTTCTCCTCGGCCTCGAGGAGGATCTCGTCGATCACGGTTGCTCCTTCGGTTCTGGTGCTGCGGGGGGCGTGCGGCCGGGCGGGCGTGCCGGCGCGAGGGGTCAGTCCTCGGTGACCAGCGTCCCGATCTTCTCACCCCGGAGCACGCGGGTGACGTTGCCGTGCTCCTCGAGACCGAAGACGCGCATCCGCACGCCGTTGTCGCGGCACATCGACAGGGCCGTGGAGTCCATGACCCCGAGCTCCTGGACGATCGCCTCGGTGTAGGTCAGGTGGTCCAGCCGCACCGCGTCGGGGTTGGTCCGCGGGTCCGCGGAGTAGACCCCGTCCACGCCGTTCTTGCCCATGAGGACCTCGTCGCAGTGCGTCTCGAGCGCGCGCTGGACGGAGACGGTGTCGGTGGAGAAGTACGGCATCCCCGCGCCGGCGCCGAAGATGACGACGCGGCCCTTCTCGAGGTGCCGGATGGCGCGCAGCGGGATGTACGGCTCGGCGACCTGGCCCATCGTGATGGCGGTCTGCACGCGCGTGTCCACGCCGGCCTGCTCCAGGAAGTCCTGCAGCGCCAGGCAGTTCATGACGGTGCCCAGCATGCCCATGTAGTCCGCGCGCGCCCGGTCCAGGCCGTTCTGGGCCAGCTCCGCGCCGCGGAAGAAGTTGCCGCCGCCGACCACGATGGCGACCTGCACGCCCTCGCGGACCGCCTCGGCGATCTCGGCCGCGACCCGCCGGACCACGCCGGCGTCCAGACCGATCGCGCCGCCGCCGAAGGCCTCCCCCGACAGCTTGAGCAGCACCCGCCGGGCGTCGGTGTCGTTGGTCACGGGGTCCTCCGGTGTCGTCGGCGTGTCGGGTGGTGCTCGCGCCGGTGGCCCCGGCCCTGCCGGGCCGGGGCCACCGGGTGGTGCGTCGTCAGGCGCCGACGCGGAACCGCACGAAGCCGGTCACCGTGCCGCCGACCTCGGCGAGCACCTGGGCGACGGACTTCTTCGAGTCCTTCGCGAACGGCTGGTCCAGCAGGACGACGTCCTTGAAGTAGCCGGTCAGGCGACCCTCGACGATCTTCGGCAGCGCGGCCTCGGGCTTGCCCTCGTTGCGGGCGGTCTCCTCGGCGATGCGGCGCTCGTTCTCGACCGTCTCGGCCGGGACCTCGTCGCGGGTCAGGTACGCCGGCGAGAACGCGGCGATGTGCGTCGCGATGTCGCGGGCCACCTCGGCGCCCTTGGCGTCGGTCGCGACGAGCACGCCGACCTGCGGGGGGAGGTCCTTGTTCACCTTGTGCAGGTAGACCGAGACCTTCTCGCCGGCGACGCGGGCCACGCGGCGCACGACGACCTTCTCGCCGAGCACGGCGGCCGTCTCGTCGACGACCTCCTGCAGCGACTTGCCCTCGGCGTCGGCCGCGAGCAGCGCGTCGGCGTCCCGGGCACCCGAGGCCACGGCGGTCGCGAGGACCTTCTCCGCCAGGGTGATGAACGTGGCGTTCTTCGCGACGAAGTCCGTCTCGGAGTTCACCTCGACGATCACGCCGACCTCGTCCGCGCCGTCACCGGCGGTGACGACCTCGGCCGCGACCAGGCCGTCGGAGGCCGAGCGGCCCTCGCGCTTGGAGACGCCCTTGAGGCCCTTGACGCGGATGATCTCGAGGGCCTTGTCGGAGTCGCCCTCCGCCTCCTCGAGCGCCTTCTTGACGTCCATCATGCCGGCGCCGGTCTTCTCACGGAGCGCCTTGATGTCGGCCAGGCTGTAGTTGGCCATCTGTTCCGTCCTTCTCGTCAGTACGTGCGATCGGCGGGCCGGGTCACTCGGACTCGGCGGCGCCCTCGGACTCGGCGGCGGCGGTCTCGGCGGCAGCGGCCTCGGCGGCGGCCTCGACGGCCGGGGCGGCGTCCTGGCCCGGGGTGGCAGCACCCTCGGCAGGGCCGGCCTCGCCCGGCGCGGCGACCGGGTCGCCGGCGGCGGCAGCCGTGGCGGCCGACTCGGCGGTCGCGTCGGAGGCCAGCGACTCCTCGGCACCGGCCAGGAGCTCGCGCTCCCACTCGGCCAGCGGCTCGGCGTCGGCCGGGGCGGCCTCGGCGCCGCCACCCTGGCGGGCGGAGTGGCGCTGCAGGGTGCCCTCGGCGGCGGCGTCCGCGATCACGCGGGTCAGCAGCTGCACGGCGCGGATCGCGTCGTCGTTGCCCGGGATCGGGTAGTCGACGACGTCCGGGTCGCAGTTGGTGTCGAGGATCGCGACGATCGGGATGCCGAGCTTGCGCGCCTCGTCGACGGCCAGGTGCTCCTTGTTGGTGTCGACGATCCAGACCGCGGACGGGGTCCGGGTCATGTCGCGGATGCCGCCCAGCGTCTTCGCGAGCTTGTCCTTCTCGCGACGCATGATGAGGAGCTCCTTCTTCGTGTACGCGCTCCCCGCGACGTCGTCGAAGTCGATGAGCTCGAGCTCCTTGAGGCGCTGCAGGCGCTTGTTCACCGTGGCGAAGTTGGTGAGCATGCCGCCGAGCCAGCGCTGGTTGACGTAGGGCATGCCCACGCGGGCGGCCTGCTCGGCCACCGGCTCCTGCGCCTGCTTCTTGGTGCCGACGAACAGGATGCTGCCGCCGTGCGCGACGGTCTCCTTGACGAAGTCGTACGCGCGGTCGATGTAGGACAGCGACTGCTGCAGGTCGACGATGTAGATGCCGTTGCGCTCGGTGAAGATGAAGCGCTTCATCTTGGGGTTCCAGCGGCGGGTCTGGTGCCCGAAGTGGACACCGCTCTCGAGCAGCTGGCGCATGGTCACGACGGCCATGACAGGTCCTTCCGACGCGCCCACGTCGGGGGCGCGCACAGTGATCGCGGGCCTGCCGTCACGGCCGGCCCGCTCGTCCGGTTGTCGACGCCCCCCGGTCGGGCGGCGTCCCTGGCGCCACGCCCACGCCGACGCCGGGACGAACCCGGACCGCTGCCGGCGTCGGCCCTCGGACGCGCCGCCGGTTCCGTCGGGACGGAGCGGCTGCGGCCTCGGTGATGACGCGCGATGTCGACCGGCACGCACCGGTCGCAGGAAGGAGTCTACCGGACCGGCACCAGCGCCCGGGACCGTCCGCGGGCCCGCGCGGGGTGAGCCGCGCCACCGCGCCGCGCCGTCACGGGGCGCCGAGTCCTCCACAGGGGATGCGGGGGTGCGTGGTCCCCAGGATCGCACGGGGGCGGTGGTGACCGGCGGGGGACGCGGGGCAGCGTCGGGGCGTGCCCCTGCCGCTCCTCCCCCCGCTCCCGCCGCTCCATGGCCGCGCCGGCCGGTCGTCGCCCGCCCTGCCGGCGACGCTGGCCTGCGCACTCGCCTCCGCGGTGCTCGTTCTGGCGTCGCTCACCGGGGGCGTGGCGGTGCCGTCGGCCCCCGACGCCTCCGCCGCCTGGTCGCCGCCCGTCGAGCCGGTCGTGGTGCGGCAGCCGTTCGACGGGCCGCCGCAGCCGTGGGCCGCCGGTCACCGCGGGGTCGACCTGGAGGCCACCGCCGGGACCCCGGTGCGGGCGCCGCGGGCCGGGACGGTCACGTTCGCGGGCGTGGTGGTGGACCGGCCCGTGCTCACCGTCCTGCACGACGACGGGCTGCGCAGCTCGGTCGAGCCCGTCGCCGCCGCGGTGCCCGTGGGCACCCGGGTGGCCGCCGGGGACGCCGTCGGCACCGTCACGGCCGACCCCGGGCACTGCGCGCCGGGGACGTGCCTGCACTGGGGGGTGCGGGACGGCACGACCTACCTGGACCCGGCGCTGCTGCTCCGGGGCGGGCCGGTGGTGCTGCTCGCGGGGGCGCCGCCGGAGGGGCCCGTCGTGGGGCCCGCGGCGGGGTGGGCCGCGGCGTCAGCCGCGGTCGGCCTCCGTGAGGCGCGCCCGCAGCCGGAGCATCGCCGCGGTGTGCATCTGCGAGATCCGGGACTCCGTGACCCCGAGCACCCGCCCGATCTCCGCGAGGGTCATGCCCTCGTAGTAGTAGAGGACCAGGACGAGCTTCTCGCGCTCGCCGAGCTGGTCGATCGCCCGGGCCAGCAGGAACTTGGTCTCCTGCGCCTCGAACGAGTTCTCCGGGTCGGGGGTGCGGTCGTCGCCGAGGGTGTCGAGCAGGGACAGGCGGTCGCCGCGGTCCTCCCCCGCGCCCAGCAGCTCGTCCAGGGCGGCCACGTTCACCGTCGACAGCTGCGTGAACAGCGCGCGGAGCTCGCGGATGTCCATCTGCAGGCGGGCGGCGACCTCGCTCTCGGTCGGCACGCGGTGCAGCTCGCTCTCCAGCTCCGCGTACGCGCGGTCCACCGCCCGGGCCTTGGTCCGCACGGAGCGCGGGATCCAGTCCATGGCCCGGAGCTCGTCGATGATCGCCCCGCGGATGCGCGCGCTCGCGTAGGTCTCGAACTTCACCGAGCGGCCCGGCTCGTACTTCTCGATCGCGTCGATCAGGCCGAACATGCCGTAGGACACGAGGTCCGCCTGCTCGACCATCGCGGGCAGCCGCATGCCGACCCGGCCGGCCACCGCGGTGACGAGCGGGGCGTAGTGCAGG
Organism: Cellulomonas hominis; assembly: GCF_014201095.1. Classification (NCBI taxonomy): domain Bacteria; kingdom Bacillati; phylum Actinomycetota; class Actinomycetes; order Micrococcales; family Cellulomonadaceae; genus Cellulomonas; species Cellulomonas hominis. Next base: position 3,249,659 of record NZ_JACHDN010000001.1, on the reverse strand, counting down.
ATCAGCCGCTCGCGGACCAGGCGGTCGCCGCCGGCCTTGAACAGCTGCCAGTCCAGGGCGACCGGGTCGACCGGGAGCGCCACGACCTCGGCGAGGTCGGCGTCCTCGACCGCGGACAGGGAGACGACCACGCCGTCCAGGTCGGCGTCGTCGAGGTCCGCCGCCGCGCCCGCGAACCCGGGGTGCGGGAGCGCACCCGCCGGGTCCAGGACGTCGACGAGCTCCGGGTCGGCCGTCTGCTGCCGCGGGATGACACCGAGCGGAGCCCGCGGCGCGCGCGTGGCCGCCACCGGGACCGTGTCCTCAGCCGGGACTGACATGGGGCTCTCCATCTCGGACGTCATGCGCGGGGGTGCGCCTGCTCGTAGGACGCGCGGAGGCGGTCCGCGGTCACGTGGGTGTAGCGCTGGGTGGTCGCGAGGCTCGCGTGGCCGAGCACCTCCTGCACGCTGCGGAGGTCGGAGCCGCCCTCCAGCAGGTGCGTCGCGACCGAGTGGCGCAGCGCGTGCGGAGCGACGTCGTCGACCCCGGCGAGCCGGGCGACCTCGTGCACGGCCTGGCGCAGCCGTCGCTGGTCGACGCGGCCGCCGCGGCGGCCGAGCAGCAGCGCCGGACCGGAGCCCGGCACCGCGAGGGCGGGCCGGCCACGGGTCAGCCACGCCTCGACGGCGTCGACCGCGAGCTCACCCACGGGCACGACGCGCTGCCGGTCGCCCTTGCCGGTGACCCGCAGCGTGCGCGCCCCGAGGTCCAGGTCGTCCACGTCGGCGCCGCAGAGCTCGGCGACCCGCACGCCCGTCGCGTACAGCAGCTCGAGGGCCGCCCAGTCGCGCAGGTGCACCGGGTCGCCGTCGTCGGCGCGGACGCGCGCCGTGTCGAGCAGCGTGGCCGCGGCGCCCTGGTCCAGGACGGTCGGCAGGTGCGAGGCGGGGCGGGCGCTCGCGAGGCGGAGCGCCGGGTCCTCGGCGACGCGTCCCGTGCGCGCCGCCCAGGCGAAGAACGTGCGCGCGGCGGCGCCCCGGCGCGCGAGCGTCGCGCGGCTGCGGTGCGTCGTGGCCATCGCCGCGAGCCACCCGCGGAGCACCGCGATGTCGACCTCGGCGAGGTCCGCGACGCCGTGCCGGCGGGCGTAGCCCTCGAGGTCCGCGAGGTCGCCCAGGTAGGCCCGGACGGTGTGCTCGGACAGGCCGCGCTGGGCCCGGAGGTGCACGGCGAAATCGGCGGTCGCGGGGTGTGTCCCCCGTGCCGTCCGCGTCTCAGCCCCCGTGTGCACGGGACTACGGTCGCCCGTCACACCTCCGGGCGACAAGCGGTCTGTGGTGCGATTCACCCACCCCTGTACGAATCACGGTCAAATGTCCGATTTCGGAGTACGGATTTCGCTCCGTTCGGGGGCTGTCCGGGCGTTCGCGTGTCCACCGGGTGGCCCTCGCGCTCACCCGCGAGGGCCACCCGGAGGTGTGAAACGCTTTCCCCCGGGATGCGGGGACGGCGCAGCTGTGCCAAGGCGCGCCTTCGGGGGGTCACCCGCGTGCGCGCCGTGCACGTGCGCCCTGCGTCGGCCGGGGACGGCTCCGGCGCCAGCCCCCCTCGGACCGTTCGGCGCGTCCGGTGAGCTCGAGCAGGCCCAGGGCTGCCAGCACCTCGTCCTCCGCGAGCCCCGAGCACCGGGCGAGCCCGGTGACGTCGAGCGACCGCCGGACCGGCAACGCGTCGAGGACCCGCGAGGCGGGGCTGTCGGCGCGGTCGGTCGGATCGACGTCGTCGGCGGGGCGGGCGCCCTGAGCCGGGTCGGCGCGGGCGGTCGGATCAGCGCGGTCGGCCGGGTCGGCACGGCCGGTCGGATCGACGACGTCGGCGCGATCGGCCGGGTCGGCGCGATCGGTCGGACTGGAGCCGTCGGCGCGATCCGCCCCGTCGGCGCCTCCGGTGGGCTCGGCGGGGTCGGCTGAGCGCCCGCGGGCGGCACGGTCCGAACTGCCGCCACGGGCGGCCGAACCGCCGGGGCTGCCGGCGACACCCGCGAGGTCGAGCACGCCGGCGTCGTCGTCGCCTCCGTCCTCCCGCCCCCGCTCCCCTCCGAGCAGCTCGAGCACGTCGTCCACCCCCGTCACGCAGACCGCCGCCCCGTCGCGCAGCAGCCGGTGGCACCCCGCCGACGCCATGGAGGTCACCGGCCCCGGCACCGCCCCGACCGGCCGCAGCAGGTCCCCCGCCCGCGCCGCCGTGCTGAGCGCCCCGGAGCGCCACGCCGCCTCGACGACCACCGTGGCGCCGGTGACCGCGGCGATCAGCCGGTTGCGCTGGAGGAACCGCGCGCGGGTCGGCGGCGTGCCGGGCGGGCTCTCCGCGACGAGCGCCCCGCCGGACGCGGCGAGCCGCTCGAGCAGGTCCAGGTTCCCCGCAGGCGAGGGTCTGTCGACTCCCCCGGCGAGCAGGGCGACCGTCGGACCGCCGACGACCACCGCGCCGCGGTGCGCGGCGACGTCGATGCCGAACGCGCCACCGGACACGACCGTCACCCCGCGGGCGGCCAGCCCCGCGGCGAGGTCGCGCGCCACGTGCTCGCCGTACGGCGTGGCGGCACGGGCGCCCACGACCGCGACCGAGCGCCGCAGCAGCGCGTCGGTCGCGCGGTCCCCGCGCACCCACAGGACCGGCGGTGCGAGCGGTCCGAGGTCGCCGAGCCGCTCCGGCCACCCGGGCCGACCGGGGACGAGCACGGCGCCGCCGACGGCCGCGAGCGCGTCGAGCGCCCGGCGCGGCTCCAGGTCCGCGAGCCGCGGCGCCCAGCGGGGCAGCGCCCGCGCGAGCACCCGCGCCCACGCGCCCGGCGGGGTCGCGACGGGGCGGCCCGCTCCCCCGTCCTCGTCGCGCAGCAGGTGGCGCAGCCGGTGCAGCGCGGCGTCCGTGCCGACGCCGACCGCCCACGCCGCCCACGCCAGCGCGGCGGGCGCACCCAGCGCCGCGACGACCGCCCCGGCGGTCGCGTCGCCCGGTTCGGCGACGAGGCTCCACGCGACGCGGGACAGCACCTCGGGATCGTCGCGCGGGTCGCTCCCGTCGCCCGGGCGACGCCGGTCACCCGGGTCACGCCCGTCGCCCGGGTCACGCCCGTCCCCGCGGCCACGCCCCCCGAGCGGCTCGCCCGGCCCCGCAGCACGGCCGCTCCCGCCCCTCGTCACGCGCCCGCCTGCCCTCGGGTGCGCAGGGACATCGCCGTGCCGACGTCGTCCCGGCTCGGCGCCGATCGCCCGTGCGTGTCCGCCACGGTCCACGCCAGCCGCAGCACCCGGTCCGCCCCGCGCAGCGTGAGCCGCCCCTCGTCCACGGCGCGGTCCACCGCGACGAGCAGCCGCCGGTCCGGCCGCAGCCGCTCGCGCAGCACCCGTCCGGGCACCTCCGCGTTCACCCGCCACGGGGAGCCCGCCCACCGCTCGCGCTGGGCGGCGCGGGCGGCGGCGACCCGCGCGGCGACCGCGGCCGATGCCTCGCCCTGCTCGGCGAGGGCGGCGCGGCCCACCGGCGGCACCTCGACCTGGACGTCCACCCGGTCGAGCAACGGCCCGGACAGGCGCCCGAAGTACCGCCGCCGCTCCAGGGACGTGCAGGTGCACGCGAGCCCCGACCCGACGGCGCGCCCGCACGGGCACGGGTTCGCCGCGAGCACGAGCTGGAACCGCGCCGGGTACCGCGCGGCGCCGCCGGTGCGGTGGATGACGAGCTCGCCGTGCTCGAGCGGCTGCCGCAGGGTCTGGAGCACGGCCGCCGGGAACTCGGGGGCCTCGTCCATGAACAGCACGCCGCGGTGCGCCCGGGAGGCCGCCCCGGGCCGCGGGGTCCCCGAGCCCCCGCCGACGATGCTCGCCGGCGTGGCGGTGTGGTGCGGGTCCTCGAACGGGGGCCGCCGGAGCAGGCCCCCGGACGGGTCGAAGGTGCCGGCCACGGAGTGCACCGCCGTGACCTCCACCGCCTCCGGCTCGCTGAGGTCCGGGAGCAGCCCCGGCAGGCGGGAGGCGAGCATCGTCTTGCCCGCCCCGGGTGGTCCGACGAGCAGCAGGTGGTGCGCCCCCGCCGCGGCCACCTCGACCGCGCGGCGCGCCTCGTGCTGGCCGCGGACGTCGGCCAGGTCGCCCGCCGCGGGCCGGCCGGTGCCGCGGGGGCGCACGGCCCGCACCTCGGCGACCTCCGGCACGTGCACCGCGCCGCCGTGCCGGTGCACCACCTCGGCGAGCGTCCGGCACCCGACGACGCGCGCGCCCGGGACGAGTGCGGCCTCCGCCGCGTCCGCGGCCGGGACGACGACGTCGCACCGACCGGCCGCGACGGCGGCCGCGACCGCCGGGAGCATCCCGCGCACCGGGCGGAGCCGGCCGTCCAGCCCGAGCTCGCCGAGGTGCACCGCCGACGCGGCGCGGGCCGGGTCCAGCAGCCCGGCGGCAGCCAGCACCGCCACCGCGACCGCCAGGTCGAACGCCGGCCCGGACTTCGGCAGGGCGGCGGGCGACAGGTTCACGGTGACCCGCCGGTTCGGCCAGGTGAGCCCGGTCGAGCCGACCGCCGCGCGGACCCGGTCGCGCGCCTCGGCCAGCGAGGCGTCCGGCAGCCCGACGAGCACGAACGCCGGCAGCGCGGACGCGAGGTGCGCCTCGACCTCCACCACGTGCCCGGTCAGCCCCACCAGGCCGACCGCCTGGGTGCGTCCGAGCGCCATCAGCCGATGCCCACGAGGTGCTCGACGCGCGGCGCCCGCCCGGCGCGGAGCTCCACGGCGAGCAGGTCGAGGCGCACCTCGTCCGCGTGCACGGCGTGCACCGCGAGCCACCGCGCGAGGAGCCCGCGCATCCGGTGCACCTTCCGCGGCGTGACCGCCTCGGCCGGGGTGCCGAACGCGGTACCCCGCCGGGTCTTCACCTCCACCCCGACCACGGCGTCCCGGGCGGGCTCGTAGGCCACGACGTCGAGCTCGCCGCCGGGGCCGTACCAGTTCCGGTCGAGGATCCTGAAGCCCTGCTGCCGCAGGCACGCCACGGCGATGTCCTCGCCGAGCCGGCCCGTGTCCCTGTTCGTGCGCATCCGCGTCACCTCCGGGCACGACGCTGCCCGGCGGACGGCCCGGGGAGGGCGGCCGCCCGTCCCGCCTGGGGACCACGCACGCCAGCGCCGCCTGTGGAGGACTCGGCGCGCCGTGATCACGCCGATCCGCGGTGTCGGTGCCGGGGACTAGTGTCCGAGCGCCGCGGGTCCCCGCGGCCCCCACCCAGGAGGTCACCCGTGCTGCACCGCACCGCCCGCGGCGAGGGCCGCACGCTCCTGATGGTCCACGGCTTCGCGGTGGACCACCGGATCCTCACCCCGCTCGACGGGGCGGCGGCCCGCGCGGGCTGGCGGCGGCTGTACGCCGACCTGCCCGGCATGGGGCGCAGCGCGGGCGTCCCGGCGGCGAGCACCGACGACGTCCTCGACGCGCTCGAGCAGGTCGTCGACGCGGAGATCGGGACGGAGCCGTTCGCCGTGCTCGGCGCGTCGTACGGCGGCCTGCTGGCCCGCTGCCTCGCCGCCCGCCGCCCGGGCCAGGTCGCGGGCGTCGGCCTGCTGTGCCCGGTCGTCGGCGAGGTGCGCGACCTGCCGCCGCGGCACCTGGCCCGCGCCGACCCGGCCCTGCTCGCCGCACTCGACCCGGAGGACGCCGAGGCGTTCGCCGAGGTCGCCGTCGTGCAGAGCCCCGCGACGTGGGCGCTGTTCCGGGACCACGTGCTGCCCGGCCTGCGTGCGGCCGACCAGGGGGCCCTCGCGCGGATCCGCGCCCGCTACGCGCCGTCGCGGACGCCGGAGGCGGACGCCCCGTTCGCCGGCCCCACGCTGCTGGTGGCCGGCCGGCACGACCACGTCGTCGGCTACCGGGACGCGCTGCGGCTGCTGGCGGACCACCCCCGGGCGACCGTCGCCGTGCTCGACGACGCCGGCCACAACGCGCACCTCGAGCGGCCGGACGTGGCGGCCGCGCTCGTGACCGAGTGGCTCGGCCGCGTCGCCGCTACGGTCAGCGGGTGAAGCCGCCCCCGCCGCCGAGGTCGAGGTCCGCCTTGACGAGCTCCTCGACGTTGACGTCCTTGAACGTCACGACGCGCACGGACTTCACGAACCGCGCCGAGCGGTAGACGTCCCAGACCCACGCGTCGGCGAGCGTGAGCTCGAAGTAGACCTCGCCGGCCGCGGAGCGCACCTGGAGGTCCACGTGGTTCGCCAGGTAGAACCGGCGCTCGGTCTCGACGACGTACGAGAACAGCCCGACCGCGTCCCGGTACTCGCGGTAGAGCGCGAGCTCCATCTCGGTCTCGTAGTTCTCCAGGTCCTCCGCACTCACCGACCCATCATCCCCCATCCGGGCGCCGCGTCCGCACGCGAGCCGCCTGCACCCCTCAGCCGGCGACGTCGAGCGCGAGCGTCTCGTCCGGCAGCACCGCCGCCGGCGCCGCGGGCCCGGCCTCCGCGCCGGACAGCCCCGGCAGCCGCCAGGACGTGCGGTGGTGCGGCGTCGGGCCGAGCCGGCGCAGCGCGGCCAGGTGCTCGGGCGCGGAGTACCCCTTGTTCTCGGCCCACCCGTACTCCGGGTGGTCGTCGTGCAGGCGGGTCATGATCGCGTCCCGCTCCGTCTTCGCGAGGATGCTCGCCGCGGCCACCGCGGCGCACCGCAGGTCGGCCTTGACGAGCGTGCGGACCGGCGGCACGGAGTCCAGGACGGGCGGCGGCCCCAGCAGCGTGTCCTGGGCGGGCGACGTCACGTAGTCGTGGTTGCCGTCCAGCAGCAGCGTCGCGGGCGGGATGCTCAGGCCGGCGAGGGCGCGGTGCGCGGCCAGCCGCAGCGCGGCGATGATGCCGTACGCGTCGATCTCGGCGGGCTCGGCGTGCCCGACGGACCAGCAGGCGGCCCAGCGCTGGATCTGCGGGGCGAGCCGGGTCCGGGCGTCGGGGGTGAGCAGCTTGCTGTCCCGCACGCCCTGGGGCGCCGGCCGGGTCGCGGCCGTGACCACGACGACGCCGACGGTCACCGGCCCGCTCAGGCTGCCGCGGCCGACCTCGTCAGCGCAGGCCAGGGCCGGGACGCCGTCGCGCAGGATCTGCCGCTCGAACCGCAGCGTCGGGGCTGCGGACCGGGGCGGGCGCGGGGCGCGCGCGGGCACGGCGGCGGTCATGACGGGTCCGGGACGTCCGCGAACACGTCGCCGGGGTTGCGCAGCAGGCCGATGCGGTCGACCGGCCACAGCGTGACGAACGCGGTGCCGACGACGTCGGACACCGGCACCGAGCCGCCGCCCGGGTCTCCGAGGTGCCAGCGCGAGTCGGCGGAGTGCTGGCGGTTGTCGCCCATCACCCACAGCGAGTCCGGCGGCACGGTCACGTCGAACTGGATCTCGCTCGGGCTCGCCCCGGGCGCGAGGTACTCCGACTCGTCGACCGGCACCCCGTTGACGGTGATCGGGCTGCCGTCGCCCGCGGACGCCACCCGGTCGCCCGGCAGGCCGATGACCCGCTTGATGAGGTGGTCCTCGGACTGCTGCGGCATGAGCCCGATGGCGATGAGCGCGTCCTGCACGACGTTGGTGTCCGGCACGCTCTGCTCGCCCAGCCAGCCACCGGGGTCCGCGAACACGACGATGTCGCCGCGGTGCAGGTCGAACGGGCCGGGCGCGAGCTTGCTCACCAGCACGCGGTCGCCCTCGACCAGCGTGTCGTGCATCGAGGCGCTCGGGATGAAGAACGCCTGCGCGAGGAACGTCTTGACCACCCAGGACAGCACGATCGCGCTGACGAGGATGATCGCCGTCTCGCGGACGAACGAGGCCACCGGTCCGCGCCGGCCGGCGGGTGCGGGCCCTGCCCGGTGCTCGTGGCTGGCCCGTGCCTCGTCCTGGTCCGTCACCGGCTCACTCTCCCACGTCCCGCAGCCACCTGCCCACCACCCCGCGCGGTGCGCACGGGACCTCCCCGCGAAGACCGGCGGGCGGCCACCCGTGCTGGGTGCCGCCCGCCGTCGAGAACCGGTGCTCAGGCCTTCTTGGCCGGAACAGCGTCGCGCTTCTCCTTGATCTTGGCCTTCTTGCCGCGGAGGTTGCGCAGGTAGTACAGCTTCGCGCGACGGACGTCACCGCGGGTCGCGACCTCGATGGACTCCAGGGTCGGGGAGTGCACCGGGAAGGTGCGCTCGACGCCGACGCCGAACGAGACCTTGCGGACCGTGAAGGTCTCGCGCACGCCGTCGCCCTGGCGGGCGATCACGACGCCCTGGAAGACCTGGACGCGAGAGCGGTTGCCCTCGACGACCTTGACGTTGACCTTCAGGGTGTCGCCGGGACGGAAGTCCGGGACGTCGGTGCGCAGCGAGGCCGCATCGATCTGGTCGAGGATGTGGGACATCGTTCGTCGCTTTCCCGCCGTGCCACAGGTCACGCGCGTCGTCGTCGGCACCCTGCGGCGCCGGGATGGCAGTGAGCGGTCCGCGGCCGATCTCTCGGCAGGTCGTGGTTCGTCTCCCCTGTGGCAGAGACGCGACCGTCGCGCACCAGCCGTCCAGTCTGCCACAGGCGGGGTCCCGGAGAGAAACCCGGGGTCAGGCGCGCGCGACGCCCTCGTCGCCGACGCTCCAGCCCAGCTCGGCCAGCACGGCGCGGTCCGCGCGGTCGAGCGTGGCCGGGTCCAGCCGCTCGACCAGGTCGGGCCGCCGCTGCGCGGTGCGCGCGAGGGCCTGGTCGCGGCGCCAGCGCTCGACGCGGCCGTGGTGCCCGGACAGCAGCACCTCGGGGACGTCGAGGTCCCGCCAGGCCGGCGGCTTCGTGTACACGGGGTACTCGAGGAGTCCGGCGCTGCCGTGCGACTCCTCCACCAGGGACTCCGGGTTGCCGACGACGCCGGGCAGCAGCCGCACCACGGCCTCGACGAGCACCAGCGCCGCCGCCTCGCCGCCGTTCAGCACGTAGTCGCCGATCGAGTACTCGCTGACCCGCACGCCCGGGCGGGTGGCGTAGTGCGCGGCCACCCGCGCGTCGATGCCCTCGTACCGCCCGCAGGCGATCACGAGGTGCTCGTCGCCGGCCCAGGCCTCCGCGTGCCGCTGGGTCAGGGGCGCGCCGGAGGGCGTCGGGAGCAGCAGGTGCGCGCCCTCCGTCACGAGGTCGTCCAGCGCGGCGCCCCAGACGTCCGGCTTCATCACCATGCCGGCGCCGCCGCCGAACGGGGTGTCGTCCACGGTGCGGTGCCGGTCGGTGGTCCAGTCCCGCAGGTCGTGCACCCGCAGGTCGACCAGGCCGGCCGTGCGGGCCTTGCCGACCAGCGACAGGCCCAGCGGGCTCAGGTAGTCCGGGAAGATCGAGACGATGTCGATGCGCACGTCAGTCGTCGTCCCCCGCGGTCTCCTCGGAGACGACGAGGTTCGCCGCGTCGGAGGCGAGCAGCCCGCCGGGCGGGTCCAGCACGACGCGGCCGCCGGGCACGTCCACCACCGGCACGATCGCGCGGACGAACGGCACGAGCGTCCGGGCGCCGTCGGGCTCCCGCAGGACCAGCACGTCGTGCGCCGGCAGGTGCTCCAGGCCGGTGACCTCCCCCAGCACCCGGCCGTCGACGTGCTCGGCGCGCAGGCCCGCGAGCTCGTGCGGGTACCAGGCGTCCTCGTCCTCGTCGTCGTCCGCGACCTCGACGAGCAGGTCCACCCCGCGCAGCGCCTCGGCCGCCGTGCGGTCCGGCACCTCCGCGAACGCGACGTACCAGCGCCCCTGCTGCACCCGGGTGCGCGCGACGGTCAGCGGGCCGCGGTCCGCCGGCTCCGTGGGCAGCACCGCCCCGACCGCCAGGCGGGCGTCGGGGTCGTCGGTGCGCACGTCGAGGGCGACCTCGCCGCGCAGCCCGTGGGCGCGGCCGATGCGGGCGACCGTCAGCAGCATGGGGTGTTCCTCCCGGGTCCGGCGTCCGGACCAGCGTAGGGGTGGCACGGCACAGGCCCGACCCCTCGGGGGGCCGGGCCTGTGCCGGTGTGTCTCACCGGACCGCGGGCGGTCCGGGTGCGCGGCTCACCGCCGGGCGACGTCCACGACGTCCACGCGGACCGGACCCTCGGTCGACAGCGCACCGACGACGGTGCGCAGCGCGCGGGCGGTCCGGCCACCGCGGCCGATGACCCGGCCGAGGTCCTCGGGGTGGACCCGGACCTCGAGCAGGTCGCCGCGACGGAGCGTGCGGGCGTCCACCTGCACGTCGTCCGGGTGGTCGACGATGCCCCGGACCAGGTGCTCCAGCGCGTCGGCGAGCATCAGGCCTGCTCGTCCTCGGCGGGCGCCTCGTCGGCGGCCGGGGCCTCGGCGGCGGCCGCCTTCTTCTCGGACGCCTTCGCCTTGGCCTTCTCGGCGTCGGCGGCCACGGCGTCGATCTTCGCCTGGACGTCGGCCGGGGCGGCCTTGGTCCGCAGGGTGCCCTCGGCGCCCGGCAGGCCCTTGAACTTCTGCCAGTCGCCGGTCACCTTGAGCAGCGCGAGGACCTGCTCGGTCGGCTGCGCGCCGACGGACAGCCAGTACTGCGCACGCTCCGAGGAGATGTCGATGAGCGACGGCTCCTCGGTCGGGTGGTACTTGCCGATCTCCTCGATGACGCGACCGTCACGCTTGGTGCGGGAGTCCGCGACGACGACGCGGTAGTACGGCGCCCGGATCTTGCCGAGACGCTTGAGGCGGATCTTGGTGGCCACGGTGTGGTCTTCTCCTGGATGTCTACGAAGGCGGCCCGTCGCGGTCCGCACGTGGGGCATGCGGTCCGGTCCCGGCCTGGAGGACGCGGCAGCGCGCGGGTAGAGGGGCCGCGCACGCCGAGTACAGCAGGCCATTGTGCCAGACGCGGCCCGCCCCTCGCGACCGACCCCCGCGCGACGCCCGGCTCACCCGCGCCGGGTGCCCCGCCGCCGACCCCCGCCTGCGACGATCGGCGCCATGACCCCCGTCGAGTGGGCGGTGCGCGAGGTGGACGTGGCCGGCAGCCCGGTCACGGTGCGGGTCGGGCCGGAGGTGCCGGGCGCGACCCCGCTCGTGCACGTCCACGGGTTCGCGGTGTCGGGACGGTACCTGCTGCCGACGGCGGCGGCGCTCGCCGACCGCGGCACCACCTACGTCCCGGACCTGCCCGGCCACGGCGCGAGCCCCGGCCCGCGACCGCCGCTGTCCATCCCGCACCTCGCGGAGGCGCTGCTCGGCACGCTGGACGCCCTCGGCCTGGACCGGGTGGTGCTGATCGGCAACTCGATGGGCGGCCCGGTCAGCCTCGAGGCGGCGCACCTCGCCCCCGAGCGGGTGGCCGGGGCCGTCCTCGCCTCCCCCGCCGGCGGGGCGCACAACCAGCCGCTCGCCCGGGCGGTCACCCAGCTGCTGCGCGACTCCGTCCACGAGGACCCGCGGATGGGCCGGTACTCCCTGCCGGACTACGCGCGCTACGGCCCGGTCGCGGGGCTCGCCGCGTTCCGCCAGATGGTCCACTTCCCGTCCCTCGAGCGGCTGCTGCGGACCCCGGTGCCGACCCTGGCCGTGATCGGCTCGCGCGACCCGATGATGCCGCCGCCCCACCGGGTCCGCGAGCTCGCCCACCTCGTCCCCGGGCACGTGACGGTGGTCGTCGTGCTGGGCGCGGCGCACGCCATGAACTACAGCCACCCGGGCGAGCTCGCGCACGCCGTGCGGTGCTGGCTGGACGGCGAGGAGATCACCGACGACCCGGACTCCCCCGGCGTGGCCCGCGTGCTGCTCGTGCCGCGCGCGCCGACGGGGCCGGTGGCCTGACTACGCCACCCGGGACCCGCGCAGCACGACCGCCCGGGGCGCCGCGAGCACCCGCACGTCCGCCCGCGGGTCGGCCTCGTAGACGACGAGGTCCGCGCTCTCCCCCTCGGCCAGCCCGGGCACGCCGAGCCACGCCCGCGTGCGCCAGGACGCCGCGGCCAGGACCTCGCGTGCGGGCAGCCCGGCCGCCACCAGCTCCGCCGCCTCGTCCGCGATCCGCCCGTGCCCGATCGTGCCGCCCGCGTCCGTGCCGACCAGCAGCGGCACCCCCGCGTCGTGCAGGTCCCGCACGTGCGCGTACCGCCGGGCGTGCATGCGCCGCATCCGGGCGGCGTACGCCGGGTACCGGCCGGCGCGCTCGGCGATGGCGGAGAACTGCGCGACCTGGAGCAGCGTGGCGGTCACCGGGATGCCGGCGTCGGCGATCCGGGCGACGTGCCGGTCCTCCGCGCCGGTGGCGTGCTCGAGGCCGTCCACCCCGGCGTCGAGCAGCCCGTCGAGCGCCTCCGCGGAGAAGGTGTGCGCCGTGACCCGCGCCCCCGCCTCGTGCGCGACGCGCACCGCCTCCGCGAGCACGTCGTCCGGCCACAGCGGGCGCAGGTCGCCGTCGGCGCCGAGGTCCCGGTCGATCCAGTCCGCGACGACCTTGACCCAGCCGTCGCCGCGCGCGGCCTCCTCGGCCACGGCCGCGGGCAGGTCACCGGGCGCGGCGAGCTCGCGCCCGTAGTGCCGCAGGTAGCGCTTCGGCAGCGCGAGGTGGCGCCCGGCGCGGATCAGCCGGGGCAGGTCCTCGCGCTGGTGCACCCACGACGTGTCCGCGGGCGAGCCGGCGTCGCGGACGAGCAGGACGCCGGCGTCCCGGTCGGCCCGCGCCTGCGCCTCCGCCGTGGCCCGGTCGACGGCCCCCTCGGCGGCGAGGCCGATGTGGCAGTGCACGTCGACCAGGCCCGGGACGACCCAGCCGTCGACGGTGGTGGCGTCGCCGCCCGGGCGGTCGAACGTGAGGCGCCCGCCGATGACCCACGCCTCGCCGACGACCCGGTCGTCGTCCAGGACGACCGGCCCGGTCAGGTGCAGCACGTCCCCCACGGCGCCTCCTCGGCCCGGGCTCAGCGCCCGAGGAACTTCTGCAGGTCCTCGATGCTCGACGGGTCGAACGCGTCGTCCTGCCGGGGCGCGCCGCCCCCGAGGCCGAACGACGAGCCCTTCGCGGCGGCCGGCGCGGCCGGGGCGATGCCGGCGGCGCGGTCGGCCGCGGCCCGCTCCTGGGCGGCGCGCTTCGCCGGGTTGCCCGACTTGCCCTTGACCTTCTTGGCCGGTGCGACCGTCCGGCCGCGGCCCTTCTTGCCCATGCCGGGCAGGTTGCCCATCCCGGGGACCGGCATGCCGCCGCCCTTGGCCATCTGCTGCATCATCTTCTGCGCCGCGGTGAACCGCTCCAGCAGGCCGTTGACGTCCGACACCTGGGTGCCGGAGCCCGCGGCGATGCGGGCGCGCCGCGAGCCGTTGATGATCTTCGGGTTGTCCCGCTCGGCGGGGGTCATGGACCGGATCATGGCCTCGACGCGGTCGACCTCGCGCTCGTCGAAGTTCTCGATGGCCTCGCGCATCTGCCCCATGCCGGGGAGCATGCCGAGCATCTTCTTCATCGAGCCCATGTTCTTCAGCTGCTGCATCTGCTGCAGGAAGTCCGCGAGCGTGAAGCCCTGGCCGGAGGCGAGCTTGCCCGCCATCTCCTCGGCCTGCTCGGCGTCGAAGGCCTTCTCCGCCTGCTCGATGAGGGTGAGCACGTCACCCATGTCGAGGATGCGGGAGGCCATCCGGTCGGGGTGGAACACCTCGAAGTCGGTGAGCTTCTCGCCGGTGGAGGCGAACAGGATCGGGCGGCCGGTCACCGACGCGACGGACAGCGCGGCACCGCCGCGGGCGTCGCCGTCGAGCTTGGACAGCACGACGCCGGTGAACCCGACCCCCTCCTGGAAGGCGGTCGCGGTGGCGACGGCGTCCTGGCCGATCATCGCGTCGATGACGAACAGGATCTCGTCCGGCTGCACGGCGTCGCGGATGTCCGCGGCCTGGCGCATGAGCTCGGCGTCCACGCCGAGGCGGCCGGCGGTGTCGACGATCAGGACGTCGTGCTGGCGGGCCCGCGCGGTGGCCAGGCCCTCCCGGGCGACGGCGACCGGGTCGGCGCCGACGACGACGTCCTGCTCGGAGCCCTGGTTGCCGGGGTGCGGGGCGAACACCGGCACGCCCGCGCGCTCTCCGACGACCTGGAGCTGGGTCACGGCGTTGGGCCGCTGCAGGTCCGCGGCGACCAGCATCGGCGTGTGGCCCTGGCCCTTGAGGTGCAGGGCGAGCTTGCCGGCGAGCGTGGTCTTGCCCGCGCCCTGGAGGCCGGCGAGCAGGATGACGGTCGGCGGGTTCTTCGCCAGCGCCAGCGGCCGGTTCGCGCCGCCGAGGATCGCGACGAGCTCGTCGTTGACGATCTTGACGACCTGCTGGGCCGGGTTGAGGGCGCCGGACACCTCGGCGGACAGCGCGCGCTCGCGCACCGCGCCGGTGAACTGCCGCACCACGGGGACGGCGACGTCGGCGTCCAGCAGGGCGCGGCGGATCTCGCGCACGGTGGCGTCGATGTCCGCCTCGGACAGCCGCCCCTTGGTGCGCAGGTTCTTGAAGGTCGACGTCAGTCGGTCGGACAGGGTGGCGAACACCGCGCGAACCTCACGCTCTCTCGGCGGTCAGGGACGTCCCAGCGTACCCGCCAGCCGGGCCGACGCCCGCGTCACGAGGTCGTCGACGAGCTGGGCGCGCCACGCAGTCCAGGCGGTCGGCCCGGCGGACGACGCGTCGGCCTCGGTGAGCGCGCGCAGCAGGGTCAGCAGGTCGGGCCGGTGGTCCACCGCGGCCAGCAGCGCGTCCACCGTCGCGGGGTCGTCGGGGTCGGAGCCGGTGGCCAGGTCGGCGAGCGTCAGGTGCTCCCGGACCAGGAGCGCGACGTCCGCCACGTCGGCGGGCCCGAACCCCATCCGCTGCACGATCGGCACCGCCAGCCGGGCGCCCTCCGCGGAGTGGTCGGCGGCGCCCGCGCGCTTGCCGATGTCGTGCAGCAGCGCCGCGACGAGCAGCAGGTCGCCGCGCTCGACGTCCCGGCGCAGCGCCGCGGCCCGCGCCGCCGCCTCGACCAGGTGCCGGTCGACCGTGTGGCGGTGGATCGGCGAGCGCTGCGGCCGGTTCCGCACGCCGGCCCACTCGGGGATCCAGGTGGTGACGACCCCGGCGAGGTCGAGCGCCTCCCAGACCGGCACCTGCGCGGGCCCGGTCGCCAGGAGCTGCACCAGCAGCGTCCGCGCGGCCTTCGGCCACGGCGCCGGTAGCGGCGGCGTCCGCGTCAGGCTCGCGATGGTGATCGGCGACAGCGTCAGCCCGCTGCGCGCGGCGGTCGCGGCGGCGCGCAGGGACAGCAGCGGGTCGGTGGCCGGGCGGGCGTCCGCGGCGAGCACGAGCTCCCCGTCGTGCTCGACCAGCCCCTCGGCGACCGTCCGCAGCCGCGGCGGGGTGCGGCGCCCCCGGACGAGCACGGGCGCGCGGACCGGGCGGGCGAGCGCCTGCCGGGCGTTCCGGGCGGTCGTGTCCAGGGCGTAGGAGATGACGCGGCCGGCCTCCGCGAGGGAGGCGAGCAGGTCGTCCCGGTCGCCGATGCCGATCAGCTCGGCGACCTCGTCCTGGTCCGCCAGCAGCAGGCGGTTGGTGTGCCGGCGCGTCACGGTCTGCACGGCGTCGCGCACGTCCAGCAGGTGCGCGTGCGCGCGGTCGACGGCGCCGTGCGGCCGGTCCGTCAGCCAGGTCGCGGCGAGAGCGGACAGAACGACCGCGTCCCGGATGCCGCCGCGGGCCTCCTTGAGGTCCGGCTCGATGAGGTACGCGAGCTCGCCGTGCCGCTCGGCGCGCTGCCGGGTGGAGGCCAGCAGCTCGGGCAGGCGGCGCCGCGCCGCGGACCGCCAGTCGGCGAGCAGGGCCGAGCGGGCGCGGTGCACGATGCCCGGGTCCCCCGCGACCGGCCGCAGGTCGAGCAGGCCCACCGCGGCGGGCAGGTCCCGCGACGCGACCTGGCGGCACTGCGCGAGCGAGCGCACCGAGTGGTCGAGGTCCAGGCCCGCGTCCCACACCGGGTACCAGAGCCGGTCCGCGAGCCGGGCGAGCTCGTCCGCGGCCCGCCCCCGCCCCTCGTGCACCAGCAGCAGGTCCAGGTCGCTGGCCGGGCTCGCGTCGCCGCGGCCGACCGAGCCGACGGCCCCGAGCGCGACGCCGGGGGTCTCGCGGCCCTCGGTCGCCTGCTCCCAGAGCTCGGCCAGCCGGCGGAGCACCAGGTCGGACACGGCGGTCCGCCGCGCGGCGCCGTCGGCGTCCGGGCCGGACAGGCGGGTCGCCAGCGCGAGCCGCTCAGAGCGGAGGTCCCGCACCCCCACCGGTTCGCGGGGGTGCGGGACCTCAGGGGTCTCAGCCATGCGACGCGGCGCGCCGTCCGGTCACAGGGCGTCCGGGCCGTGCTCGCCGGTGCGGACGCGGGCGACGTCCTCGACCGGGACGACCCACACCTTGCCGTCGCCGATCTTGCCGGTCTGCGCCGCCTTGACGATCACCTCGGTGACGCCGGGGGCGTCCTCGTCGGTGACCAGCACGTCGATCTTCACCTTCGGCACCAGGTCCACGGTGTACTCCGCGCCCCGGTAGACCTCCGTGTGGCCGCGCTGCCGGCCGTAGCCGGACGCCTCGCTGACCGTCAGGCCGCGGACCCCCGCGGCCTCCAGGGCCGACTTCACGTCGTCCAGCCGGTGCGGCTGGATGACCGCCGTCACGAGCTTCGTCATGCCTTCACCTCCGTCACCACGCGGGCTCCGCCCAGCGTCTCGTATGCGGTCTCACCGTGCACCGCCAGGTCGATCCCGCCGACCTCGGCCTCCTCGCTGACCCGCCAGCCGAGGGTGGCCTTGAGGATCAGCCCGATGACCAGGGTCACCAGCCCGGCGAAGACCAGCGCGATGAGCGCGATCACCGTCTGCACGACGAGCTGCTTGACGCCGCCGCCGAAGAACAGGCCGGTGTCGGCCGCCAGGAAGCCGATGCCGATGGTGCCGACGAGGCCGCCGACCAGGTGGACGCCCACGACGTCGAGCGAGTCGTCGTAGCCGAACCGGTACTTCAGCGAGACCGCCAGGGCGCAGAGCACACCGGCGACGACGCCCAGGATGATCGAGGTGACCGGGCGCAGCGAGCCCGCGGCCGGGGTGATGGCGACCAGGCCGGCCACGACGCCCGAGGCGGCACCCAGCGAGGTGGCGTGGCCGTCGCGGATCTTCTCCGTCACGAGCCAGCCGATGACGGCGGCCGCGGTGGCGGCGGTCGTGTTGACCCACGCGAGGCCGGCGTTGCCGTCCGCGGTGAACGCGGAGCCCGCGTTGAAGCCGAACCAGCCGAACCACAGCAGGGCGGCGCCCAGCATGACGAACGGCAGGTTGTGCGGCCGCATCGGCTCCTTGCCGAAGCCCTTGCGCTTGCCGATGATCAGCGCCAGCACCAGGCCCGCGATACCGGCGTTGATGTGCACGACGGTGCCACCGGCGAAGTCGATCGGCGAGACGTTCGCGACGCCCGCCTCAGCGTCCCAGCCGAACAGCAGCGCGGCGATGCCGTTCTCGTCGAGGCCGGACAGGAAGCCGCCGCCCCAGACCATGTGCGCCAGCGGGAAGTAGCTCACCGTCACCCAGAGCGCCGTGAACGCGACCCAGGTGCCGAACTTCACGCGGTCGGCGATCGCGCCGCTGATCAGGGCGACCGTGATGATCGCGAACGTCACCTGGAAGGCGACGCCGACGACCACCGGCACCCCGAACCCGTCGATCGCGAACTCACCCGACTCGTCCCAGATCGTGCCCGCGAGGCCGAACTGGTCGAACGGGTTGCCGAACAGGCCGCCGACGTCGGAGCCGTAGGACATCGACCAGCCCCACAGCACGTAGACCACGACCACCACGGCGATGCTGATGAACGACATCATCATCATGTTGAGCACGGACTTGCCGCGCACCATGCCCCCGTAGAAGAACGCCAGTCCCGGCGTCATGAGCAGCACCAGGGACGCTGACATCAGCATCCAGGCTGTCGCTCCGGTGTCCAGATCCATGTGGAACGCCTCTCCCCTCGCCAGCCGAGCGGCCGGATCGGGGATCAGGTTGCTGAACCGGGGTTACCGCGGATGACGGCGGACGTTACACCGGTGTGACGGCGACCCGGGCCGCGTCAACTTTGTGTTACGCGGCCGGGATCGTCTCAGCCGGTGGTCAGCCGAGGATGCCGTCCACGAACTCCTCGGCGTCGAACGGCGCCAGGTCGTCCGGGCCCTCGCCGAGGCCGACGAGCTTGACCGGGACGCCGAGCTCCCGCTGCACCGCCACGACGATGCCGCCCTTGGCGGTGCCGTCGAGCTTGGTGAGCACGATGCCGGTGACCCCGGCGACCTCCGCGAAGACGCGGGCCTGGTTCATGCCGTTCTGGCCGGTGGTGGCGTCGAGCACGAGCAGCACCTCGGACAGCGGCGCGGTGCGGGTGATGACCCGGGTGATCTTGCCGAGCTCGTCCATGAGGCCGGCCTTGTTCTGCAGCCTCCCGGCGGTGTCCACGAGCACCACGTCCACGCCCTCGGCCACGCCCTCGCGGACCGCCTCGAACGCCACGGACGCCGGGTCGGCCCCGTCGCGGTCGGCGCGCACGGTCCGCACGCCGACGCGGGAGCCCCAGGTCTGCAGCTGGTCGGCGGCCGCGGCCCGGAACGTGTCGGCCGCGCCGAGCAGCACCGCGCGGTCCTCGGCGACGAGCACGCGCGCGAGCTTGCCGACCGTCGTGGTCTTGCCGGTGCCGTTGACGCCGACGACCAGGACGACCGCGGGGACGCGGGCGCCGTCCTCCCCCGACGTCGGGGCAGTCGCGAGCGACCGGTCGAGCGACGGGTCGACCAGCGCGAGCAGCTGCTCGCGCAGCAGCGCCCGCACCTGCGCCGGGTCCTTGAGGCCCTGCACGCGGGCCTGCGTGCGCAGCGCGTCGACCAGGTCGGCGGACGGGCCGGCGCCGACGTCCGCGAGCAGGAGGGTCTCCTCGAGCTCGTCCCAGTCGTCCTCGGTCAGGTGGTCGCGGGACAGCACCTGGAGCATGCGCGCGCCGAGCGGGGAGCCGGAGCGGGCCAGGCGGTCGCGCAGGCGGGCGAGCCGGCCGGGGACCGGCGCGGGGACCTCGATCGCGGGGGGCTGGGCGGCCTCCTCCGGCTCGGGCGCCACGACGACGGGCGCCTCGGGGGCCTCCGCCTCGGGGGCGGGGGCCGGGGCGGCCGGGCGCTCGGCGGTCGTCGTGCCGCCGGCCGGGGCGTCGGAGCCGGGGCGCCCGCGGCGGCGCGTCAGCACCGCGGCGCCGCCGCCCACGATCGCGAGGGCGGGCACGCCGACGAGCAGCAGGGTCAGGAGGTCGTTCGAGTCCACCGGGACAGTGTGTCAGCCGTCGTGGCCGCGCGGCGGCGCGGCCGGGACGTGCCCGGAGCGACGCGCGGCGACGGGGTGCGGCCGCGGCGTGCGCGGCCGGCCGGTGTGCGGCTGCGGCGCCGCGCCGTGCGGGTGCGGCTCACGCTCGCCGGCGCGGCCCGGCAGCAGCCGCCCGGCCCGCTCCCCGGTGCGCTCGATGACCTCCGCCAGCTCGTCGAGCTGCAGGTAGCCGTCGTCCGGCTGGGACGCCTCGGCGAACAGCTGCTCGAACGGCACGTCCACCGGCTCGGCCTCGTCGACCTCGTCGCGGGCGGACCGGTCCTTGACGCGGCGCAGCCCCGCCCGGAGGTCGGCCCAGAACGCCCGCAGGCTCGTCCCGCCGTCGCTCGCGACGCCCGCGGCGGCGATCACCCCCACCGCGGCCAGCACGGCCAGCCCGACCCCCCACAGATATGCGCCCATGGGAGGATTCTCCGTCGCGAACCTGGACGTCGCCCGGTCACGGGCCGGAGCCGTCGGGAACTCCCACGAGATCTTCACAGCGCGGCGCTCAGGCCGGGGCCCCGGCCTCCTCGCGGATCCGCTGGCTGATGACGGTCGTCACACCGTCGCCGCGCATCGTCACGCCGTACAGCGCGTCGGCGATCTCCATCGTCCGCTTCTGGTGCGTGACGACGATGAGCTGGGAGTCCTCCTGCAGCTCGCGGAAGATCTCGAGCAGCCGGCCCAGGTTGGCGTCGTCGAGCGCCGCCTCGACCTCGTCCATCACGTAGAACGGGCTGGGCCGGGCCTTGAAGATCGCGACCAGCAGGGCGACCGCCGTCAGCGAGCGCTCGCCGCCGGACAGCAGCGACAGCCGCTTGACCTTCTTGCCGGCCGGCCGCGCCTCGACCTCGATGCCGGTGGTGAGCATGTCGGACGGGTCGGTGAGCACCAGCCGGCCCTCGCCGCCCGGGAACAGCCGCGGGAAGACCCGGTCGAACTGCGCGGCGGTGTCCCGGTAGGCGTCGGCGAACACCTGCTCGACCCGCTCGTCGATCTCCCGGACGATCTCCAGCAGGTCGGCGCGCGACTTCTTGAGGTCCGCGAGCTGCTCGACCAGGAACTTGTGCCGCTCCTCCAGCGCCGCGAACTCCTCCAGCGCCAGCGGGTTCACCCGGCCGAGCTGGGACAGCGCGCGCTCCGCGGCCCGCAGGCGCTTCTCCTGCTCGGCGCGCACGTACGGCACCTCGGCGGGCGGCGCGTCCTCGGCGTCCGGGCCGGGCGGGGTCAGCACGGGCACGGCGCGGTGCGGCCCGAACTCCTCGACCAGCACCGCCGGGTCGATGCCCAGGTCCTCGACGGCCCGGGCCTGGAGCTGCTCGACCCGCAGCCGCTGCTCGGCGCGGGCCACCTCGTCGCGGTGCGCCGCGTCGGTGAGGTGCGCGACCTCGCGCTGCCGCTCGTCCACCTGCGTGCGCACCGCGCCCAGGGCGGTCTCCCGCTCGGCGCGGGCGGCCTCGGCGGCGTCCCGCTCGTCCGCGGCGCGCTGCAGCGCGTGCTCGATCAGGCCGAGGGCGTGCGCGGCGCCCTGCGCCACCGCCGCCGCGACGGCGACCTGCCGGGCCCGGGCCCGCTCGCGCTCGGCGGCCTTCTCGCGCGCCGCGCGCTCGGTGCGGGCGGCGCGGGCCAGCGACTCGGCGCGGCCGGACAGCGCGCGGGCGCGCTCCTCCGCGGTGCGCAGCGTGAGCCGGGCCTCGGTCTCCCGGGCGCGCGCGGCCGTGGCGGCCTCCCCCGCGGCGTCGCGCTCCGCGGTGCGCTCCTCGATCGCCGCGTCGGTGTCGGCGGGCTCGGCCTCGGCGGCGGCGAGCCGCTCGGTGAGCTCGGCGAGCTCGGCCGCGCCCTCGGCGAGCGCCTGCTCGGCCGCCGTCAGCGAGGCCTGCACCCGCTCCGCCTCGGCGCGGGCGGCCCGCGCGGTCGCGCCCAGGTGACCGAGCTGTTCCGCGACCGCGGCCAGCGCCGCGTCGTTCTCGTTCAGCCGGTCGAGCGTGTCCTGGAACTCCGCGCGGGCGCGCTCCTCGGCCTCGCGCGCGCCGACGATCGCGAACCGGGACTGCTCGGCCCGCGCGGCCGCGGCGTCCGCCCCCTGCCGCGCCTCGTCCAGGGCGGCCTGCAGGTGCAGCGCGCTCGGCGCGGTCGCGGAGCCGCCCGACGCCCGGTGCGCGGCCAGCACGTCGCCGCCGCGGGTGGCCACCACCAGGTCGGGCCGGTCCCGCAGCACGACGCGCGCGGCGACCAGGTCGTCCACGACCGCGACGCCGCGCAGCAGCCGGCGCACCGCGGGCAGCACCGTCGGCGGGGCCTGCACCAGGTCGAGCGCCCACGCGGCCCCGGCCGGCGCGTCGCCGGGGGCGTCGTCGGCCACCCCGGCGTCCGCGACCACGAGCCCGGCGCGCCCGGCGTCCTGCTCGCGCAGGTACCGGATCGCGTCCACCGCGGCCTCGACCGACTCGACCGCCACCGCGTCGGCGGACGCCCCGAGGGCGGCGACGACGGCCTCCTCGTCGGCGGGCGCCACGGCGATCAGCGCGGCCAGCGAGCCGACGACGCCGGCCAGGCCGTCCGAGGCGAGCAGCGCGCCCGCGCCGTCCTTGCGGGTCAGGCTCAGCTCGAGCGTCTCGATCCGGGACTGCAGGGCGGCGCGCTCCCGCTCGGCCTCGTCCAGCGCCTGCACCAGCTCCCGGACCCGGGCGGACGTCGTCTCGACGGCCTCCGCGGCGACCTCGTGCGCCGCGTCCAGGCCCTCCTCGCCCTCCTCGACGCCCGCGACCTGCGTCTCCAGGGCGGCGAACTCGACGGTCGCCTCGTGCCCCCGGCGCTCCGCCTCGGTGAGCGTGCCGCGCAGCCGGCCGATCTCCGCCTCGGTCGCCTCCAGGCGGCTGCGGCGCGCGCCGACCTGACCGGCCAGCCGGGCCAGGCCCTCGCGCCGGTCCGCGGCCCCGCGCAGCACGGTGGCCAGCGCCTTCTCCGCCGCGGCCGCGTCGGCCTCGGCCTGCTGCCGGGCCTCCTGCGCCGTCGTGAGCCCGGCGCGGGCCACGTCCACCTCGGCGGCGAGCTCGGCCTCGGAGGCGCGCACGCGCTCCGCCTGCCGCTCGAGCTCGTCCGGGTCCTGGCCGCGGGCCGGCTCCGGCGCCGCGGTGCCCAGCAGGCGCGCGCGGTCCGCGGCGAGCGACGCCGTGCCGCGCAGGCGCTCGCGCAGGGAGGACAGCTGGTACCAGAGGTTCGACGCCTCCCCCAGCGCCGGCGCCGCCTCCGCCGCCTCGCGCTCCAGGGCCGCCAGGCGGGCGCGGGCCGCGTCCAGGGCGGCCTCCGCCTCGGCGCGGCGGGCGCGCAGGGCGGTGTCGTCGGCGATCTCCTGCTCCAGGGTCGCCGTGAGCTGCGCCAGGTCGTCGGCGAGCAGGCGGGCCCGGGCGTCGCGCAGGTCGGCCTGCACGGTCTGCGCCCTGCGGGCGACCTCCGCCTGCCGGCCCAGCGGCCCGAGCTGGCGGCGCAGCTCCCCGGTGAGGTCGGTCAGGCGCGTGAGGTTCGCCTGCATCGCGTCGAGCTTGCGGAGCGCCTTCTCCTTGCGCTTGCGGTGCTTGAGGACGCCCGCGGCCTCCTCGATGAACCCGCGCCGCTCCTCGGGCGTCGCGCGCAGCACCGCGTCGAGCTGCCCCTGCCCGACGATGACGTGCATCTCGCGGCCCAGGCCGGAGTCGGACAGCAGGTCCTGGATGTCCAGCAGCCGGCAGGCCCGGCCGTTGATCGCGTACTCCGACCCGCCGTTGCGGAACAGCGTCCGCGAGATCGTCACCTCGGTGTACTCGATCGGCAGCGCGCCGTCGGCGTTGTCGATGGTCAGCGACACCTCGGCACGGCCGAGCGGCGGGCGCCCGGCCGTGCCGGCGAAGATGACGTCCTCCATCTTGCCGCCGCGCAGGGACTTGGCCCCCTGCTCGCCCATCACCCAGGCGAGCGCGTCGACGACGTTCGACTTCCCGGAGCCGTTCGGCCCGACGACGCAGGTCACGCCCGGCTCGAGGTGCAGCGTCGTCGCCGAGGCGAACGACTTGAACCCCCGCAGGGTGAGCGTCTTCAGGTGCACGGCGGCAGCCTAGTGGCGTGCGGCCGCCGGACCCGCGAGGCGGGGGTCAGCGCGCGAGCGCGGGGAACCACAGGGCGATCTCGCGCTCCGCCGACTCCGGGGAGTCCGACCCGTGCACGAGGTTCTGGGTGACCTTCAGGCCCCACTCCCGGCCGAGGTCGCCGCGGATGGTGCCGGGCGCGGCGGTCGTCGGGTCGGTGGCGCCGGCCAGCGACCGGAAGCCCTCGATGACGCGGTGCCCCTCGGCCACGACCGCGAGCACCGGGCCGGACTTCATGAACTCGACGAGCGGGCCGAAGAACGGCTTGCCCTCGTGCTCGGCGTAGTGCGCCTGGAGCAGGGCGTCGTCGGCGGTGCGCAGCTCGACGGCCGCCAGGGTGTAGCCCTTGGCCTCGACGCGGCGCAGGACCTCCCCCGCCAGTCCACGGGCGATGCCGTCGGGCTTGACCAGGACGAGGGTGCGCTGGATGTCGCTCATGGGCGTCACCCTAACCGGCGGCGCCACCCGAGTCGGGGTGCGCCGCGTCGTACTCCGCGCGCTCCCGGTCGATGCGGGCGCCGAGCCGCAGCGACACCACCCAGAGGACGGCGAACAGGATGCCGAGGGCGTACATCAGCGGGATCACCACGCCGCACGCGATGACGAGCACCTGCGCCACCGACCCGGCCACGTAGCCGCCGGGGGCGGTCACGAGCCGGGACAGCACGACGAGGACCACGAACATCGCGCCCGCGACCGGCCAGAGCACCTCCGGCGGGGTCGCGGTGACGCCCGCCGCCGCGAGCCCGTGCGCCGTCAGCGCCGCGAACAGCACCAGCACGCCCTCGAGGACCAGGATCATCGAGGTGAACTGGGGCTTCGCGGGACGCTTCGGGCGCCCGGGCCGCGGGGCGTGCATGCTCATCCCGCGCAGGCTACCGGGCGTCCGAGCCGACCGGGTCGGCGGCCGCCGGTGCGGCCGGTGCCGCCGTGGCCTCGCCGCGCGCCACCATGCCCGCCACGTCGGACAGCTTCACCTCGCGCAGGAACAGCGTGAGGACGAAGCCGAGCGCCAGCAGCGGCACCAGGTACCAGAACGCCGGGGCCAGCGCCTCGGTGTACGCCGTGACCACGCCGTCGTGCAGCGCCTCGGGGAGCTGCGCCACGAGGCCCGGGGTCAGCGACTCCGCGCCGCCCGAGGCGTCGACGCCGCCCGCGGGCACCCCGGCGAACACGTCCTCGAGCCGGGTCGACAGGCGGGT
The DNA here is from genome assembly GCF_014201095.1 of Cellulomonas hominis. Taxonomy (NCBI): domain Bacteria; kingdom Bacillati; phylum Actinomycetota; class Actinomycetes; order Micrococcales; family Cellulomonadaceae; genus Cellulomonas; species Cellulomonas hominis. The sequence goes on along the minus strand of NZ_JACHDN010000001.1, from coordinate 3,224,946 downwards.
GGTGAAGATCGTGCTGAACAGCGCCGTGCCGACCGCCGCGCCGATCTCGCGGAAGAAGTTGTTCGCGCTGGTCGCGGTGCCGAGCTCGTGCGGGTCGACGGAGTTCTGCACCGCCAGCACGATCGTCTGCATCACGAGGCCGAGGCCCGCGCCGAGCACGAAGATCATCACGCCGAACAGCACCATCGACATGTCGCCGGTGATGGTGGTCAGCCACGCCAGGCCGACCGTCGTGATGCCCATGCCGACGATCGGGAACGCCTTGTACCGGCCGGTCCGCGTGATCGCGACGCCGGAGCCGATCGCGGTGAGCATGACGCCCACGGTCATCGGCAGCATGAGCAGGCCGGACTCGGTCACGCCCGAGCCGGTGGACATCTGCAGGAACGTCGGCAGGAACGCCAGCGAGGCGAACATGCCCATGCCGATGACCAGGCCGATCCCCGTGGCCAGGGTGAACGTCGGGTTCTTGAACAGCCGCAGCGGGAGGATGGGCTCGACGGCGCGCAGCTCGACCGCGATGAACAGGCCGATCGCGACGACGGTGCCGACCAGCAGGCCGACCAGGCGCGAATCGGACCAGTCGTAGCCGCCCGCGCCCGTCAGCGACGTCCACGACGTCACGAGCACGATGCCGGAGGTGGCGAGCGTCAGCAGCACGATGCCCGCGACGTCCAGGCGGCGGCCCGAGCGGTGCGACGGAAGCTTGAGCGTGAACCACGCGGTGACGAACGCCGCGATGCCGACCGGGATGTTGACCCAGAAGCACCAGCGCCAGTCCGCGTGGTCGGTGAACAGGCCGCCGAGGAGCGGACCCGCGACGGCCGAGACGCCGAACAGCGCGCCCATCGGCCCCATGTACTTCCCGCGGTCCTTCGCGGGCACGATGTCCGCGATGATCGCCTGCGACAGGATGATCAGCCCGCCGCCGCCGAGCCCCTGGATGCCGCGCCACGCGACGAGCTCCCCGAACGACTGCGCGAAGCCCGCGCCGGCCGAGGCCACCGTGAACAGCCCGATGGCCACGAGGAACGGCCAGCGCCGCCCCCAGAGGTCGCCGAACTTGCCGTACAGGGGCATGACGATCGCGATGGCCAGGATGTAGATCGTCACGACCCACCCCTGGTGCTCGACGCCGTCCAGCTCGCCGACGATCGTGGGCATCGCGGTGCCGACGATCGACTGGTCGAGGGACGACAGCAGCATGCTGGCCAGCAGCGCGCCGAAGATCAGCCAGACGGTGCGCTGGTTGAGCTCGACCAGCGGCTTGTCCGGGGCGGGGGCGGGGGTCGCCATGGGTGGGTCCGTTCTCGTACGGGCGGACGGCGGGCGCGCGCCGCGCGACGGCTCGCGGGCGGCGCCGTCGTCGGCGGGGTGGTGGCGTCCGGCGCCCGGGGGTGCGCCGGCGGAGGTGGTCGTGCGGGTGGTGCGGGTGGTGCCGGTGGGCGGCGGGGTCAGCCGGCCGGGCGCGCGGCCGGGGCGAGGATGCCCGCCAGGTCCGCGACCACCGACGGCAGGTGGTCGTGCACGTCGCCCGCCCCGCCGGTGGCGTCCCACCGGACGAACGTGGCGTGCGACAGCAGCATCAGCAGGGCACCGACCATCGTGACCACCGACTCGTCGGTGGCCGGGCCGAGCCGGCGCCGGACCAGGGCCGCGATCTCGTCGTGCAGGCCCTGCACGTGCGTGTAGGCGCGGACGAACAGCTCGGGGTGACCCTTGGCCACCTCGAACGCGCGCTCCATCCGCTCCTTGCCGAGCGGCGGGTGGTCGAGCACGCTCGCCACCAGCACCTGCATGTCGGGCAGCAGGTCCCCGCTCGGGCCGCCCGCGGCGAACGCCTCCGCCGCGACCGGGTCGATCCGCCAGTGCGCCATGCCGAGCACGGCGTCGTCCTTGGACTCGAAGTAGTTGAAGAAGGTGCGCACCGAGACCCCGACCTCGGCGCAGACGGCCTCCACGGTGACGTGGTCGAGGCCGTGCTCACCGGCGAGCCGGTGGGTGGCGTCGACGAGCGCCTCGAGCCGGGCGCGCTTCTTGCGCGCGCGCAGCCCCTCGGGCTCGTCGGATGCCTGCATGCCATGCATTCTTGCACGTCATGCAGAGTTGCTCCAGGCGACTACCGGGTGAACCGGCTCACACCTCGCCGAAGCCCTCCTCGACCGCCCCGACGAACGCGTCCACCGCCACCCGGGCCTGCGGGCCGGTGGCCGAGACCTCGAGCGTGCGGCCCTGCGTGGCGCCGAGCTGCATGAGCTCCAGCACGCTCGCGCCGTTCACCCCGTCCACCTGCACGGCGGCGTCGAAGCCGGCCATCATGCGGGCGAGCACCGCCGCCGGGCGCGCGTGCAGGCCCATCGGGTTCCGGACGACGACCTGCGCGGTGATGGGGTGCTCGGGCTCGTGCGCGGCGGGCGGCGCGACCGCTGCGGGCGCGGCGGCCGCCGGCTCCTCCGGGGGCACCTCGCCCGCCCCGACCGCGTGCGGGAACCCGGCCCCGGCCGCGACGGCCGCACCGAGCACCTCGCCGACCGGCGCCCCGCCCGCCGCGGTGACCCCCGCGGCGACCGCGGCCTCCACCAGCGGCGCGTCCGCGAGGTGCACCCGGGCCGCCACGTCCTCGTCGAGGAACTCGAGCACGGACTCCGCCGTGAGCACCGCCGAGCCGAGGTCCGTGAGCACCACCGCGGACCGGCGGTCGGCCGTCGCTTCGGTCAGCGCCTGCTCGACCAGGTCGAAGCTCGTGCCCAGCCCGCCCGACCCGTCCCCGCCCGCGGCGAGGATCAGCACGTCGGGCGCCATCTGCGCGGCGAGCTCGCGGACGCCCTCGGCCAGCCGCGCCGAGTGCGAGACGAGCACGAGCGCGACCGGCGCGGTCACGACGCGCCCCCCGCCGCGGTCGCCGCCGCGGCCTCGAGGATCAGCGCGCTCGACGTCGCGCCCGGGTCCTGGTGGCCCGCGGACCGCTCGCCGAGGTAGGACGCGCGGCCCTTGGTGGCGACGAGCGGGATCGTGGCCTCCGCGCCGGCGCGCGCGGCCTCGGCCGCCGCCGCGAGCACCGCCGCGGGCGAGGCCCCGGCGTCGGCCGCCTGGACGGCCGCCTCGACCGCGGGCGTCCAGGCGTCGACCATCGTCTTCTCGCCGGTGGTGGCCTTGCCGCGCACGACGATGCCCTCCAGCCCCGCCTCGAGCATCGCCACGACCGCGGCGCTGTCGAGCTCGGGCAGGCCGGTGACCTTCGCGGCGCGCAGGTAGGCGGTGCCGTACAGCGGGCCCGCCGCGCCGCCGACCGTGGACATCAGCGTGGTGGCGACGAGCTTGAGCACGGAGCCGACGTCGCCGGGCGGCGCGTCCAGGGCGTCGAGCTTGCCCAGCACCGCGGTGAACCCCCGGGACAGGTTCTCGCCGTGGTCGCCGTCCCCGATCTGCCGGTCGAGCTCGATGAGCTCCTCCCGGTTCTCGGCGACGACCTGCGCCGTCCGGCGCACCCAGGCGACCGCCCAGGCCGCACCCAGGGAATCCGTCATGCTCCGCTCCCACCTCCGCCGTCGGGACGACGGCCACGCACCCGGGAGGACGGCGAACCGGCTACCAGTGCAGCGCAGCCGTGCGCACCGGCGCGTCCCACAGCGCGGTGAGCTCGTCGTCCAGCCGGAGCACAGTGACCGAGGCGCCCTGCATCTCCAGTGATGTCACATAGTTGCCCACGAGCGACCGGGTCACGGTGACCCCGCGGCCCTCGAGCAGCCTGCGTGCCTGACGATAGACGACGTAGAGCTCGCTCAGCGGCGTGCCCCCCATGCCGTTGACGAACAGGAGCACGCTCTCGCCGGACGCCAGGGCGAGGTCGTCGGCCACCGGGGTCAGCAGCATCTCGGTGATCTCGTCCGCGCCGGCCAGCGGGATGCGCCGCCGGCCCGGCTCGCCGTGGATGCCGATGCCGATCTCGATCTCGTCCTCGGGCAGGTCGAACGACGGCTTGCCCGCGTGCGGCACCGTGCAGGCGGTGAGCGCCACGCCCATCGACCGCACGTTCGCGACGACCTTCTCGGCCACCGCGACGACGGCGTCCAGGTCGTCGCCGCGCGCGGCGGCGGCACCCGCGATCTTCTCGACCGCGACGGTGCCCGCGACGCCGCGGCGGCCGGCGGTGTACAGCGAGTCCTCGACGGCGACGTCGTCGTTCACCACGACGGTGCGGACCGTGAGGTCGTCGGCGTCGGCCAGCTCGGCGGCCGTCTCGAAGTTGAGGACGTCGCCGGTGTAGTTCTTCACGATCGCGAGCACGCCCGCGCCGCCGTCGGCCGCGGCGAACGCGGGGGCGATCTGGTCGGGCGTCGGCGAGGTGAACATGGCGCCGGGGACGGCGGCGTCGAGCATGCCGTCGCCGACGAACCCCGCGTGCAGCGGCTCGTGGCCGGAGCCGCCGCCGGAGACCAGGCCGACCTTGCCGCTGACCGGACCGCCCGCGCGGGACACGAACAAGGGGTCGGTGTGCACCTGCACCACGTCGGCGTGCGCGAGGCCGAACCCCTCGACGGACTCGGCGACGACGTCCTGCGGGTCGTTGATGAGCTTCTTCACGTCGGGATCCCCTTCGCAGCGACCGGGCGCGGCGCCGTCGCCGCGACAGTGCTCACACTCGCCGCGCAGGTGGCGGGCGTCAAGGGGCGACCGTGCGGCGCCCGTGCACGTTCGTGCAGGGCCGGCGGGGGCCCGTCACGCCCGGCCGGTCAGGACCCGGGCCTCGGCGACGAGCGGGAACGAGCCCGTGACGACCACGGCCGCGCCCCGGTCCACCTCGCGCTCGGCGAGGTCGGCCGCGAGGGTCACCGCGTCGTCCAGCCGCTCGCGCACGTGCACGCGGTCCTCGCCGAACACCTCGACCGCGATCTCGGCCAGGTCCTCGAGGTCCATCGCGCGCGGCGAGGACGACCGGGTGACGACGATCTCCGCGAACGACGGCTCGAGGACGGACAGGAAGCCCTCGGCGTCCTTGTCCGCCATGACGCCGACCACGCCGACGACGCGCTGGAACGCGAACGCCTCCTCCACCGCCGTCACGAGCGCCTGCGCGCCGGCCGGGTTGTGCGCGCCGTCCACCAGCACCGTCGGGCTGGACCGGACCAGCTCCAGCCGGCCCGGGGAGTCGACGTCCGCGAAGGCGGCCTCGACCACGGAGCCGTCGAGCGCGCCGCCGCCGGCCATCAGCGCCTCCACGGCGGCGAGCGCCGCGAGCGCGTTGTGCGCCTGGTGCTCGCCGTGCAGCGGGAGGAACACCTCGGTGTAGACGCCACCCGTGCCCCGCAGGTCGAGCAGCTGCCCGCCGACCGCGACCCGCCGGTCGACGACGTCGATGTCGACGCCCTCGCGGACCACCCGGGCGCCGTGCTCGGCCGCGGCGTGCAGGATCACGCCCTCGGCGTCCTCCTCCTGGCGGGACAGCACGAGGGTGGCGCCGTCCTTGACGATGCCGGCCTTCTCCCCCGCGATCTCGACCAGGGTGTGCCCGAGGTACCGCTCGTGGTCGTAGGCGACCGGGGTGATGACGGCGACCTCGCCGTCGGCGACGTTGGTGGCGTCCCAGCGGCCCCCGAGGCCCACCTCGACGACCGCGACGTCCACCGGGGCGTCCGCGAACGCGGCGAACGCCATGACCGCGAACACCTCGAAGAACGACAGCCGCGGCCGGCCCTCGGCCTGCTCGCGCGCGTCGACCATGTGCACGTACGGCGCGACGTCCTGCCAGACCTCGACGAACCGCTCGTCGCTGATCGGCTCGCCGTCGATCGCGATGCGCTCGGTCACCCGGTTCAGGTGCGGGCTGGTGAACCGGCCGGTGCGCAGGCCGTGCTCGCGCACCAGGCGCTCGACCATGCGGGCCGTCGAGGACTTGCCGTTGGTCCCCGTCAGGTGCACCACGCGGTACGCCCGCTGCGGGTCGCCGAGCAGCTCGCACACCGCCCGCACGCGCTCCAGGGTCGGGTCGATGTCGTCCTCGGGGGCGCGCTCCATGATGCCGCGCAGCACCTCGTCCAGCGGGTCGGTCACGAGGCACGAGCATACGGGCCGCCGGACCGGCCCGGCGGGCGGGGACGCCGTGGCACCCTGGGGCGGTGCACACCCCACCAGGTCAGACGGCCGTCGCCACCCCGTTCGCGCTGCGCTGGGCCGCGCTCGAGGCGCCGTTCGCCGCGGACGGCTACGCGGGCGACCCGGACGCCGGCGACCCGGACGGGCTCGTGGTCGTGGGGGCGGCCGCGCCGACCGTCGTCGTCACGGCCCCGCACGCGTGCAACCACCGGCGCGACGACCGCACCAAGCTCGCCGACCGGGGCACCGGCGGCCTCGCGCTGCTGCTGGCGGAGGTGACCGGCTGCGCGGCGGTCGTGGCCCTGGGCGCGGCCGGCGGTGACGCGAACTGGGACGCGCACCACCCGCTGAAGGACCGGCTCGCGGCGCTGCGGCCCGCGGCCGTGGTCGACCTGCACGGGATGCGGACCCGGCCCGGCTACGACCTGGACCTCGGGCTCGGCCCCGGCGTGCGGCCGGCCGGCACGGACGCCGCCGTCGAGGCGCTGCGCGCGACCGGGCTGCGGGTGACGACGGACGGGCTGTTCGACGCGATGCGGCCGACGACGGTCACCGCGTGGGCGCAGGCGCAGGGGGTGCCGGCCGTGCAGGTCGAGGTGGGGGCGCACCTGCGGCCGCCGGTCGCCGGGGAGCAGGGCCAGGAGCGTCTCGCCGGGGCGCTGCTCGCCGCGCTGGGGGCGATCGCGGCGGGGATCCGCGCGTGACGGCGACGCCGGAGACGACGGCGCTGGCGCCCCGGGTGGTGCCGGTCGCCGCGGGCTTCCCCGTCGCCGTGCTGCCGCCGGAACGCCTGGACCGGGACGCCGACCCCGTCCTGGTGACCGTGCGCCGCGGCGACCGCGCCGAGCACGCGTGGGCGTGGAGCCGGGACGACCCCGCCCTCCCGCCGTCCGCCGCCGGCCTCGGCCCGGGCGAGGTCGGGGTCTCCCGGCGGCTCGCGACGCTGCTCGGCGGCCCCGAGGACGCGCCGGTCGAGGTGACGGTGCCCCCCGTGCGCGCGCTGCGGGTGCTCTCCGTCCGGATCGACGACATGCCGGGGCCGGGCGAGGTGCAGGTCAGCCCCGGGGACCGCCCCGGCGGCCCCGCGCGGGCGCTGCTCGTGCACGAGGGGGTCGCCGCGGTGGTCACCGCCGTGCCGGCCGACCACGTCCCGGCCGGCGCCGTGCGGATGTCGTACGCCACCCGCGTGCTCCAGCACGTCGCCGCCGACACCCGGGTGCGCGTGGTGGACCTGCCCGCCCCGCTGCCGCCGTCCGGCACCCGGCGCGTACGGCCCGACCGCGCCCGGCGGGCGGTCGGCCGCGGGGTGGAGCGCACGCTCCGGGCGGTGTTCCGCGCGCCGTCGGTCGCGGTCCGGGTGACGCAGGCGCACGCCGGCGACGACGAGGCGGCGGTCGTCGCGCTGCACGGGTCGGCGTTCGAGCGGCTCGGCATCCGCCCCGGCGACCAGGTGCTCGTGGCCTGGGGCGCCCGCGAGGTGGTGGCCCTGGCGGTCACCGACCACGAGCCGCACACCACGGGCGGCCCGCTGCCCGGGGCGAAGGGCGCGCAGCGCGTCAACCTGCAGTCGGCCGCGCTGCCCGACGACTTCTCGCCGCACCTGGTCGCGCGGCTGTCCGCCCCGGCGCGCCGGGCGCTCGGCTGCCCGCCGGCCACCGTCGTGACCGTGCGGCGCCGCGTCCGGCCCGCCCTGGCGCGCAACCTCAACCAGCTCGTGGTGCCGGCCGCCGGCCTGCTGCTCGCGGGCGCCGCGCTGCCCGACCCGAACTGGCTCCTGCTCGGCGGTGGCACCGTCGTGATCTCCGCGCTCGCGCTCGCATCCGTGCGGATCCCGGACGTCGGCCGCCGGGCCGCGCCGGAGGGGGACGAGCTGCCGTGACCGGCACGCACCTGCCCGGCGACGAGGCGTACTTCGCGGAGTGGGCCGCCCGCCGCCCCGGGGACCGGCGGTCGCTCCCCCGCGCCCGGGCCGTGGCCGACCGGCTGCTCGCCGGGGCGACGCCCCCGCCGGTGCTGGCGGTCGTCGGGTCCAAGGGCAAGGGCACGGCCGCGCTGCACGCCGCGGCGACGCTGTCGGCGGCGGCGCGGCCCGGCGGCGGCGCGCCCCGGGTCGGGCTGGTGACGTCGCCCGGGCTGCGGTCGAACCTGGACCGGATCCGGCTGGACGGCGCCGCGATCGACGTCGCCGCGTACGAGGACCTCGGCGACCGGCTGCGCGCCGCGCGGGCCGCCGTGCCCGCCGAGCCGGGCGGCTACCTGTCCCCCACCGGGGCGTTCACCGTGGCGGGGGTGGCGTGGCTGACGGAGCGGGGCGCCGACGCGCTCGTGCTCGAGGAGGGCCTGGGCGGGCGCTCGGACGAGGTCAGCCTGTTCCCGCCGGCGGTCGTCGCGGTGACGCCGGTGTTCCGGGAGCACGGCGACCTGCTCGGCGGGACCGTCGAGCGCATCGCCGAGGACCTGCTCGGCGTCGTCGTCCCGGGCACCGCGGCCGTCGTCACCGTGCCGCAGGACCCGGCGGTCGCGGCGGTCGTGCACCGCGCGGCGAGTGCGGCGGGCGCGGAGGTCGTCGTCGTGGACGCCCCCGACCCGGCGCTGCCCGGCGGGCTGCCGCCGCTGGTCCGGTCCGCCGCGGGGCTCGGGGTCGCCGCGGGGCGTCGGCTGGCGGCGCGGCTCGGCGCGGAGGCGCCCTCGGACGGCCTGCGGGACCTGCTCGGCACGGTCCGGCTGCCCGGCCGGTGCAGCCGGCACGTCGCGCCGGGCGGCGCCCAGGTCGTGGTGGACGGCGGCATCACCCCCGAGGCCGTCGCCGCCGCGGCCGCCGAGTACGCCGCCTGGCGCGGGGTCCGGGACACCGCCGTGGTGTGCCTGCCGGACGACAAGCCCGTCGACGACTGCCTCGCCGCGCTGGCCGGGTTCGACCGCGTGCTGCTCGCCCGCACGGGCACGCACCTGCCGTTCGCCGCGCTCGCCCGGCACGGCGCGGTGCTGGACGCGGCGGACGCGCTGCGCGAGGCGGCCCGGGGCGGTGGCTTCCTCGCGGTCGGCACCCAGTCCTTCGTGGCGGACGCGCTCACGTGGCTCGACGTGGACACCGCGCCGGGCTACGGCCCGCGCCCCTGACCCACCCGGCGCACCCGGCGCCGGGAGTGCACGCGCACGCCCGGGGTACCCAGTGGAGGGTTCCGCCACGACACGCCGGGCGTGTCGGGCAGAACCCTCCACTCGAGAGGCGGAGGGCGCCGGCCGTCAGACCCGGGCGACCTCGACCGTCAGGTCGGCGGCCTGCTCGACCACGACCTCCGTCGCCAGGGTCTCCCGGGCGATGAAGTCCCGGTGCGCCGCGACCGCCGCCTCGTGCTCCGCAGGGACGCCGAGCGTGAGCCGGATCCGGTCGGTGACGACGAGGTCGGCCGCCTTGCGGGCGTCCTGCACGGCGCGGACCACGTCGCGGGCGTAGCCCTCGGCGCGCAGCGCGTCGTCGAGCGCCAGGTCGAGCACCACGAACCCGCCCGAGGGCAGGACCCCCGCGGCCAGGGTCGGCGCCTCGCCCTCGGCGGACGTGACGTCGATCGTCGTCGTGAGCTCGTACTCGCCGTCCAGCACCGGGACGTCGCCCTCGTCCGTGCGCACCACGACCCGGCCCTCGTCGTCGGCCGACCAGTCCCCGGCCTTGGCGGCGCGGATGACGGACTGCACGCCCCGGCCCAGGCGGGGTCCGGCCGCGCGGGCGTTCACCGCGAGGGTGCTCCGGACCGCGACGCCCCCGGCCGCGGCCTCCTCGACCGTGGACAGCGCGACGTGCTTGACGTTGAGCTCGGCGGCCAGCAGGTCGGCGAACGGGGCCAGCGCCTCGGGCGACGCGGTGGCGACCCGGAGCTCGTTCAGCGGCTGCCGGACGCGCAGGCCGTTGGCCTTGCGCAGCGCGAGCGCCGCCGAGACGGCCTCCCGCACGCCGTCGACCGCGGCGACCAGGTCGTCGTCGGCCGCGAGCGCGAGGTCGTCCGCTCCGCCGTCGCCCAGCACGGGCCAGTCGGTGAGGTGCACCGAGCGCCCGCCGGTCAGGCCGCGCCACACCTCCTCGCTCAGCAGCGGGGCCAGCGGCGCCATGACGCGGGTCAGCGTCTCCAGCGCGGTCCACAGCGTGTCGAACGCCGCCTGGTCCTCCGCCCAGAACCGGTCGCGCTGCGTGCGGACGTACCAGTTGGTCAGCAGGTCCAGGTGCACCCGCACGGTCTCGCACGCCCCGGGGACGTCGTACGCGTCGAGCTGCGCGGTCACCGTCTCGACGAGCCGGCGGGTCCGGGCCAGGACGTAGCGGTCCATCGTCGTGACGGGGGTGTCGGGCGTGACCCGCCGCGCGGTGATCCCGGCGCCGCCGTCCGCCGCGTTGGCGTACAGCGCGAAGAAGTACCAGGTGCTCCACAGCGGGAGCAGGACCTGGCGGACCTCCGAGCGGATGCCCTCCTCGGTGACGACCAGGTTCCCGCCGCGGAGGATCGGCGACGCCATGAGGAACCAGCGCATCGCGTCGGAGCCGTCGCGGTCGAACACCTCGTTGACGTCCGGGTAGTTCCGCAGCGACTTGCTCATCTTCCGGCCGTCGGAGCCCAGCACGATGCCGTGGGAGACCGACGTCCGGAAGGCGGGCCGGTCGAACAGCGCGGTGGCCAGCACGTGCAGCAGGTAGAACCAGCCGCGCGTCTGCCCGATGTACTCCGTGATGAAGTCGCCCGGGTAGTGGCGGGCGAACCAGTCCGCGTTCTCGAACGGGTAGTGCACCTGCGCGTACGGCATCGACCCGGAGTCGAACCACACGTCCAGCACGTCCGGGATGCGGCGCATCGTGGACGTGCCCGTCGGGTCGTCCGGGTTCGGGCGGGTCAGGTCGTCGATGAACGGCCGGTGCAGGTCCGGCTCGCCGGCATCGTTCAGGGGCAGCCGGCCGAAGTCGGCCTCCAGCTCGGCGAACGAGCCGTACACGTCGACGCGCGGGTACGCCGGGTCGTCGCTCACCCACACCGGGATCGGCGTCCCCCAGTACCGGTTGCGGGACACGGACCAGTCGCGGGCGTTCGCGAGCCAGTTGCCGAACTGCCCGTCCTTGATGTGCTCCGGCACCCAGGAGATGTCCTGGTTGAGCTCCACCATCCGGTCGCGGAACGCCGTGACCTTGACGAACCAGGACGACACCGCCTTGTAGATCAGCGGCTTCCGGCAGCGCCAGCAGTGCGGGTAGGAGTGCACGTACGACGCCTGGCGCAGCAGCCGGCCGTCGGCCCGCAGCCGCTGCGTGATCGGCTTGTTCGCGTCGAACACCTGCAGGCCCTGGAAGTCCGGGACCAGGGAGGTGAACCGGCCGCCCTCGTCGACGCTGAGCACGGTCGGGATGCCCGCCGCCTCGCAGGTCTCCTGGTCGACCTCGCCGTACGCCGGAGCCTGGTGCACGACGCCGGTGCCGTCCTCGGTCGTGACGTAGTCGGCGAGCAGCACCTGGTAGCCGTGCTCGGCCATGCCGGGCTGGTCGGCGAGGTAGCCGAACAGCGGCGCGTACCGCACGCCGAGCAGCTCGGCGCCGCGCAGCTCGCGGGCCACGGCGGCCAGGGCGTCGTCGGCGGACGCGTAGCCGAGGTCCTTGGCGTACCGGCCGACGAGGTCCCGCGCGAGCAGCAGCTGCCCGGCCGACGCGGTGGTGCCCTCCGGGCCCGCGGGCACGACGGCGTACGTGATGTCGGGGCCGACCGCGAGCGCCGAGTTGCTCGGCAGCGTCCACGGGGTCGTCGTCCAGGCGAGCGCGGCGACGCCGGCGAGGCCGAGCTCCTCGGCCCGGTCCCCGACGAGCGGGAACGTCACCGTCACGGTCTGGTCCTGGACGTCCTTGTAGACGTCGTCGTCCATCCGCAGCTCGTGGTTCGACAGCGGCGTCTGGTCGTTCCAGCAGTAGGGCAGCACGCGGTAGCCCTCGTACGCCCAGCCCTTGTCGTAGAGCTGCTTGAACGCCCAGATCACCGACTCCATGTACGTGGGGTCGAGGGTCTTGTAGTCGTGGTCGAAGTCGACCCAGCGCGCCTGGCGGGTGACGTACACGCGCCACTCGTCGGTGTACCGCAGCACCGAGGTCCGGCAGGCGTCGTTGAACGCCTGGATGCCCATCTCCTCGATCTGGGACTTGTCGGTGATGCCGAGGATCCGCTCCGCCTCGAGCTCCGCCGGCAGGCCGTGCGTGTCCCAGCCGAACCGGCGCTCCACGCGGCGCCCGCGCTGCGTCTGGTACCGGCCGACGATGTCCTTGGCGTACCCGGTCAGCAGGTGGCCGTAGTGCGGCAGGCCGTTGGCGAACGGCGGGCCGTCGTAGAACACGAACTCGTTCGCGCCGTCCTCGCCGGCCTCGCGGGCGTCGATCGACGCCTGGAAGGTGCCGTCCGTCTCCCAGTACGCGAGGACGTCCTTCTCCAGCGCCGGGAGGTCCGGGGACGCGGGCAGCCCGAAGGAGGCGCCGGGGGCGACCGGGGCGGCGCGGCGGCCGGTGGGGGTGCGGTGCAGCGGGTAGGCCATGGCGGATGGCGCTCCTGTGGTCGGCGTCCCGGCGGGCGGGGCGCGGTGCGGTGCGGTCCACGGGGACGACGCCCCGGGCCGAGACCCGGGGGCACCGCGGTACCACCCCGCTTGCCGTCCGCCGGCTCCCGGTGACCCGGGGTCCGGCGCGCGACCACTCTCGCTGCGGCTGTGACGGGCCTGCCCCGTCCGGTTCTACTGGGGGCCCCGCCGCAGCGGCGCCCTGTTCTTCCGGAGGCTCCCCGGTGATGGCCGGATCGGTGCCTGTGCGCACGAGTGTAACGACGACGCCGCCCGGCCCGCACCGCGATACCGCGGCCGGGGCGCCCGGCCGAACTGCCCGGCCACCCGGGCGCCGCGCCCTTCCGCCCGGGACGCCCGCCCGCCGAGCGTCGTGGTCAGCGGGAGGCGCACCGCCTCCCCTCGACCGAGGAGCACGACATGACCACGCACGACACCACCACCGCAGGGCGCTCGGCCGCCGTCGGTGCCGCAGCAGGGGGCGGCACCGGCGAGGCCCGCGTCCGGCCGCAGCCGCGGGGCTGGGCGTTCGCCGGGATCGGCGCGGGGCTCGCCGGCCTCGTCTCGATCCAGGCGTCCATGGCGCTCGGCGTGAACTGGGAGGAGACCGCCGGCGACGCCGAGGCGATCGTCGCGGACCTCTCGGGCCGGATCGCCACGCAGCTGCTGTTCCACACCGCGACGCTGATCGCCACGGTGCTCGTGGTGGTCTTCGCGGCCGGGCTGTCCCGGCGGCTCGCGCAGCAGGCACCCGCGGGGAGCCTGCTGCCGTCCGTGGCGTCCGGCGGGCTGCTGCTCGTGGCCGTCGCCGGGCTGCTCGGCTCCGGCCTGGACACGCAGTTCCTGTTCGGCCTGGGCGACACCGACCTGATCGTGCCGGAGTCCGGGGCGTTCTACGCCGACTGGGTCGCGACGATCCCGTGGCTGTGGGTGGGCGCGGGCCTGGCGGGGGTGGCGGTCGCCGTCGCGGCGCTGCGGCACGGCGCCGCCCCGCGGTGGATCGGCTGGGTGAGCGCGGTGCTCGGCGGCCTGACCCTGCTGCTCGGCATGTCGCCGCTGCAGTACATGGCGGGCTTCACCGGGCCGCTCTGGCTGCTGGTCGTCGCGATCGGGTTCGCCGCCGGCGACCGGAAGTGACGATCACCCGCACCGACCTGTCCGATCCCTCCCGCTCTGTGGTGGTTTGCCCCTACGGTGACGCCATGGTGCGGGAGGGGTCGGCGGCGCGCGCGGGCGGCGGCCTGCCCCGGGTCGCCGTCACCATCGCGCTGGTGGCCTGGCTGCTCGCCGGGACCGCGACCGTGCTGCACGTCGCGGCCGGGGGCGGCATGACCGCCGGGGACCTGCTCTTCACCGCCGTGGACGTCACGGTCGCGGCGGTCTACGGCACCGTCGGGGCGGTCATCCTGTCCCGGCGGCGGCACCCCGTCGGCTGGCTGGTGGCGTTCACCGGCCTGGCCGGCGGGGTCTCCGCCGTCGGCGGCGCCTGGGGCACGTTCGCCGCCGGGCGGCCCGGCGTGCCGCCGCTCGACTGGCTGGTGGGGACGTTCAGCTGGATCTGGGTGCCCGGCACCGTGGCCCTGTTCACCGTGGTGCCGTGGCTCGCCCGGGACCGGCGGCTGGGCCCGTGGGCCTGGGCCGGGGTCGCACTGGGGACCGGGTCGGCGCTGCTGCTGACCGGGACCCGGCTGCTGACGCCGTGGTCCGACGCCGCACTGGCCATCGGCCTGGTCGTCGTCGCCGGCCTGGTGACCGCCGCCGCGACCTGGTGGCGGTTCCGCCGCGGGCCCGAGGCCGAGCGGCGCGGCCTCGGGGTGCTGGCCGTGGCGACCGGGATCATGGCGGTGTCCTTCGTGCCGCTGCTGCTCGCGGACCCCGGGCCGGCGGCGTTCCTCGCGATCCCGGTGAGCCACCTGGTCTGCCAGGCGCTGTTCCCGGCCGCCCTGCTGGTGACCGTGCTGCGCAACCGGCTGTGGGGTCTGGACCTCGCCGTCAGCCGCGCCACCGTCGCCGCGCTGCTCGCGCTCGTGCTGGCCGGTGTGTACGCCCTGGTCACCGCGGGCGTGTCCGCGCTGGCGGGCACCAGCACGCCGGGTGCCCAGGTCGCCGCCGCCGTCGGGGTGGTGCTGCTGCTGCAGCCCGTGCGCGGGTGGCTCCAGACGCGCGTGCGGCACCTCGTGTACGGCGAGGCCACCGACCCGGGGCGCGCCGCGCTGCGGCTCGGGCGCAGCCTGGCCGGGACGGGCGGGGCGGCCGACCTGCTCGACGGGCTCGTCGGCAGCGTCGGCGAGTCGCTGCGGCTGGAGTCCGTCCGGCTCGCGACCACCGACGCCGACCCGCTCGCCGCGGCCTGGGGCACACCCACCTCCGCGCCGGTGCACGTGCCGGTCGTCCGCGGCGGGGTGGTGGTCGGCGACCTCGCCGTCACCGCGCCGCCCGGCGAGCGGCTGGACGCCCGCAGCCACGCCGCGCTCGACCAGCTCCAGCCCGTCGTCGCGGCCGGCCTGGCGCTCGCCGCCGGGCGCGGGACCTGGAGCGCGCCCGGGACGCCGCGACGTCCGCCCGCCTGCGGGAGCGCCGCGCGATCCGGCGGGAGCTGCACGACGGGCTCGGGCCCTGGCTGTCCGGCGTCCGCCTCGGCCTGCAGGGCGCGGTGAACCTGCTGGACAGCGGCCGGCCCGCCGACGTGGCCGCCGCCCGCGAGACCCTGGGGGCGCTGCACGACGAGGCGGAGCGCCGGGTCGAGGACGTCCGCGACCTCGCGCGCAGCCTGCTGCCGCCGGTGCTCGACGAGCACGGGCTGGGTCCCGCGCTCGCGGACCTCGCGGACCGGCTGGGCCGCGACGGGTTCGCCGTCGCGGTGGCCGGCGACGACCCCGGCGACCTGGACCCCGTCGTGGCCGCGGCGGCCTACGCGGTGCTGAGCGAGGCGGCGCGCAACGCGCAGCGGCACTCCGGCGCGGCCGGCTGCCGGCTCACGGTGCTGCGCCACACGGAGTCGATCGAGGTGCGGTGCGAGGACGACGGGCGCGGACCGGGCGGGACGGTCGGGGTCGGCACCCGGTCCATGCGCGAGCGCACCGAGGAGCTCGGCGGCTGGGTCGCGGTCGCCGACGCGGCGCCCGGGACGCGGGTGCGGGCGGTGCTGCCGCTGGTGCCCGGCTCCCCCGTCGCCGACGCGGCCGGGGCGGCGGTGACGACGTGACGGTGCGGGTGGCGCTGGTCGACGACCACCCCGTCTTCCGGATCGGCATGGCGGCGCTGCTCGGGTCCCTGCCCGGCGTCGAGGTGGTCGGGTCGGCGGCGAGCGCGGCGGAGGCCCGCGCGCTCCTGACCGGGCCGGGCGGCGCCGACCGGCCGGACGCCGACGTGGTGGTCATGGACCTCGACCTCGGCGACGGCTCCGGCGTGGACGTGACCCGCGACCTGGTCGAGGCGCGGCCCGGCGTCGCGGTGCTCGTGATGAGCATGCGCGAGGACGACGACGCCGTGGTGGCCGCGGTGCGGGCCGGGGCGCGCGGGTACCTGGTGAAGTCCGCGCCGCCGGAGCAGGTCGAGCGGGCCGTACGCGCGGTCGCGGCGGGCGAGATGATCCTCGGCCCCAGCGTCGCGGCGCGGGCCATGTCCTACGTGCTCGGCGGCCGGACCGCGGTGCGGGTGCCGTTCCCGCGGCTGACCGACCGGGAGCGCGAGGTGCTGGACCTGGTGGCCGGCGGGCACGACAACGTCGTCATCGCGCGCCGGCTCGGGCTGTCCGCGAAGACGGTGCGGAACCACGTCGCGAACGTGCTCACCAAGCTCGAGGTGCCCGACCGGTCCGCGGCGATCGTGCGCGCCCGGGCCGAGGGCCTCGGCGGGGCGTGACTCAGACCGGCGGCAGCGCCGACCAGGGGAACGTGATCCACCGGTCGGTCCGGCGCCACACGAAGTCCGGCGCGACGATCGAGTGCGACTTGGCGTACAGCACCGCGGTGCGCGCCTCCTCGCAGTGCCCCGCGACCAGCCGCTGCACGAGGGCCAGGGTCTCGCCGGTGTCCGCGACGTCGTCGACGACCAGCGCGCGCCGGCCGACCAGCGCGGCGGTGTCCAGCAGCGGCGGCAGCACCACGGGGTCGGGCAGCCGCGCGTCGATGCCGGTGTAGAACTCGACGTTCAGCGTGCCGCACGCCTTGAGCCCCAGCGCGTAGGACAGCGCGCCGGCGGGCAGCAGCCCGCCCCGGGCCACCGCGACGACCACGTCCGGCTCGAAGCCCGAGTCCCGCACCTCGCGCGCCAGGTCCCGCGCGGCCTCCCCGAACTGGTCCCAGCCCAGGATCTCGCGCTCGTCGGGCAGGTCCTGGCCGGGGGCGGCCTCCGCAGTCGTCATGGGCAGCAGGGTAGACGCCCCGGGCCGGCGCGCCGTCACGCCCCCGGTCGCGACGCCGCCGCGTGCTCGACGATGCGGCGGACGTCGTGCAGGTGGTGCAGCGCGTCGTGCGCGTTGTTCCGCGCCACGTCCTGCGCGCGCTGCGGGCCGCGGGTCGCGTGGTCCAGGACGACGCCCTCCGCGAGCGCCGCGCCCACCGCGTCCGCCCAGCCCGGCACCGCGCGGCGCAGGGCCAGCAGGGACGCCCCGACGGTGGCGTGCCGGTAGTCGCGCACCCGGGCGAGCTCGTCCGGGTCGTAGCCCTGCGTGGCGGTGCGGCCGTCCACCCGGGCGGCGTCCAGCCGGTACGCCCAGATCTCCAGGTTGTCGGCGACGTGCCGCAGGTACCCCGCGGTGGACCAGCCGAGGTCGGGGTGCCACAGCGGCTCGGGGGCGGTCACCAGGACGGCCGCGAACCGCCCGGGGACGTCCTCCACGGCGTGCACGGCCTCCTGCGGCGTGCGGTCCCAGACGTAGCCGCACTCCCGGCACGGCTCCCCGTACAGCGCGGCGCCCCACTGCTCCATCCGGGCACCGTACCGCCGGGCGGCGCGGACCCGGGCGGGAGCTCGTCAGGCGCTCTCGCGCAGCGCCCGCCGGCGGTTCTCGTGGTCGAACAGCTCCGCCGCCAGCGCGCGGTACCCGTCCGGGTCGGCCTGCGCGTCCATCCGCTGCAGCCGGCCCCGCAGGTCGGCGATGTGGCGGGTGATCTCCATCTCGACCAGCGCCATCACCAGGCCGCGCGCGTAGCCGGGCAGCCGGTCGGCGCGGTCCTCGGGCAGGGGCGCGACCGCGAGCTGCGTGATGAGCCCCTCGACCGGGCCGGCGGCCTCCTCGCGGACGGCCTCGACCCAGCCGACCGTGGCGCCCGGTCCCGACGCCGCGACCCGCTGCCGGGCGGCCGCCGCTCCCCCGGCCGCGCGGATGGCGGCGTGCACGGCGCGGTACGCCGGGGCGGTGAACGCGTCGGGCGCGAGGTCGTCGAACTCCGGCGGCACCAGGTCGGGCATCTGCAGCACGGCCTCGAGCGCCCGGCGCTCGGTGGCGGCGACGGGGTCGCGGGGGTCGGGCAGCGACATCCGCGGCGCGGGCAGCGCGACGGCGCCCTCGCCGGGGTCGTGGTGGTCGAGGTCGTGCGGGGGCTCCTGCGACGGGTCGTGGGGCGGCTCGCTCGGCGGGGGGTCCCAGCGGCGGTCGTCGCGCCGGCCGGGTCCGCCGCCGCGCTCCCAGCGGCCGCCGCCCGACCCGCCCGGGCCGCCGCCGCCCGGCCCGCGCCCGCCGCCGTACGCACCGCCGCGCCCGCCGCCGTAGGCACCGCCCCGGCCGCCCCGGCCGCCGTCCC